>JBKEAI010000320.1:0-17100 GCA_047972145.1 Microthrixaceae bacterium
CGGGAGGCGGCCAGGCGATCTGCGGCACCCCACAGGATCCGTTGAGAGCTGCTGCCTTCCGGCCCTGACCCGGTTCACGGTCTGTGGTTGCACAGGACCCGGCCGCCACCCGAGGGCGCGATCGGACTCGCAAGGATACCGAATCCTGCCGTGGCGTCCACCCGGGACGCACCGAGGCACTGAGCCCCCGAACACCTGTCCCCCGAAGCGTTGACATCGGCCGGCACCGGACCGGGTGGCCTCTACGGGCAAGGCCCGTCCCGGCACCTGCGGCTACCATCGACAACCGTCCCACCGCGGAAGGTGCAGCCGTCCGCATCGGGACCCTCCGGGGCATCGGAGGCACAACCTGGAGAGGTGCGAGAGCGGACGATTCGGCACGCCTGGAACGCGTGTGTGGAGGCAACTTCACCGTGGGTTCGAATCCCACCCTCTCCGCCAGGTGATGTGTCAAGACATCTGCGAGGGCTGAACCTGCGTCTCAGCGGGTTCGGCCCTCGGGGGCTCTCCAGACCAACTGACCGTGCCCGATGGTGGTCCATGCACGTCGCCCACTCTGGTACCTGATCTGCGCCGCTCAGGGTCGTGCGATCCGACATGGCGTCGCTCGCAGCACCTCTCGGCCGAAGGCCCCAGCGAGGGCGCTACCGGCGCTGCGTCAGGGTTCCTTCGAGGTCGCCGGAGTCACGCCACTTCTCGAGGTGTGCGGCGTAGTCCATCAGCGAGCCGGGGAACACCGCCGAGCGGGCTGCGAGCATCGTGCGCGCTCCCTCGCTGTTGCCGTAGCTCGGTGTGCAGCCGCGGTTGTACCTGGCCAGCGGCCCGGACGCGTCCCACAGCACCTGGAGCCATTCGTCCTCGGCTTCGGTGGTGGCTTCGATCGAGGTGATCCCCTCGCTGATGCAGTGGTCGATCAGCCAGGTGATGTGGGCGGTCGACTCCGACAGGAAGTGCACGAAGTTCAACCCGAACCCGGCCTGGATGAAGCTCACCACGAAGAAGTTGGGGAACTCGGCGGTGAGGACACCGTGCAGCGAATGGGTCCCGTCGTGCCAGCGTTCGCTCAACGGCACCCCTCCCCGACCGAGCGGGTCGAATCCGAGCCGGTCGACCAGGCCCGTGGTGATCTCGAAGCCCGACGCGAAGATCAACAGGTCGAGCGGGTACTCGACGCCTCCTACGACCGGACCCGCCGCGGACATCTCGGTGACCCCCGCCCCGTCGGTGTCCACAAGGTGCACGTTGGGTTCGTTGAAGGACTGGAGGTATTCGTCGTGGAAGCAGATCCGCTTGCAGTGCTTGCCGTACCAGGGCTTGAGCTTCTCGGCGGTGTCGGGATCCTCCACGATGTCGTCGATGCGTCGACGGAAACCCTCCATCACCTCGAAGTCGATGCGCTCGAGCTCGGCACGGTGCTCCTCGGACGCGGGTTCGCGTTGAGTGTCCTCGCGCAGCACCTGGCCCCAACCGTCCGCGACCAGGTCCTGGCCGGGCTTGTTGCCTGTGACCACCTCGGTGAAGTTGAGCGTGCGCTCGCGCTGCCAACCCGGGGGTAGAGACTGGAACCACTCCTCGTCGATGTCGTGTTGCGCCCGTACACCGACCGCGGAGGGCGTGCGCTGGAAGACGTACACCTCTTTGGCCGAGCGAGCGAGCTGGGGAACGACCTGCACCGAGGTGGCTCCGGTGCCGATGATCCCGACCCGCTTGTCGGCGAGGTGGTCCATCAGCTCGGTCGGGCTGCCCCCGGTGTAGTCGTAATCCCAGCGTGTGGTGTGGAACGCCTTGCCTGAGAAGGTGTCGATGCCGTCGATACCCGGCAGCTTCGCCTTGTGCATGAGGCCACCGGCGGCGACGAAGAACCTGGTGCGTATCCGGTCCGAGCGGTTGGTCCTCAGGTCCCAGCACTGGGCACCGTCGTCCCATTCGAGAGACTCGACCTCGGTCTGGAACAGCGCGTGGTCATAGAGCCCGAAGTGTCGGCCGAGAAGCTGGCAGTAGCCGAAGATCTCGGTGGCCGACGCGTACTTCTCGGTCGGCATGTAGCCGGTCTCTTCGAGTAGGGGCAGGTAGATGGTGGAGTCGACGTCGCACATGCACCCCGGGTAGCGGTTCCAGTACCAGGTGCCCCCGAAATCCGCCGCCTTCTCGACGATCCGGAAGTCGGTGATGCCTCGCTTGGTGAGGTTGATCGCGCTCAACATCCCTGCGAACCCGCCGCCGAGGACCACCACCTCGACGGTCTCGGTGAGCGGATCACGGGTGAAGCCCGGGTCCGCCCACGGGTCGCGGTCCAGGTTGTGCTCGCTGAGCGTGTGGTACTGCGAGAGCCCCTCTTCGCGCACGCGCTTGGCACGTTCTGCTTCGTAGCGAGCCTTGGCTTCGTCCAGTGCGCTCGGATCGGACCCGGTCATCGTCGGCCTCCAGGTTGAACCTGACGACCCGTCAGATTCGTGTTGACCGTACGATAGAAGAACCGCGCCCGACACCACCATCGCAACTGCGGCGAGAAAGGTGGGGCCGCTGCGATCCGCGCTCAATCCCTGACCATCAAGGACCGATAACCGTGGTGTCCACTGGTCTACCGCCGACTCGGACCCCGCTGATTGTGCCGAGGCGACCCGGACTGTGACTATTGTTACAGACCTGTCCTGAGGGGGATTCAGATGACAACCACATCGGTACGCGTACGCCTGCTCGCCGCACCACTTCTGTTAGGCATCATCGCGATGGTGGGAGCGTGCGCTCCCACACCGCCTCCCTACAAGGGGATCGTGTTCAACGCTCCGGGCGTCGGGTACGTGGGCAAGCAGTTCACACCCACCGCAACCTCCACCTCGGGGCTACCCGTGTCCCTGGCACTCGACCCATCGAGCACCGGCTGTTCGTTCACCGACGGCGTCGTCTCCTATGACTCCACCGGGGTCTGCGTGATCAACGCGAACCAGCCCGGCGACGAGACGCACCCAGCCGACCCACAGGTGCAGCGAAAGATCACCATCTACGACTGCCCGCCGCTTCGCTCGGGTGTGTGGACCGGACCGATGAACCTCTCGGCGAACGTGTTCGTGAGCGGCGACACCTTCACCGGAACCGTCGATCTGACCTCGCTTGGCTACGGGGTCCAGGAGTTCGGTGGCACCATCAGCTGCGAAGTCGTCAACATGACCTTCAACGGCACCCCGCTGCGGGGCACCCTGTCTCCCGACGGGACGACGCTGTCGAGCTCGTATCAGGGCATCGCAATCGTCCTGCATGCCCCACCGGCCTAACCGCTGATCGTCTCGGCCATCCCGGTCGCGACGATCGCTCTCGGTCTCAGGCCACTACCGCTGGGTCAGTCTTCTGAGGGCGTCAGCGAAACGCTCATGGCCGAGGTCCGCCCGACACCCTTGAGCTCGAACGAGCGACCCACCCGGTGCAGTCGGAGGTCATCGCAGTCCTCCAGCAGCTTCGCCTGGTCCTTGGGGAGGATCACCTTGCCCTTGCGCGCCACGTCGGTGAGGCGTTTCGCCAAGTTGACGGTGTTGCCGAACACATCGCCGGCGATCGTGACCGTCGGCCCCGACGCCACCGCTCCGTGCAGCGCCACTGGCGGGTCGGAGGCCTCGAGCCGTTCCATGATCTCCAGCGCTGTGCGCACCGCCTCGCCGAGGTCGTCGAGCACGAAGAACGCCTCGTCACCGATGAACTTCACCACGCGTCCACCGTGGGCCGACACCACGTCGACCACCTCTGACTCGAAGCCCTCGACAACGATTGCGAGCACATCGGGATCGAGGCGCTTGGACATCCGCGAGAAGTCCGAGATGTCGACGAAACCCACCGCCTGGTCCTCGTGTTCGGGATCCGCGCCCACCCAACGTCCCAGCGTCGCGAACAGGTGTCGACGCCACACGTAGAGCATCGACTGCTCGAACAGGTTCACCAATGCGGTGGCCGCATCGCCCGACAGCGCGGCCGAGCGTTCGCCGGGCGTGTCGAGTGCGACCCCGGGGTCGAGCGAACGGATCATGTCCTCGACCACCGCGGTCTGCGCCTCGGCGATCCGCGAGAACGACCCGCCGAGGAGACGGGCGAGGCGGAACACGTGCTCCTCGCTGGCGTCACCCTCGGCGAGCACCACCTTGAGTGCCCGGGCCATTGCGAGGTCATCCGCGTTGAACGCCACCATTCCGTCGGGCACCTCGACGATGCCCATGGCACGCCACCAGCGGGCGGTGTCCATGTCCTCCAGGTTGGCCTTGTCGAGCAGGGTGTCGCGGTCGTAGCGCATCCGCGCCAGTCCGATCACCTCTGCGAGATCTGCGGCGCGGCGTACCTCGGCGGTCTCGGACTCATGGGGCTCGCGCATCGTGTGCCCCGTCGGGGTCGGCACCACCGGCAGCTCTGCGGTGTCGTCGTCGCGTTCGGCCGCCTCAGGCGACCCATCGGCACCCTGTGCTCCGGTCACCGGATCGTCGTCGCTGCCCCCGACTCCGTCACCTCTGCCCCCGTCACCTCCTGTGCCCGAGATGTCGACAGCATCCGTGTGGGCGGTCGAATCGTCGGAGGTCTTCGAACGGCGGGGACTCACCCCACCAGCATGGCCGCTGGGCATCATCGCGGCACGCGGAGTTGGGCAAAGATGTGTCACGTGCCACCCGATCCTCCAACCCTGTCCACCCTCAACGGGCACACCTTCACCCACGACCCGCGTTTCGAGGTGGTGATGGGATCCGCCATCGACGCCGCGACCGATGCGGCCTCAGCCGGTGAGGTGCCGGTCGGGGCCTGCGTGGTCCACCTGGGCGACGGTGGAGCCGACTTCGAGGTGCTCGCCGTGCGCGGCAACGAGCGTGAGCGCACCGGTGATCCGACCGCACATGCCGAAGTCCTCGCCCTGCGCGATGCCGCCGACACCCTCGGCCGATGGCGCTTGGACGACTGCCTGTTGATGGTCACACTCGAACCGTGCCCGATGTGCGCCGGAGCAGCGTGGGCATCGCGCATCGGTGGCGTGATCTTCGGTGCCACCAACCCCGACGCCGGCGCCACCGGGACCCTGTACCACCTGGGCCAGGATCCCCGCCTCAACCACGAGTTCCCGACCCTCGGTGGTGTGCGCTCCGAGGAGTGTGCAGCTCTCCTGCATGACTTCTTCAAGCAACACCGCTGAACCCGCGCGCTTCGGCGCCAGCTGCGAGCGCAGGGAGGTTGCGCACCCATTCCCGTGTGGCCGCTGCGGTGCCCGCCCGCTACCGTCGGAGGCGGAGAGTTGCCAGAGCGGACGAATGGGACGGTCTCGACAACCGTTGAGGTCGCAAGGCCTCCGAGGGTTCGAATCCCTCACTCTCCGCACCACAGAACGCTCAGAGAGGGGGCGGGTCAGCACAACCCGGGATCAGGTTCGCTCAGCGGCCGGGCAGGCTCGTAGGGCTCTCGGGAGGCTCGGGACGCACCGCCGGGAACACAGCTCCGAGCAGACCTCGACCGACACCGCGGATGATGTCGAAGTTGTCGAAGTAGTCGCGCCACACCGTGATGAGCCCGTCGCGCACCTCGAAGCGGCCACACACCCAGAACTGGCTGCGGATGGGACCGAACTCGATCACGTCGGTGCGTTCGTTGAGCACCACCTCGCCGTTGGTGGCGATCGAGTGCAGGTACACCTCGAAGTTGCAGTTCGGCCGGTCGAGCGCCTTGAGCACACGGGCGACCTCCAGGCGCCCGTGGATCGTGGGGAGTCCCACGTTGGTGTAGCGCACGTTCTCGTCGAGCAGCGCCACCGCTGCGGCGACATCGCCCGCCGCCATGGAGTCGAGGTAGGCCTCCACCACGGCTTGTGGTTCGGTGGGTGTAACACCGTTGGGAGCAGGGGTCGGCATCAGTCCGATAGGCATGCCCACAATGATATTGGGCATCCCGCGACACGAACGTGAGTGTGCTCCCTGGTGGGCCTTCGCCGAGGTGGGTCGCGCATCGGTACTGTCGCCGCCATGACGTGGGCCGAGACCATGACCATCACAGAGTCGGGCGACGGGCGCTACAGCGCGCACGTGGACGACCGGTGGACCTCGTTGCAGGGCGTCCACGGTGGGGTGGTCGCGGCACTGGCTGTGGAGGCCTCGTCCACCGAGCTCGCCTCCGAAGGTGTCGACCCTGCGTCCGCTCTGCGCGCCGCCACCTTCGGGTACGCGCGCGGCAACGTCGTGGGCGACCTCGACATCGACATCGAGGTGGTCCGTCGTGGCAGGGCGATGACGACCACCCACGCGGTGGTCTCCCAGGATGGACGTACCACGACAGCAGCACGAATGCACTACTCGACCCCCTGGGAAGGCCAGGTCTACAGCGACGTGGATGCTCCAGCGCCACGCCCCGATGGGGCGATACCACTGGAGTTTCCTGAACCCGCACACCTGAACCGCGTGGAGACTTTGCTTCACCCCGACACCCCGCCCTTCGGTGGCACCGGGCGTTCCGAGTGGATCGCCTGGTGTCGCCCGGTCGGCGAGAACAGCTTCGATCCCACCTGGTTGACAATGTTCGGCGACTACTTCCCTCCGGCGGTGTTCACACGCACCACCGAACCGGTGCGCGCCGTGACCGTGGAGTACTCGATCCAGATCCACGACGGCGCCCGATCGTGGACCCTCGGCGACGACGAGTACCTCGCCGCGCGGATGCACGCATTCCACTCACACGACGGTTTCGCGGTCGAGGACGGTTGGATCCACCTGCCCGACGGAACCCTCCTGGCCACCACCCGCCAGACACGCCTGGCGGGTTGACCTGTGGATCTCGCACCGCCGGTCCAGTCCAGCCGCGGCGCTCCCCGTGGACGACGTGGGCCAGGCGTGCCTCAAGCCGGGTAGGCGGTCACCTCGGTCGCCTTCACCGACACCCACACTGTCGCTTCGTCGTGCAGGCGTAGGTCCGACACCGCCGCGGGGGTCACCTCGGCGACCAGATCCACCTCCCCCTGGAGCCGTACCCGCACGACCTCACCGAGCGCGTCCATTCCACTGATCGTCATCGGCCAGACGTTGCGGGCACTGGTGTCGGGACGGTCGCGGTGCACCGAGACGGCCCGGGGGCTGATCAGGACCACTGCGGGACCTTCGACGGCGTCGGCAACTCGCACGGTTCTCACCTCAGCCGGGGTGACACCCTCGTCCCACCCGGGTTCCGAGTGCATGGAGCGACGCGCCGGCGCCCTGACGGAAGCGGATATCGTCGTGGTTTCCCCGGCGTCGAGGGACAGTTCGATCTCGTGACCACGACCCGTCCCGGTGAGCAGGTTCACCCCGACCAGGTCTGCTATGTAGCGGGTCCTCGGCCGTCGGGTGACCTCGGTGATCGACCCGGTCTGGGTCACCCTGCCGTCCTCTACCACCGCGATCGAGTCCGCCAGCATGAAAGCGTCGAGCGGGTCGTGTGAGACCATCACGGTCGGGCCCGCGAACTCCTCAAGGTGCGACCGTAGGGTCCGCAGCACCGAGGTGCGCGTCGTCACGTCGAGCGCAGCGAGTGGTTCGTCGAGCAACAACACGTCGGGTTCGGTTGCCAGGGCCCTCGCCAGCGCGACCCGTTGGGTCTCGCCGCCGGAGAGCTTCGGGGCACGCGTGGTCATTCGATCGGTCAGGTCCATCCGTTCGAGCCAACCCCTCGCGATCGCCCGGGCATCGGCCTTGGAACGACCCGCGGCGCGCAATCCGAACGCCACGTTGTCGATCGCGTCGAGGTGTGGGAACAACAGGTAGTCCTGGAAGACCGTGCCCACCGAGCGTCGGTCGGGCTCGACGAACACCGATGCCGCCGGGGCGTCGAAGATCCGGTCACCGACGCCGATCATCCCCGCTCCGATCGGTTGCAGTCCCGCGATCGCTCGCAGGCATGTGGACTTGCCCGCACCGTTGGGACCCACCACGGCGAGGACTTCACCGGGCGCGACTTCGAGCACCACCCGCAGCTCGAAAGCTGGCGCATCCCGGCGCGGGTCGCTCAGGTCCACCGAGATGTCGGCATGCAACCCCTCCGCGGCCATCCCTGTCACCGCTGACCCAACCATCGTTCGCGCAACGACACGATCACCACCAGCGACACCGCGAGCAGCACCAGGCTCAGCGACACCGCGACATCGGGGTCGGATTCGAGCGCTAGGTAGACCGCTAGCGGCAGCGTGCGGGTGCGGCCCGCGACGTTGCCCGCGAAGGTGATCGTGGCACCGAACTCACCCAACGCCCGTGCCCAGGCGAGCACCACTCCCGCCACCAACGACGGCATGATCGAAGGCACCGCCACCCAGCGGAACACCTGGCCTGGCGTGGCTCCTAGGGTGGACGCCGCGTCCTCGAGGCGACGGTCCATCGAGCGAAGGGCCGCCTCGACCGTGATCACGAAGAACGGCAGGGCGACGAATGTCTCGGCCAGCACCACACCCGCGGTGCTGAAGGTGAGCTGGACGCCGAATGTGTCGTACAGCCAGCTCCCGATCGGGGCTCCACGGGCGAACGCCCCGAGGAGCGCGACGCCGCCGACCACCGGGGGGAGCACCATCGGCAACAACACGAGTGCCCGCACGATCGACCGGCCCGGGAAGTCCACCCTGGCGAGGCACCACGCCAGGGGCAGGCCGAGGATCGTCGCGGCAACCGCCGCGCTCAGCGAGCAGACCAATGACAGCCGCATGGCTTCGAGTGCCTGCGGCTCACTCAGATTGGACACAAGTTGGGACCATGGCGCGCGGACCAGGAGCGCCACAAGAGGCACTGCGAAGAACGCGACCGCGACGAGTGCGACCAGCGCGGTAACCGGGCGGCGAGCGAGCACCCGGGCCGTGCTCACCGAACCGGTCCTGCACTTGTCGTATCCGAGCTCATCCGCTCAGAGTCCTCATCACGTCACAGTGCTCATAGAGTCTTCACAGGGCTCATAGAGCCACGGTCCTCATCGCTTCACGGTGCTCATCGGGGACAGTGCAGCCGGATCACGGGGACCCGAAGCCACCTTCGCCCAGAAGTGCAACCCCTGCGTCTGAGAGGAGGAACCCGACGAACGCGTCCGCCAACTCGACGTTCTCGGTGGTGTTCAGCACAGCGATCGGGTACTCCGCGATCGGGCTGAGCCCCTCTTGCACGTCGACGACCTCCGCACGCTCAGCTGCGCGCACACCGTCGGATCGGTACAGGATCGCAGCAGCAGCGTCGCCCTCTGTCACCGCTGTGAGTGTCGCGGTCGCGTTCTGACCCCGGGTGATGGTCGACTCGTCCAAGGTCACCCCCGCATTGGTGAGCAGTTCCGCTGCGTAGCGTCCGCACGGAGCATCCTGCGCGCACAGGGCTACCGTGCCGACGTCGGTGAGATCGTCGACCGAGTCGATCCCCTCGGGGTTGCCCGGTTTGGTGATGATGACCAGTTCGTTGGTCGCGAGGATCACGCCGGACTGGGCCTCGTCCACGACCCCGGCTTCGACGAGGCCGTCCATCGCAGAGGTGTTCGCGAACGCTGCGACATCGGCAGGAGCACCCGCGAGGATCTGCTCGGCGAGCTGCGACGACGAGCCGTAGTTGGCGACCACCTCGGTGTCAGGGTTCTCAGCGGTGAAGTCCTCGATCGCAGCGTCGAACACGTCGGTGAGCGACGCCGCGGCTGACACGGTGATCGACCCCGACAGCTCCGCGGCACCTGCATCGCTGCCCGCGGTCGTATTCCCGGTGCTGTCCGCGGAGCTGTCGTCGGAGCTGCAACCTGCGAACACCAGCGCCAGTGCGACCAACAACACTCCCAAGGTACGACCACGGCGGTAGGTCCTGCCCCTGGGGCCGCCGGTGCGCCCGACAGAGAGGGATGGCTCGGTCATGTGTTTCATGGCAACTCCACGATCACGTTGGTCGATTTCACAGCTGCGGTGGCGATGTCGCCGACTTCGAGTCCGAGGTCGGTCGCGGCTTCGGAGGTCATCATCGACACCACCCGATGCGGTGGCGAGTGGATCTCGACCACCGCGACGAGCCCATCGCGTTGCACCCGGGTCACGATCCCCGTGAAGCGGTTCCGCGCCGACTGTGCCATGACCGATTCGGGCTCGTAGGCGTGGGAGTTGTCGCGCAGGTAGGCGGCGAGGGACTCCCCTGAGACCTCCAGGCTTCCCGATGACGACCGACTCGCGGTCAACCTGCCGTCATCGGCCCAACGGCGCACGGTGTCGGGGCTCACCCGCAGCAGTTCGGCTACCCGTGAGATCGGATGACCAGCCATACTGCGACCCTATGAGGTGCCGCATATACCCTGCAAATCAACCCTCCTGAAGCGTATTTCTTGTGGATCCTACCCAATCGACCTGCATTTCCATCTTCTGCTCCCAGTCGGCCGGCGTTGCCGGCGGACCGAACACCGACCGGCATGCCTCCCGTCGATGGCTAGGATCCCGCGACCATGAGCGATGAACTGACACACATCGAGGCTGCCGAACGATCCGCCGGCCCGATCCACGACTTGGCGGCGAACTTCATGCTCGACGCGCAGACGTACATCGATGCGGCGTCGGCGGGATATGAGGGCATGGCGTTCTACTTCGCGGGTCGCGGAGGGGTTCTCGGCGATGTACCCCACGCCGAGGTGACCGAGGCGTTCGTGTTCTTCCCTCCCGAGTCAGTCCAGGCCGGATGGGAGGCGTCGGCTGACGTCGAGTCGCGCGCCGAGGCCGCACAGCGCTTCGCCACAAGCGCGCACCGCTGGGCCGGCGAGCACATGGCCACCGAAGGCATCGACTACGACCGACTCTCCGAGTTGGCAGGCAGGGTCATCGACGCCGCCGACGGATCCGACGCAGCCGTGTTCGACGGATGGCGCTCCCTTCCCGAGCCCGACGGAGATCGCGAGCTGGCGCTGCACCGCATCAACGCCCTGCGCGAGCTGCGCCACGCGCGACACGGTGCTGCGGTGGCCGACGCCGGAATCGCTCCGGTCGATGCCTTCATGGTCAAGACCCCTTACATGGCAGCGGTGTTCGGGTGGCCCGAACCGGATTCCCCACCCGACGACGAGATGCGCGCTGCATGGGAGGCCGCCGAAGCCGCGACCAACGAGCGCTTCGGGGTGGACCTCGCCGTACTCGACGCGGACGAGTTGGCAGAGTTCTGCGAGTTGGTCGCCCAGGCACACACTGCCGCCGGGTAGGACCATGATGAAGGGTGCCATCCTCACCCGACGGACTTCTCGCAGCACACTGGAATCCGGACCGCGAAGGTGACCGAGCCCGGCGAGGAGTGCGCATCGATCGAGTCGGTCATGGCAGTGCTCGGACGAGCCTGGGCCGGCAGCATCCTCGATGCGATGTTGGAGGGCAGGCAACGGTACTCGGACCTGTCCCGGGCGGTGCCGGGTGTGACCGACAGCGTGCTCACCACGCGCCTGCGCGAACTGTGCGAGCACGGTCTCGCGGACCGGGTCGTGGATGATGGCCCACCTGTGGCGGTGCGCTACCTACCCACCGACGCGGGGCGAGACATGGCACCGGTGATCGCAGCGCTCAAGGAGTACGCGCAGCGCCATCCCGAGGTCGCCACCGGTCGGTGAGGGTGCCTACGGCGACCTCTCCGACCGTCCACATTCGCGGGTGACCGCACCACCGGTAGCTCACACGAGGTGACCGAACTTGCCGGAGTTGAAGTCCTCGATCGCCTCGACGATCTGTTCCTCGGTGTTCATCGCGAACGGGCCGTAGAAGATCACGTCCTCGCCGATCGGCTCACCTCCGAGGAGGATCAGCCTGGCACCGCCGCCACCGGCGGTCAGGGTGACGTTGCCACCCTCGCGCTCGAACATCCCGAGTTGCTGGAACCCGACCGAACCACCTTCGGTGGCAACGTCCCCGTCGAGCACGAACACCATCGTGGTATGACCCTCGGGCACCACCAACGAGGTCGTCTCCCCGGCTGTCAGCTCGACATCCCAGAGCTCGATCGGAGTGAACGTGCTCGCCGGGCCGCGAGTGCCGTCGAGCTCACCTGCGTAGAGCTTCACGTTGCCTCCACCGGCGAGCTCGACCTTGCCCATCTGGTCCGCGGTGAGAGTCTGGTAGCCCGGGGTATCCATCTTGTTGGCACTCGGCAGGTTCACCCACAACTGCATCATGTGGAAACGACCACCCCGGCGGGCCCAGTGCTCCTCGTGGTACTCCTTGTGCAGGATCCCGCCGGCCGCGGTCATCCACTGGGCATCACCGGCGTTGATCACCCCGCCCGAACCCGTCGAGTCGTGGTGAGCCACCGATCCCTCGAACGCGAGGGTCACGGTCTCGAAGCCACGGTGTGGGTGGGGTCCCACCCCACGGGGGGTGTCGGTGGGTGCGTACTCGCGAGGTGCGTGGTAGTCCATCAACAGGAACGGGTCGGCCTCACGTTGCAGGTTGGCCTGCCCGGGTAGCACCTGCGTGACGTAGAAGCCGTCGCCGACCCAGTGGAACCCATCGCCGTCGTACACGCCACGCAGCTTGCGCGACCCCTCGGGTGACGTGGCGGTGTTCGTGGCTTCAGCTGTCGCTGCAAGCTTCGATTCGGTCAGAACCTCGTTGGTCATGGCGGCCTCCTGGCTCAGGTCTCAACATCAGGATTCGATGTAACTAGCAACTTACAAGTACCTCCACATATTCCCCCGACGGAGTTGGGCACGCCATCCGTTTCGAGCTGTCCACCACCTCTGCGTCCTCTCCCGCAAGCATCCAGCTCGCGGCACCTGGAGACCTTGGACAGTCTGGGGAGATGGTCAAGGTGCAGATCACCACCGTGACGTCGACGGGGAACGTCACGTTACCGAGCGGACCGCTGGACGTGAAGGTCGACGGAGGGGCGGTGAGCATCCCCGCGGCTGGTTCATGGGTCGGTGAAGGCCGTACCGCCGCTTCGCTCCAAGCGCTGGTGGATGTGCCGGTGCGGGGCCTTCCGGGCGCGATCTTCGAGTGCAGCGCCACCGCAACACTCGCCGGCTGATTCGACCAGCACCCGAGCGTTCGGTCGAGCACGGCCCCATCCCCACCGCTACCATCCCGGCCGAGGGCGCAGTTGGTTCGGACGGGGGTTGACCAAATGCGACATGGACTCTTGGCCATCGTCGGTGCGACGCTGGCGACCGGATTGATCGCTGGAGGTTGTACCGGTGCGGAATCCACCGACGGCGACACCGACCGCGCCGGGGGCACCACCGACGCTGCGCTCGGACCTGACTACGGCGGAACGCTCACGTACGCCATCGCAGCGGAGTCCTCCGGAGGTTGGTGCCTCCCCGAGGCCCAACTTGTGATGCCCGGGGTTCAGGTCGCCCGAGCGGTGTACGACCAGCTCGCAGCACCCGATGACAACGGCGACATCGTGCCGTTCCTGGCCGAGTCGATCACGCCCAACGACACCTACGACGTCTGGACGATCACCCTGCGCGAGGGAATCGAGTTCCACGACGGCACTCCCCTCGACGCCGAGGTGGTCAAGAACAACCTCGACGCCTACCGCGGTGCCTATCCCAACAGGACCTCGCTGCTGTTTCGCTTCGTGCTCGACAACATCGAGTCGGTGCAGGCTCTCGATGAGCGCACCGTGGAGGTCCGGGCAGCCACTCCATGGGTCGCGTTTCCGTGGTACCTGTGGAACGACGGACGCATGGGCATCGTCGCCCAGTCCCAGCTCGACGATCCGGATACGTGCGACGCCGAGCTCGTTGGGACCGGCCCGTTCGTAGCCGGTGACTGGCAGGTCAACGAGAGCTTCACCATGACCCGCAACGACAACTACTGGCTGAGCGACGACGCCGGCAACCGGTTGCCCTTCCTAGACGGTGTGGAGTTCCGGCCCGTCATCGAGGGATCCACCCGGGTCAACATGCTCGAAGCCGACGAGGTGGACGTCATCCACACCGCGACTGCGGCCGACATCGAGATCCTCGAGGAGGTCGGGGGGATCGACGTCGAGGTGGTCTCCGATGGCAACGGGGTGTCGTACTTCCAGCTCAACTCCGGCGACGGAGCGATCTTCAGCAACCAGAATGCCCGCCTCGCGGCCGCCTACGCGATCAACCGCGAACAGATACGCGCGGTGATCGGACTCGACACCACCGAGCCCGCCGAGGGGCCGTTTGCTCCCGGTGAGATGGGCTACCTGAAAGACACCGGGTATCCCGACTACGACCCCGAACGGGCCCGCGAGTTGGTCCAACAGGTCGAGGCCGAACTCGGTCGCCCGTTCGAGGTGACCATCATGACCGTTCCCGGCGGGGAGGGGTCGGTCGACCAGGTCCAGGAGATGTTCGAGGACGTCGGCATACAGGTGAACCGCCAGACCTTCGAGGCGACGGCGTTCATCGAACAGGCCCTCGCTGGCAGCTACGACCTGATGACGGTCGCCAACCACGCCGCGGGTGACCCCGACCTTCAGGCGATCTGGTGGAAGTCGACCTCGCCTGTGAACCTCGGCAAGATCAACGACCCCGACCTCGATGCGCTGCTCCAGGATGGTCGAGTCTCCACCGACCCCGTTGAGCGCAACTCGATCTACCAGGACGTGAGCCGGCTCTTCGGCGAGCGCGTCTACAACCTGTGGCAGTCCTACGTCCGCTGGGCCGTCGCCAGCCGCTCGAACGTGCATGGCCTGTGGGACTCTCCGCTACCCGACGGAAACCCGCCGACAGCGAACCTCTCCGCCGGCCATTCCCTCGCCGCGACCTGGATCGAAGCAGGATCCTGACCACATCATCCGTGGTGTGATCCCGACGGTCGTGTTCCGAGAGCGTCCTCGGGCAGGGAGTGCTTCCCGATAAGCCCCACCGATCCGGATGACAGCTCACCTTCGGACCGTGAGAACCAACCAAAGAACCAGCGGTTCGGTTTTGCCTATTCGACGAACTGGGCAAGGTAGGTTTGCTCGCGAACCCGCGGTCGTCGAGGCCGAGGACCTGCTGCGCGGATTCGAAGACGACGCCGATCTGGTCGTAGTCCTCGCCACCGGGGATGCCGGTGCCGTGCGCAGTGGAGCGAGGACGCGGCGTTCGGTGGAGCGCAGCAGGGCCGGATCGGGGAGGCAGAGCTTGTCGATCAAGGCCAGGTGCCAGGCATGCGGCTTGGTGGCGTGCACCTGCCCCTCGCCAGCGAGCACGACGAACGGCGCCAGCTGGAGGTCGCCGATGCTGTTCACTGTCCAGCAGTAGTTCCGGTACGCGTCGACGTAGCGCTGCGCGAGGTCCGATCGGTTCGCGGGGGTCCGCCCCACCCAGGATTTCGACGGCGCCGCGCCGCTCTTCTACCAATCGATGCTGCACGAGGGCTACTGGCTGACCCAGTACCTCGATGTCGGCTGGTAACGCTCCTGCTATCCAAGCAGCGACTGCTGCAGGTCGGCGCGACGCGGCCAGAAGATGCCCAGCACGAGGAAGGAGTGGGGGTGCTGCTCCTGGTTCCCGACGAACAGCACGGTGTCTCGCCCATCCGCCCACAGCTCATCGACGAACTTCTGGCGCATCAGTTCCTGCCAGTTCGGTCTGTGCCGAACGTGACGCCACAGCGCAACGACCTCCCAGTCCACGATCGTCTAGGCATGTCCGTTGCACGACGGGGCGGCGCACCGGTAGCGGTACCTGAACCGCCACGGCACGACCTCGAACGCCGGCTTCTCGGTAGCCGGGTCATCGAACAGGCTGGGCCGGGCGGCGATTGCCGCAGCTCGGTCCTGCCACTTCATCAGCTGATCCTCGTCACGCTGCGTGATCTCCAACTCGGGTCGTGCGATCGGCCGCACGACGCCCAGCGATGGCGTCCCTGGCCCTGAACCACCGCGGTTGATCTCCACGAGGTCGCACATGTTGACCTCAGCGAGCGCTGCGACGCGTTCGCGGCGACGTGCCCATCCATGCTCCGTCCCGAGCACCTCTCCCGGCACCATCGAACCCTGGATCGGCGTCAACGACTCTGGGCGGCGGTCCGACTTTGGCTTGATGACGGTTGCCGTCAGCTCCTGGTACTTCCTGAACCGTGACTCGTCGGCCATGTCGCGAAACGGACTGGGTGGAGCCGCACCCACCGCGGCGAGTCGTCGAGGGTCATCGCCGCGACGCACATAGTCTCCTCGAGGCTCGACGTGAGCACCGGCGCGGCCTTCACCAGCACTATGACACGAAGCTGCTGTTGCGTCACCGGTCCCCTCCCTGGCCCTCCTGTCGACGACGGTGCTCAAGCACGCACCACGCTGAGCGCGGGATGCTCGGCCTGTGCCCGCTCCGTGATGCAGGAACGATGACATTGGGAGTGGTCCCGCTCAAAGCACAGCAGCGCGACCCGGCGCGTCCGGGCGGAGTCCACCGTCGCTTCGTAGTTCGAGCTGGCACCGTTCGACAAGTGCCTCACGTAGCGCGTCCGCGCAGAGGCCAGTCCACGGCGGAACGCGTCGCGGTTGTCCTTCGGGTTGCCGAGTGCCGGCTCGTGGCGGTACTCGATGCCCGCAGCTTGGAGCGCGGCGGAGAGAGCGGTTTTCGAGAACCCCTTCTTGCGCGAGATGGGCGTGAGGCGAACGTCGACGAGCACCTCTACGCCATTGGAACGCAGCACATCGACGAACTCATCGAGAGTCCGCCCCTCGTAGCCGATCGACACGATCGTCCCGGTGTGCAGCGCGGCGTCGGGCATGGCGTCAAGCCTACCTACGCCCTCGTTGCCGTTACCGGGTCTGACGACCCGCCGAACACCACCGCGCCGATCTGCTCGACGGTCTTGGCCTGCATGCCGTCGAGGACGTGGCTGTAGAGGTCGAGGGTCCATCGGGTGGCGGATCAACAGACCCCAACGCACGGCGTCCTTCAGCGCCGGGCTCAACACCCGGCGACACGACGCCACCAACCTGGGCGCCAGGCCGCCCTTGCCATCGACCCGTCCGTGTCGCGTCCCAGGTAGAGGACGTAGGTCCAAGTCGAGCCTCGCTTCATGACCGATCCGCGCACTGCCACTCCCGTTCGTCCGTCGCGGCTCCTAGGCGCGCGACCGCCGGCTGACGCCAGACGGCGGTGGTGGTCGGCGGATTAGCAAGGGATCGGCAGGAGCCGGATCCTGAGCATCCCGAGGGTCGAAACCCTTGGAATCTA
>JBKEAI010000323.1:0-4777 GCA_047972145.1 Microthrixaceae bacterium
TGGACGTTCACTGGTCGGACACCTCGCGCAGTCGCAGACCTTCGGGGTCGAGGCGCTCCAACGCCTCGGCCTGTTCGGGTGTGGGACCGGCGCTGACGGGTACCTCGTCGGGGACGACCAGCTCACATCCCGTCGCTTCGGTCACCTCCTCGACGCTGACTCCGGGGTGCACCGAACGCAGCCGCATGGCGGGCACCCCGGCACCGTCTGTGGCCTCGAAGTCGAGCACCGCGAGGTTGGTCACCAACCTGCGGATCTCGTGGAAGCGTGAAGCCACCGGCCCCAGCTCTGCCGCCCTGTCGTAGCCGACGCCGCACACCACGTCGACCTGCTCGACGATCGACCGGGTGGAGTGCTTGGGCACCCAGTAGCTGGTGGTGTGGTTGATCGTGTTGCCAGGTGCCCCCCGGACCCCGAGCATCTGGGACTTGGGTCGTGCCCAGTCGCCGATCGCCGCGATGTTGGCGTTGCCGTAGCGGTCGATCTGCACCGGGCCCATCATCACGTGGCGCCGACCGTGCCAGAGAAGACCGAACATCGCCCGGTAGGGGTTCCAGTGCCCGATCGTGCGCTGCGCCACCCGCTCGGATTCGGCTAGTCCCACCGCAGGGACGTTGTCGAGCAGCGTGTAGTACCCATCGGTGATCGCCAGGTCGGGATCGGTGGTCGACGCCGCGAGCCGACCGCCGATGAGCGGCAGGTTCCCGATCGGGTTGCAGAGGCTCTCGCCGTCGCCCGCGAAGCAGTCCGCTATGGCGACCGCGCAGACGTCGGCGCGCCGGGGAGTGTCTTCGGTAGCCATCACTGCCCTCCCTTCGATGCCAGTTCGTCGACCCGTGCCCGGTACTCGTCGTCGTCTACGGCGAGGAACCGTTCACTGAATGCAGCCCAATCCTCGGGCGAGCGCGACGCGTTCACGTAGTGGCGTTGGAACGCCTCGTCGCGGCCGTAGTCGGGGGGGCACTCGGTGAAGTGGGCACCCCCCGGGGCCTCGATCACACCGGTGACGTCCAGGCGTGAGATCCCGAGGTGGGTGATGTCGGCGAGTCCTGCCAGCTCCTCGGTGCGCACGACCTGTTCGCAGCTCACGAACGCCCGGTCGGCCGCGCGCACGAAGAGATCGTCCATGAACGGATCCTCGCCCAGCCAGAGTGCGTTGCCCGACACATCCGCGCGGTGCTGGTGCACGAAGGCCGCGTCGAGGTGCAGCGCAGGGACGGCAAGAAGCTCCTCTGGCTCACCAGAGGTGGGTTCGGGGTAGGGGGAGGTGACCGTACGCAGGTCGGGCATCACCTCGGGGATGTCGGATCCGAGCCCGGCGCGCGTCGGCAGGAACGGAACCCGCCAGGCTGCGGCCTGGAGCCCCAGCAGGAGCATCCCCTCGTCCCACTCGGCAGCCTTGATGGTGCCCTCCTGGCGGGCGATCCGGTAGTTCGGTTCGAGGGGGATCGAATCGAGCGACACGAACCCGGAGATGACCTTGGCGACCTTGCCTGCACGACACAGCATCCCAACGTCAGGGCCGCCATAGGACACGATCGTGAGGCCCTCCAACTCGGAGCGGATGATCTCGCGCACCACCGACATCGGCTTGCGACGGCTTCCCCAGCCTCCGATGCCGATGGTCATGCCCGAGCGCAGCCCTGCCACCGCATGGGCTGTAGTCAACAACTTGTCAGGTCCGGCCACTGCCACCCCTTGCGAATCTCACCCTCACGAGGTCACCAGAGTTTCCTGACGACCCGTCAGATCGGCCACGGTAGTTGCGAGCCGAACAGGCAGCGAATCGGCACGATGAACTGGTTTCGCCGTCGCGCCGCTATACCCTTGGCGGTCCGGTCGATTTCTAGGAGTACCGACGTGCGCACCCGCCGATCCACAATCCCTGCAATCCTGCTCGCCCTGCTGGCGGCCCTTTCGCTGGTCGCAGGCGCCTGCACCAAGGACAACGCCACCGCCGACAAGGGCGACTCCGACACCGAACAGAACTCCAACACCAACGATGACGACTCCAGCTCTGGCGAGGACAGCTCCGACGAAGACACATCCGGCGACGACGCCACCCAGCCCGAGCCCACCGGGGACTTCTCCGAGACGGTGAGCGGCGCCATGGCCGAGCTCGAAGGAGCCACCGACGCTTGTGAGCTGTACGGCGCGGTCGCGACCATCGGCACCACGGTGGGCAACCCCACCACCAAGGAAGAGGTGAAGGCCGCCTCCGACTTCTACGTGGCGATGCTCGACAAGATGGCGGAAACCTCCTCGGATCCCGCGACCGCAGACACACTGCGTGAAGGTGCCAAGAACTTCGGCGAGTTCGCAGCCAGCGTCGACTACGACCCCGAGAAGATGGACCTCAACGGAGCCGGCCCTGCCATCGAGAACAGCGAGGAGCTCGACACGGCGATGAACTCCTACGCCGAAACGGAGTTCCTCACGTGCGAGAACATCAGCCTCACCCCTCAGACCGGTGAGCCCGACGCCGAGGGCTGAGCTCTCAGGTCCCAGGTCTCAGCTCTCAGGCCTCAGGTCTCAGCTCTCAGCTCTCGCCGAAATCGGCGCTGCGCTTCTCGACGAACGCGTCTCGGGCTTCGTCTGACACGCCGGTGAGGTTCAACTCGAAGGTGAACCCCTGCTCGAAGCGGTAGCTGCGGTTCACATCGACGGGATCGATCCCGTTGAGAGACGCCTTCGCAGCACGGATGACCGTGCGGCTCTTGGTCGCGATCCTCGCCGCGATGCCCATCGCAGCGTCGCGCAGCTCCGAGCGGGGCACCACGGCTGAGATCGAACCCCACTGGGCCATAACCTCGGCGGTGACCGGCTCGGCGGTGTAGACCATCTCACGCATGCGGTGCTGGGGCACCAGGCGCGCCAGGTGGGTCGCCGCCCCGAGGGCACCCTGGTCGACCTCGGGCAGGCCGAAGGTGGTGCCTTGCGCTGCGACGATCACATCTGCGTTGCCGACGAGCCCGATCCCCCCACCCAGGCAGAAGTCGTGCACGGCGACGATCACCGGGACCTCGCACTCGTAGACGGCCTTGAACGCCGCGTAGCAGCCCTTGTTGGCACCGACGAGCGCTTCGAAGCCGTCGGTGGTCTGCATCTCCTTGATGTCGACCCCGGCGTTGAAGCCCTTGCCCTCCGCGCGCAGCACCACCGCCGCGGTCGACGGCACCTGGCCGGCGGCGGTGACCAACTCAGCCAACTCGAACCACCCTGCGACGGTGAGCGCGTTCACCGGTGGGTGTGCCATGACCACCTCGGTGACGCCATCTGTCGTGACCACTTCGAAGCCCATGGGTCCCGACGGTAACCGCGTCGGCGACGGGAGATATCCTCCGCCCGATGGTCTCGGAGCTCGACGGATCGCAGGACGGTTCACCAAGCGGATCGGTGGTGCTGGTCACCGGTGGCACCAAGGGACTAGGTGCGGTGCTGGTGAGGCGCTTCCTCGAGCGGGGGGCCGAGGTGATGACCTGTGGGCGCACAGAGCCCGACGAGCTCCCTCAGATCGGCGGTCGGCACGCCGGGTTCCTGGCGGCCGACATCCGGGATCCCGACCAGGCGGCCGCTGTGGTGGACGCTGCCGTGGAGCGCTTCGGTCGGCTCGACACCGTGATCAACAACGCCGGCGGGGCTCCGCGCGTGGACGCCGACTCCGCGTCGCCCCGCTTCAGCGAATCGATCGTGAGGCTGAACCTGCTCGCCCCGCTGCACGTGGCGCAGCGAGCCAACCACCACATGCAACAGAGCGACGGTGGCGTGATCATCAACATCTCCTCGGTGTCGGCCACCAGACCGTCGCCCGGCACCGCTGCCTACGGCGCGGCGAAGGCAGGCCTGTTGAACCTGACCTCGACCCTCGCGGTGGAATGGGCGCCGAAGGTGCGTGTGGCAGCGATCGTCGGGGGGATGATCCTGACCGAACAGGCGGAGCTGCACTACGGCGACGAGTCCTCGATCGCCAGGGTGGCTGCGACGATCCCCGCTGGGCGCTTCGGCACGCCCGAAGACCTGGCGGAGGCATGCCGCTGGCTCGCGTCGCCGCAGGCGAGCTATGTGAGCGGAACCGCGATCTGGCTGCACGGCGGAGGTGAACGCCCCGCATTCCTGGGCGCTGTGGACGGTTAGCGAACGGGTCACCGATCGCGCCGATGGTGCTCCGTAGGCTTGGCGCATCGCCATGAAGATCTTCATCGCCGTCGCGGGGCTCGTCGTGGTACTCGCATTGGTGTCCCAGGGCGGCGCACTCAACGACGACGCCGATGCCCAGGTGGACATCGTGTTCACCGACAAGGTGGACATCAGCTCGGCGCGCGAGCAGATCGTCGCGGAGGCATCGTCGTCGTGGCAGGCGACACGAGTCGCCGAGTCCTCGGAATCCGCCGACGAATCGACGGTGAGGTTCTCGCTGCCGGGTTCCTCGATGGACGGGTTCATCACCTCGTTGCGCCGAGAGGCCGACACGCGTTCGGTCGACGTGCAGCTCGAGGTGGATCCCGAGCAGCTCCAGCCGAACTCGCTCGCCACCGCACCCGAAGGCGACGGGGCCGCCGCTCCCGTCGAGGTGCAGGTGAACCTCACCCGCGACAAGGGTCAGGGCCCGCTCGTCACCTTCATCGGTGGACTCCTGGTGGCGGTGCTCGCAGCGCTCGCCCTCGGGATGGTCTGGCGGCGCTTCAACACCGAAGCCGACCCCGAGCCCCCAACGCTCGACGATCCCCCACGCCGCTGGACCAACCGAACCTGAACCTCAGGCGCGCGAAGAAGGTCC
>JBKEAI010000020.1:0-21349 GCA_047972145.1 Microthrixaceae bacterium
CGGGGTGATCCTGCTTTTCGCCTTCGCCAGTTTCGCGGCGCTCAGGGAATACCTGACCTATGCCGACAAGCGTCGGGCCGACCACCTGTCGCTGGCATCGGTGGCCGATTCGCCTGATACAGCTGCGGTGCGGGCGCGCACCTGGCCGACCGCGGTCGGCGATGCCGACGCGGTCGTCGCCGATATCTCCAACCTGCTCGGTCGGGGAGCGCGGGTGGTTCTGTGCGCCGATGGTCCCTCGGCTTCCGAACGCCTCTCGCGCGTGCTGTCCGAACGTGGGCTCTCCTTCCAACGACTCGAACCCGGTGCACGGGAGCTGGCCCAACCGGGTGGATGGATCGTCGAGAGCACACTCGATTCGGGCTGCGTGCTCAGCGAGATCGACCTGGGTCTGCTCTCGGAGGTCGATCTCACAGGGCGTCGTCGCACCCACCGGCCACAGCGTCGTCGTCGCCGGGATGCCCAGCAGTTCTTCGAGGACCTCACCGTGGGTGGCTACGTCGTGCACGAACAGCACGGGGTGGCACGATTCGCGGGCATGGTGACGCGCACCATGGGCGGCGCGGAGCGCGACTACCTGCTCTTGGAGTACCGGGGTGAGGACCGCCTCTATGTGCCCTCGGATCAGGTAGAGACGGTTCGGTTGTACTCGGGGGGTGACACCCCGAAGCTCAACAAGATGGGAGGGGCGGACTTCTCGCGCACCAAGGCCAAGGTGCGCTCGGCGGTCTCGGAGATCGCACAGGAGCTGGTGCTGCTGTACCAACAGAGGCTCAATGCGCAGGGTCATGCGTTCGAGCTCGACACACCGTGGCAGAGCGAGATGGAGGCGTCCTTTCCGTTCCAGGAGACCCCCGACCAGCTCAAGGCGATCGGCGACGTCAAGGCCGACATGGAGTCCGAAACACCAATGGACCGCCTGGTGTGCGGAGACGTGGGCTTCGGAAAAACCGAGGTTGCGGTTCGGGCGGCGTTCAAGGCGATCCAGGACGGTCGCCAGGCGGCGGTGCTCGTACCGACGACCCTGCTGGCACAACAGCACTACCAGACGTTCTCGGAGCGCTACAGCGGCTATCCGATCCGCGTGGAGGTCCTGAGCCGCTTCCTCACCGATGCTCAGGCGCGAAAGGTGACCGACGGGTTGCGTGACGGTTCGGTCGATCTCGTGATCGGGACGCACCGGTTGTTGTCCAAGGACATCGAGTTCAAATCCCTGGGACTGTTGGTCGTCGATGAGGAACAGCGCTTCGGTGTGTCGCACAAGGAGGCCATCAAGGCCCTCAAGGCCGACGTCGATGTGCTCACGCTTACCGCCACCCCAATCCCGCGGACCCTGGAGATGAGCCTCACCGGAATCCGCGACCTGTCCCTGCTGGAGACCGCTCCCGCAGCCCGGCGTCCGATCCTCACCTATGTGGGTGAGTACGACGACCGCGCGGTCGCCGAGTCCATCCGGCGTGAACTGCTGCGCGAGGGCCAGGTGTTCTACGTGCACAACCGTGTGCGAGACATCGAGCACCGCGCCGAGCGGATCCGCGACCTGGTGCCCGAAGCCAGGGTGGCGATAGCTCACGGCCAGATGGACGAGGGGACCCTGGAGCGCGTGGTGGTGGACTTCTGGGAGGGTCACTACGACGTGCTGGTGTGTACCACGATCATCGAGTCGGGAATCGACATGCCCACGGTCAACACGCTTGTCGTAGAGCGTGCGGACCTGCTGGGGCTGGGCCAGTTGCATCAGCTACGTGGAAGGGTCGGGCGTGCCGGCCAGCGGGCGTACGCGTATCTGTTCTTCCCCCAGGACCGTCAGCTCTCCGAGGAGGCCTTCGAGCGCCTCAAGACGATCGGTGAGACCACAGAGCTGGGTTCGGGTTTCCGCATCGCCATGCGTGACCTGGAGATCCGTGGTGCCGGCAACCTGTTGGGAACCGGCCAGAGTGGCCACGTCGCCGCGGTGGGCTACGACCTGTACGTCCAGATGGTCCACGAGGCGATCGCGGAGCTCAACGGCGACGAGATGCCGGACCCGCCGGTGGAAGTGACCGTGGAGGTCCCGGGATCCGCTTCCATTCCCACCTCCTACGTGGAGCGCGACGACCTCCGACTCGACACCTACCGCAAGCTCGCAGCGGTCAGCGCAGCGGCACAGGTCGATGAGATCGAAGCGGGCATGGTCGACCGATTCGGCCCCGTGCCAGAGGTGGTGGCCAACCTGTTGTCGGTGGCGAGGCTGCGTGCAGCATGCGTTGAGCGGGGCATCGAGGAGGTGCTCGTCACCAGGGCTCCGACGATCTCGGGTGGGGGGCTGGTCGCCAAGGTGTCACCGGTGCGCCTCGCGCAGTCGAAGCAGTTGCGCTTGGAGCGGCTCTACCGAGGCTCGCACTACAAGGAACACGGTGGTGTGTTGACCCTCCAACTGCCGGGTTCCGGGCCTGCCCCGATCGAGGTGGAGGCTGCGATCGAGGAGCTGGTTCCGCTGCCTTCGTAAGCCGACTCTCTGGGTTCCGAGCCGGCGAGCTGAGCGACCCCCCGTTGCCGTTCCTGGTGCAACCTCGAGTTGCGAGCGCACTCCGGGTATGGAATCCACCAAAGCCTCGACGTGCTCGATTCCGCGGCGGATCTCGACTGGATCGTGTCAAGCGATGGACTCGAAGGAGTCGCAGACCAAATCTGGGTGGGACGGATCGGTGAGACGTCGGAGATCGTAGGTGTGGCGGACGATGTGAAGTTCTCACTCCTGCTCTTCGACTCGATCGACGATGATCAGCTTCGCGACGTCGCGAGCACGATCCGATTCCGGCCGGTCGGCCGATGAGACCTTCAGCTCTCCGAGGACTCCGAAGCACGACACGCCCCTGCGGTTCCCCTCCGGGCAGGCCCTACACCTAGCATCGGGGCAATGGTCGAGACCCTTCGTTTGCGGCAACCCTCACGCCGATTCACACCCAGGGCTTTGGTGGTCGCGGGACTCGGTGCCTTCGCCCTGTTCGCCGGGTCCTGCGGCGTGGCGAACCCCGATGTCGCCGCTACCTACGAGGGTACCGACATCGCCGCATCCACCGTCGAGGCACTGGCTACAGACGAGGCGTTCGCGGCGCTGATGGGCTTCCAGGTCGCGGAGAGCTCAGCGGTGCTCGATGGCACCGGCGCGCGGGCGATCCTGGACTTCCTTCTCCAGGGGGAGGCCCTGATCGACGCCGCCCAGCGACTGGGCATCGATGTGGAGCCCGACGAGGCACTGTTGGCCGAGACGATCCAGGGCCTCCAGAGCCAGGGCTACAACTATTCGACGGACGACCTGAGCGACGAGGCCCGCGGCGTGCTCTCCCGGGTCGTGGCCGCAGATCAGGCGGTCTCATCGGCGGGAGCTGAGATCGACGGCCCGACCGAGGGCGACATCACCTACACCTACGAAGCACTTGCCGAGTCGGGTCGGTGGTCACAGGTATGCGTGGACCTGGTCGCGGGACCGGCGGATCTCGGTGCCGATTCGGCGGCCGCTGTGTCCGGGGGTACCGACGTCCTGGAGGTGCCCGAGGAGGTGTCGGGCATGCAGATCGCGCTCGATTCGACCGAGCAGTGTGCCACCGCGGCGGACCTCGCAGCGTTGCCACCCGAGCTCTCGGGTTCGATCGAGTCAGCCGACGTCGGCGAGGTGGTCGGACCCGTGGAGGTCGACGACGGTGGGCAGCCGCTGGCGGTTCTGCTGGTGGTGCGCTCACGTGGCGAGCTCACGTTCGAAGATGTGCGTGAGGAGTTGAGCGCACAGGTAGCTCAGTCCCTGCTGGCTGTGCGCATCGCCCGTGGTTCGGAGGTGAACCCCCAGTACGGATCCGGGGTCGGCCTGGAGCTAACCCAAGGCCCGGCAAGCCAGACCGGTGCACCCACCGCCCCCGTGCTCACCGCCAGGGTGAGCCGTCCGGATGCGCCAGAGGTGAGCGCTGTGGTGGCGCAATAGTCTGGCGGCATGCCTGATCCCCTGAACATCGCCGCCCCCAGCGGCCGGCTCGGAATCCTCACCCCGGGAATGGGTGCGGTTGCGTCCACCGCGTACGCCGGTGTGATCGCGGCCCGCAAGGGGCTTGCACAACCGATCGGCTCGCTCACCCAGATGGCCCACATCCGCTTGGGTGAGCGAGCCGAGGGGCGCAACCCGCTCATTCGCGATTTCGTACCCTTGGCGGGCCTGGATGACCTCGTTTTCGGGGGTTGGGATCCGATCTCCCCGAACGCCCTCGAAGCCGCTCGCACCGCCGGGGTGCTCGAGGAGTCCGACCTGGCGCCGATCTCCGCTGACCTCGAGGGTGTGGTCGCCATGTCGGCGGTGTTCGACCAACGGTGGGTGAAGCGACTCGACGGGGTGCGCGTCAAGACCGGCGAGAACATGTTCGACCTCGCTGGCCAGTTGATCGAGGACATCGAACGTTTCCGTGCCGAGAACGACTGCGACCGGCTCGTCATGGTGTGGTGCGGCTCCACCGAGGCATACCAGGAACCCACCGCGGTGCATGCCTCGGTGGAATCCTTCGAGGCGGGGATGAGGTCGAACGACGAGAACATCTCCCCGAGCCAGCTCTACGCGTACGCAGCTCTGGTGAGCGGTGTGCCCTTCGCCAACGGCGCTCCCAACCTGTCGATGGACCTTCCCTGCATGGCAGAGCTCGCCGCCGCCAACGGTGTGCCCTACACGGGCAAGGACTTCAAGACCGGCCAGACCCTCATGAAGACGATCCTCGCGCCGGGGTTCAAGGCACGCATGCTGGGGATGCGGGGCTGGTACTCCACGAACATCCTCGGCAACCGCGACGGCGAGGTGCTCGACGACCCGGAGAACTTCAAGACCAAGGAGGTCTCCAAGCTCGGTGTGCTCGACACGATCCTCCAGCCCGAGGTCTACCCGGAGCTGTACGGCAACATCGACCACGTGGTGCGGATCAACTACTACCCACCCCGTGGCGACAACAAGGAGGGCTGGGACAACATCGACATCTTCGGCTGGATGGGGTATCCCATGCAGATCAAGGTCGACTTCCTGTGCCGTGACTCGATCCTCGCGGCCCCGATCGTGTTGGACCTCGCGCTGTTCCTCGACCTTGCCCAGCGCGCCGGCCAGTCGGGCAACCAGGAGTGGTTGAGCTTCTACTGGAAGTCACCCCACACCGACGGGGTGACCCCCGCTGAGCACGACATCTTCATCCAGCACACCAAGCTCAAGAACACCCTCCGGGAGTGGATGGGCGAGCGTCCCGTCACCCACAGCGAAGCCGACTGACCACTTGGCGGTGTCGCATCTTCACGCAGGGATGTTGGGCTGACCGACCCCAGGCATGGCCCTGAGATGCGGGTCCACGGGAGACCTCCGGCACACCTCGAACGGGTGCCCCCGGAATGCGCCCGCGTTGGTCAGAATGGTGCGATGGTGAGCACATCCGCGCACCCGGGCGACAAGCTCGGCTACCGACCGTCACTCGACGGCGTGCGCGCGATTGCGGTCGCCGCGGTGCTGCTCTACCACATGGACCTCGCATGGATCCCCGGCGGTTTCCTGGGGGTCGAGGTTTTCTTCGTCGTATCGGGGTTCCTCATCACCGCTCTGTTGGTGGAGGAGAGGCACCACCACGGGACCGTCTCCCTGCGGGGCTTTTGGACCCGCCGGGCGCGCCGCTTGCTGCCGGCGCTCTACGCGCTGTTGTTGATCGTGCCCGCTGTGACACTGCTGTTCTACCGAGACGCCGCCGGGCGCCTCGGCGGAGACGTTCTGGCCGCGGTCTTCTATGTGAGCAACTGGTGGCAGATCTTCCTGGATGAGAGCTACTTCGCGCAGGCCGGGCGGCCCCCGGTGCTGCGCCACCTCTGGTCACTCGCGGTGGAGGAGCAGTTCTACATCCTGTTCCCCGCGCTGTTCGTGTGGCTGTTGTCGCGCACGGGACGCAACATGACCCGCAACGTCCTGCTCGCCCTGGCGATCGGATCCGCTGTGTGGATGGCGGTCCTCTACGAGCCGCTCACCGATCCCTCCCGCGTCTACTACGGCACCGACACGAGGCTCTCGGGCTTGTTGCTGGGTGCGACGCTCGCTGTGGTGTGGACGCCCTGGCGCACCCGCAACGATGCGTCGCGGGCAGCGGGACCGGTGCTCAACGTCGCCGGTGTACTCGCGCTGGTCGCCCTCGGCTGGTACTTCGCTCGGGTCAACGAGTTCGATCCGTTCATCTATCGGGGTGGGTTCTTCCTGTTGGATGTGATCTGCGTCGTGCTCATCGCGGTGCTCGTGCATCCCTCGTCGAAGTTGTCGCGCTTGTTGGCTATTCCTCCACTCGTGTGGTTCGGGGTGCGCTCCTATTCGATCTACCTGTGGCACTGGCCGATCTTCGTGTTCACGCGCCCGGACCTGGACGTGCCTCTGTCGGGCTGGCCGCTGTTCGTGCTTCGCATGGCACTCACGCTCGGCGCGGCGGAGTTGTCGTTCCGCTTCATCGAACGACCGATCCGCAACGGCGCGCTCAGTCGTGGCTATGAGCGGTGGAAGCTGAGTCGGGGCTCCGATCGTGCCCAGATCCAGAAGGTCGCCCTGATACGCCTCGGTGCGTTGGGGGCTTTCGTGGCACTCGTCGGCTTCGGGCTGGTGGCGGCGTCGAGTGACCCCAACCGCAAGAAGCTGGAGCTGGAGGCCGCCGGGGCGATCGGGCTGGAGAACGTCGACTCCGAGGGGTTGATAGACACGATTCCCGAAGCTGTCGATTCCATCGGGTCGGTGTCGACCTCGACTCCGACCTCGACGACGACCGTCACCGGGGACCCGGCCGCGACCCCACAGGGCGAGCCGGTCGATTCCGATGCCGGTGGTGGGCCGGCGGTGCCCACCGACGCGGTCGCTGTGGGGGACTCGGTGATGTTGGGCGCCGCCGGGGCGATGAAGCAGGTGATGCCCGGCATCCGCGTCGACGCGAAGGTCTCACGCCAGTTCGAGGACATCGGCTCGGCCACCACCTGGTATGCCACCGCGGGTTACATGCCAGGACCCGCGGTCGTCCAGGCCGGCAACAACGGTGTGGTCCTCGAGGACCAGCTCAACGCGATGATCGAATCGCTGGGTGACCGCAAGGTGATCCTGGTGAACGCGAAGGTGGAACGACCCTGGGAGTCGATCTCCAACGAGAGGACCGCTCGCGCTGCTGAGCGGTACGACAACGTGGTCCTGGTCGACTGGAACGCCCTCGCCGGCTCGCATCCGGAGTGGTTCGTGGCCGATGGCACCCACCTGCGACCCGCCGGTCAACTCGCCTACTCACGTGCGATCGCGGATGCGCTGTGATCGGCCGCTGCGTTCGGTGTGGTTCGGTCGTGAGCGGTGGGTCGGTCGTGAGCTGTGGGTCGATCGCCAGCTGTGGGTCGGCTGTTCTGTGTAGGACAATGGTCTTCATACACACCGGGTGCCTGTGGGCACCCTCGATCAGGGGAACCGATTAGTGAGCATCATCGAGGGAATCGTCGGACGCGAGATCCTGGATTCGCGGGGCAATCCGACAGTCGAGGTCGAGGTGGTGCTCGACTCCGGTGCGGTGGGCCGTGCAGCGGTGCCCTCCGGTGCGTCCACCGGTGCGTTCGAGGCTGTCGAGCTGCGCGACGGCGACGATTCGCGCTACCGGGGCAAGGGTGTGACCACGGCCGTGGCGCACGTCAACGACGATCTGGCCGACGCACTCGAGGGCTTCGATGCGGTCGACCAGCGTGGACTCGACGCTGCGATAGGCCAACTCGACGGCACCGACAACCTCGGAAAGCTGGGAGCGAACGCCGCACTCGGGGTGTCGCTCGCGGTGGCCAAGGCGGCCTCGGCCGAGCTCGACCTGCCGCTGTACCGCTACGTCGGAGGCACCAATGCCACGACGCTGCCGGTACCGATGATGAACGTGATCAACGGCGGTGAGCATGCCGACAACAACGTGGATCTCCAGGAGTTCATGTTCATGCCCGTCGGCGCAGCCTCCTTCTCCGAGGCGTTGCGTTGGGGCGCTGAGTGCTACCACACCCTCGCCGGTGTGCTGCACGATCGCGGCCTGTCGACCGCGATCGGTGACGAGGGTGGCTTCGCTCCCGACCTCGCGTCCAACGAGGATGCGGTTGCACTCCTGGTGGAGGCCATCGGCAAGGCCGGCCGGGTGCCCGGCGAGGAGATCGCGATAGCGATGGACCCTGCCTCCACCGAGTTCTACTCCGACGGCAACTACGTGCTCGCGGGGGAGGGTCGCACCCTCAGCGCCCCCGAGTTCGCGGACTACCTGGCGGACCTGTGCGACCGCTACCCGATCGTGTCGATCGAGGACGGCATGGCCGAGGAGGACTGGGAGGGTTGGGCGGCGCTGACCGAGCGCATCGGCGACCGTGTCCAACTGGTCGGCGACGATCTGTTCGTGACCAACACCGAACGTCTCGCGAAGGGGATCGAACTTGGGGTTGCGAACTCGATCCTCGTGAAGGTCAACCAGATCGGTTCCCTCACGCGCACCTTGGACGCAGTGCAGTTGGCGCACACCAACGGGTACACAGCCGTGATGTCGCACCGGTCCGGCGAGACCGAGGACGTCACGATCGCAGACCTGGCGGTCGCGACCAACTGCGGGCAGATCAAGACGGGTGCACCCGCACGGTCGGACCGGGTGGCGAAGTACAACCAGTTGCTGCGCATCGAGGAGTCGCTCGGGGACACGGCGATCTTCCCCGGCAGCGCCGCACTCGCACCGCGATCAGCAGGGACCCGTTCGTGAGCCTGGCCGAACGTTTGCCGACGATCCCCGTCTGGGCAAAGCGTGCCTTGTGGCTCGGCGTGCTGCTCGCGATGGTCGCATTCCTGCTGGTGCCGGCTCTCACCGATTGGTGGGACCAGCGCGAGCGAATCAGCCAGAGCGAGGCCGAATTGGCGAACATCGAGGACGACAACGACGAGCTGCGCAAGCGGCTCGACCTCATCGGTGATCCGACGACCGTCGAACGGATCGCCCGGCGGGACCTCGGCTTGGTGCGCGAGGGCGAGGAGTCCTACACGATCCTGCCGCCGGCGACAGCCGGTGTGGTCATGCCCGACACGTGGCCCTTCGATCGCGTGGCCCCGGCGATGGCATCCGCGGGCCGCTGAGCACTCCGCTACTGGAGGCCACCGAAGGCGCCGCCGTCCACCTGAAGGCCGACCCCGGTGACGAACGATGCGTGTTGTGAGCACAAGAAGGCGGCCACCGCTCCGAAGTCGTCCGCCTCGCCGAGGGTGCCGGTCGGGATGCCGGAGAGGAGCGCATCGGCCTGGTCCCCTGCGAGACCGGTGACCCGGTCGGTGCGGTGTAGACCCGGTTGCAGGTTGTTGACGGTGACGCCGTCGGCTGCGATCTCGGTGGACAGCATCTTGAGGTAGGACGTGAGACCCGCCCTCGCCACCGAGGATGCAGCCAGGTAACCGATGGGTTGTCGTGCACCGATCGAGGTGATCCCCAGTATCCGACCCCAGCGGGCTCCGCGCATGTGTGGCACCGCCTGCTCGCACATCGCGATCGACGCCAGGCAGTTGGCCTCGAACGCACCACGGTAGGCATCGATCGAGGTCGTGGTGGCGGTCCCCGGCGGTGGCCCACCCCCGTTGCACACGAGGATGTCGAGTGGACCTCCCAGGGCCTCCGCTGCCCGCTCGACGAACTCCTGGGCTCCGGCGGGGTTCGAGACGTCGGCTGTGAAGGCCTGGGGTCCCGGCGTTGTGAGGGCCGCGCTGGATGATCCCGAATGGGCCGTCCGCAGCGACTCCAGGGCGCCGTCGAGGCGACTTTCGTCGCGCCCGCAGACCGCCACCTCCACGCCCGCTTGCGCCAGCCGGGTTGCGATAGCCAGTCCGAGACCGGCCGATCCTGCCGCGACGGCTGCGCGCCGTCCCGAGATTCCGAGGTCCATCACCAGAGTGTAGGAACTCTTGCCCCCCGGCGTGATCGGGCGGTCGCCGGAACAGGTACGGGCGTGTGGGTGCAGATACCCTCGCAATCCATGACCCGTACCGGTGGCCATCGTGCCGTGAGCAGGATCCACAACGCGACCAGGAGAACGACATGAACGACACCGACGGTCCTGGCATGCCGGCCCAGAGGGTCGACCTGAGCGGCCAGGTGGGTGTGGTCACCGGCGGCAACGGGGGCATCGGCCTCGGGATGGCGCAAGGGCTCGCAGCGGCAGGCGCCGACGTCGTTATCTGGGCGCGCGACGCACAGAAGAACGCCGCTGCGGTCGACTCCCTGAGTGACCTTGCACCGGGCCAGAGCTTCGGTGCATTCCAGTGCGACGTGTCGGACCCCGGAGAAGTCGCGTCCGCGTTGGAGCGCACGGTGGGGGAGTTCGGCCGCATCGATGCCTGCATCGCGAACGCCGGCACGACCGGAGGGGCGGCCTTCCTCGATCTCTCACCCGAGGAGTGGCGGCGGGTGATGTCGGTCAACCTCGACGGGGTGTTCTTCACGATCCAGGCGGCCGCACGCCAGATGGTGTCCCAGGGCGAAGGTGGGGCGCTGGTGGTGACCTCGTCCACGTCCTCGGTGCACGGAGCTCCGATGACGGCGCACTACGCGTCCAGCAAGACCGCCGTGTTGGGTCTGGCACGCAGCGCCGCGGTTGCCCTCGCCCGACACGCGATCCGCGTGAACGCGCTCGTACCTGGGTGGGCGGTCACCGACCTCGCCCGCGGGCTGTACGAGAACGACAGGTTCCGCGAGGCCACGGTCAAGCGCACCCCGGTCCGCCGGTGGGGCTCGCCGGAGGACTTCTCCGCGGTCGCCGCCTATCTGTGCGACAAGTCCGTCACCTACCACACCGGCGACACGGTGACAGTCGACGGCGGTTACACGGTCTTCTGAGGACCCGGTGTTCCGATCACACCGGCCGCCGATCAGCGCTGTCGATCGCGGTTCTCCGTTCCCGTCGCAACCTCGCCGCATCGTGGGTGGTCGGTCGTGTGCGCGGTGCTACTCGCGCGAGATCTGGGCGAAGCGCTCGATCGCTTCCTCGGGCCCGGCCACGAGGATCAGGTCGTGAGCGCCCAGGATGGTGTTGCCGGTGGTCACCTCGAAGGTCCCGTCCAGGGGCTTGTGGCATACCACCGACACGCCGTAGGCATCGCGCATCCCGCAGTCCTGCACAGCGCTACCTACGTACATGTTCGGAACGGTCAGCTCGGCCAGCACGAATCCCTCGTCGAGCTCGACGTACTCGGCCACTTTGGAGCTGATCCGGTGCGCAACCCTGCGTCCGGCGTCGCCCTCGGGGAACACGATGTTGTGCGCTCCGACGCGTTCGAGGATCCGACCGTGCTGTTCGGTGAGCGCCTTCGCCCAGATGTCGGGTACCTCGAGCTCCGCGAGGTTGGATGTGGTGAGGATGCTCGCCTGGATCGAGTCACCGATCGCCACCACCGCGTGGGTGGCGTCACCGACACCGAGTTGGGTCAGCGTCTCGGCGCTGGTCGCATCGCAGACCTCGGCGAAGGTTAGGAAGTCGGCGCAGTTCTGAACGAGGCCGTCGTCGGTGTCGATGCCCATTACCTCATGGCCTTCGCGGAACAGCTCCTCCGCGAGCGCGCTCCCGAAACGGCCGAGTCCGACCACGATCACCGTTGCACTGCGTGCATGTCTAGCCAATGAGAGGTGCCTCCTCGGGAACCCGTGACACCGTAGGCCGCCGTCGCAGCACGAGTGCTGCTCCCAGGGTGATCGGGCCGACTCGGCCGATCAGCATGAGGGCCATCAACACGATCTCGTCCCAGTCGTGCAGGGCGGGCGTGAGCCCCGTCGTGAGCCCGACGGTGCCGAAGGCGGACACGGTCTCGAACAGTGACTCGCCGAGGCGTACCTGGCTGGTGAGCATCAGGGAGATCGCGCCGCTGACCACGAGTGCCACCGCCAGCAGGGCGACCGTGATCGCCTGGCGCTGCGTGGAGGCCGGAATCGTCCGCCGGAAGCCCGTCGTCTCACGCTCCCCGCGCAACTCCGACCAGATCACCAGGGCGAGTATCGAAAAGGTGCCCACCTTGATGCCGCCGCTGGTGCCCGCCGAGCCCGCTCCGATGAACATAAGCGCCGTCGTCACCAGCAGTGAGGCCGGTCTCATCGCGCCGACCGGCACCGTGTTGAACCCTGCGGTCCTGGGGCTCACCGACGCGAAGATCGAGTTGACCACCTTCTCGCCGAAACCCATCGGACCCATCGTGTCGGGGTTCGCCCACTCGAGCGCACCGAGCACGACCGTGCCGAACACGAGCAGTGCGACCGTGGTCGTGATCGTGAGCTTGGCGTGGAGGCTGAGGCCGTCCCAGCGCCGTCGGATCGTGTTGCGACCGGAGTCGTCGCGGCGCAGGAACCGGCTGTCGAGATCCGCGAGCACCGGGAACCCGAGGCCGCCGATGACGATGGCCGCCATCACCGCGATGAGCACTCCCGGGTCACCGCGCAGGACCGTGAGCGAGTCCGGGTACAGCGAGAACCCGGCGTTGTTGAACGCCGAGATCGAGTGGAACACCCCCGACCAGATGGCGTCGCCGGCCGACGCTCCATGCGCGGTGAACATCCGGATCGCCAACCAGATCGCCACCGTGGTCTGCACGGTGATCGTTATCACGGCGAGGCGTATCAACACGGTGCGCACGTCGCCGAGGGCCAGAGCACCGCGTTCAGCCCTTGTCACCATCGTCTGGCGCAGCCCCAACCGTCGCGACACCGCGAGCAGGATCAACGAGGCGATCGTCATGAAACCGATCCCGCCGAGTTCGATCAGCGCGAGGATCACGCCCTGGCCGAAGCCGCTCCAGTGGGTGCCGGTGTCGACGACCACCAGGCCGGTCACGCACACCGCCGAGGTAGCTGTGAACGCGGCATCCACCACCGACGTCGTGGCTCCCGGAGCACGCGAGAACGGCAACAACAACAGGGCGGTGCCCACTGCGATCGCGAGCACGAACACCGTCACCACGAAGCGTGCGGGGTGTTCGGTCAGCACCTCGCGTCGTCGCACCCGCTGCACCTCACGAATCTAGGCATTGGAGCGGACGCGACGGGCCAACGTAGGATCTGACGACCCGTCAGGTCAGGTGGTTGGAGCCACCGGGCATGATCGGTGCCTCTGAGGAGGATCGGTACGGCCACACAGGACCGGTACCGCTGAACAGGAGATCCAATGGGAATGCTCGACGGCAAGGTCGCGATAGTCACCGGAGCGGGCCACGGCATCGGCCGGGGCCATGCGATGGAGCTCGCACGTCAGGGTGCCACAGTGGTCGTGAACGACCTGGGCGGTTCGGTGACCGGCGAGGGCACCGGTAGGGACGCGGACCTCACGGTCGACATCATCACCGCACGCGGTGGTAAGGCGCATGCGAACTACTCGGATGTTTCGGACCCCGAACAGGCAGAGGCGATGATCGCACAGGCCACCGACGATCTCGGACGGCTCGACATCCTCGTCAACAACGCCGGAATAGTGCGCGACGGTTCGATCTTCAACATGTCGGTCGAGGACTTCGACGCGGTCATCAAGGTGCACCTGCGGGGAACCTGGCTTCCGTGCAAGTACGCAGGGTTGCACTGGCGGGCTCAGAACAAGTCGACAGGCGAACCCGTTGGTGGGCGGATCATCAACACCGTCTCGGGTGCCGGGCTAACCGGCAACTTCGGGCAGTCCAACTACGCGCCGGCGAAGGCCGCGATCGCGAGCCTTACCCAGACCCTGAGCCTCGAGATGTACAAGATGGGCGTGACCGTCAACGCGGTGGGGCCCGCGGCGGCCACCCGGATCACCGGCACGATGCCCGGCGCACCCGAGGTGATCGAGGCCGACGACGTTCCCGATGACGAGTGGAACCGAATGGACCCGGCTGTCTCGTCCCCTCTGGTCGCCTGGCTCGCCTCCGATGAAGCGCACTACGTGACCGGGCAGGTCATCCGTGCGGTCGCCGAGAACATCATCTGGATGAAGGGTTGGGAGGACGGGCCCACCCTCAACAACGGTGCCAAGCGCTGGGATGCGACCAAGCTCGGCCAGCAGTTGGCCACCGACGTGTTCGGCACGAGAGCTCCCGGACTGCGCTTCTGAAACCACTCCGCAGCCGTTCTGTGGTGCGAAACGAGCCCAGGAGGCCAACGACGCACCACAGAACGTTGGGTTTCAGGGGAGGTGCGCTCGTAGGCGGGATCCGCGTGTCGTCATCGCGGCCGCGTTCACGGGGTCACCACGTTGGGCAACACTGGTAGGGCCTATGGCACAGAGTGACGCTCCTCCGGACGATCCCCGACCGGTCTCCCGGCCAGACGACGTCGGCCCGGACGATCATGGTCCGGCCGACCCGGATACGGCGGAGCCGGTCGATCTCGGGGTGATCGTGGCGCACCCCATCCCCAGCGGATCGGTCGGCCCCGCGGATTTCCCATCAGCCGGTGATTTCCCACCAGATGGTGGACTGACCGATCACGGACTGGCCGATCGTGGACCCACCGACCATGGGTCCACAGGGCGCAACGACGGGCCGGCGTCGGGCTCGTCGCCGGTCGGAGCGGTCCGCGACGGCGTGGTGGAGGTTTGGACCGATGTGAGGGACGCGCACCGCGGCCCCAAGGTCAACTCGCGGCCCTTGCCGCGTTGGGTGCGCAAGCTGGCCTGGTTCCTCGACGAGTCGATCCCGATCGGCGGTGAACGCAGGGTGGGGGTGGAAGGTGTCCTGAGCTTCGTTCCCGGCATCGGTGACGCCGCCGGGATGGTCGCATCGATGGTGGTGGTCCTGGCAGGCGTGGGAGCAGGTGTGTCGCTGCCCACCACGGCCTTGATGCTCGCCAACGTGGGGATCGACACGCTCGTCGGCGCGGTGCCGTTCCTCGGGGCGATCTTCGACCTCGGCTACAAGGCCAACACCCGCAACATGGCCCTGATCGAAAAGGACCTCGCCGATCGCGCCGGGGCGAAGCGCTCCGCTCTGAAGATCTTCGCGATCTCGGCGCTCGTGTTCGTCACGTCCTGGGTGCTGTTCTGGATAGCGGTCATCGCGAGCACCTATCTCTTCGTCCGCCTTGTCCAGGGGCTCTTCTGATCCATCCTGCTAGCGATTGGAGCCGATCCTGCGCAGCGTCGGGTCCTCGGACGATCCGCTGATCTCGAACACCTCGACGAGGTTGTCGCCGTTGCGGAAGTACTCCGGTGGCGCGAGCACCTCGAAACGCCGGACGCCATCGGCACCGGCTGTGTCCGACAGGTCGAACGTTCCCGCGAACATGCCGTTGATCGCCACCGCGACGTAGCTGTCGTAATCACCCTCGACCGTGCCCGACACCAGTGCGGGCAACCTCTTCGCGCCCAGGTCGACGTCGTCGAACCTCGTCGGATTCGAGATGGTCCCCGTGGTCCCGTCATCCGCGGGGAGGGTTTTCGGGTCCACCTCGGATCCCACCAGTGGGCCGTAGGGACCCCAGCGCCAGAAGCGCATGTCCCACTCCGGTCCGTACTCGAGAGCGCGGCTCTTCATCACCTCCGCGAAGCCGGCTTCGCCGTCGACGTAGACGTAGCCGTCATCGTCCGCCTCGATCTCGTCGAATGCCCAGTCGAGTGTCCGCGGTTGCCAATCGGCCGGGCGGGGATCGTCGAAGATCGACTGGCCGTCGAGATCCCAGTCGACGTCCACCTCCAGCAGGTCGATGAGGGTGGGGATCACGTCTATCGACGACGTGGGGGTCTCGATCACCTCGGGTTCGGTCTGACCCGGCGCCTTGACGATCAGGGGTGTCCACATGACGCTGGGTGTGTTCTTCTCGGTGACCGGCCGCAGCGGTTCACCCGGTTCGAAGGACACACCGTGGTCAGATGTGACGATGATGAGGGTCTCGTCATAGGTGCCGTCGTCGCGCATCTGTTGGATCAGGTCACCGAGCAGGTCGTCGGTGTAGCTCACCTGGAGGAGGTGACGCTGCTCGGTCAGTTCGGCCCAGCCGACGTCGTCTTGTGCATCCTCCATACGCAACGGATCGCCGGGCGCGCCGTAGGTCCACCCGCCCGGTAGGTGGGTCCAGGGCTGGTGGGGAACGAGGCTGTGCAGGAAGTCGAGTGTCGGCCTGCCGTCGCGGTCACCCGTGGCCTCGGCCATCCACTCGTAGGGGTCGGCGGGATCCACGTTCTCGTAGCCGGCGTAGAAGAACACCGTGGACAGTTGGAACACGTCGGGCACCTGGCGAAGCAGCGATGCGAGCGCTCCGGAGCGTGATTCCTCGACAGATGGGGGGACCTCGCACAGGTCTGCGGGGCACATGTAGGTCACGTTCTCCGAGGCGCGCATGTCGTAGTCGTCGCCGAGCAGGGTGAAGAGGTTCTCGGTGTGCGCCCGTGAGGTGGCGAGGTGGTTTCCGGGTTCGGGGATGCGTCCGGTGAGGATCGTCGGCACCGCGATCGGTGTGGTCGGCGACAGGGTGGTGTTGTTCTTCGCGAACGTCGCGCCGTCGGCGAGTTCCGCCAGGTTCGGGTAGGCATCAGCGTCGATCTCGCCGTTCCCGTCGAGCAGGGAGGTCATCGGGAGCTCGTCGAGCACCACGAACAGCACCGGCGGGAGATCGTCGTTTCCGAGCGGTCCCGCCGGTGGTGGGTCACCTCCGAACACCAGCGAGCTGACGGGTGTGGTGAAGAAGAACAGGCCCAGGAACAGCAACGGCGAGAAAGCGAGGTAGCGCAGGAACTGTCCGGCGGTGGCCACCCGGGTGACGAGTACGGCGGCACCGACCGCGATCGCCACGCTCAGCAGTGCCAGTACCGGCGACAGGGGTGCTGGGAACAGGCGCGACACGAACAACCAGACGAACGCACCGATGAACACGAGGTGGGTGAAGTGCCGCAGGCGATCGCTGAGCAGACCCACCACGACCTCGGCGATCCACAATGCCACCGGCACCGCGAACACGACGATCAGGGCGAATGCGACTATGTCGAGCGCGCTCGCACGCAGGGCGACGAAGATGCTGGCATCGCTGCCGAAGACCGACAGCACCGGCTGGGTGAACGCGACGGCGGTCACTCCGAGCAACTCGGCGAAGGAGCGCAGTTCCCTGCGCGAGGACCACCTGCGTCGGATCCAGAAACCTCTCGCCGGTTCGTCGCCGGGCGGTTCCGTACTCGATCCGTGGTCCGTGCCCGACCCGTCCCGGGTGCTCGCGTCGCTGTCGGTGGTCAGGTCGCTGTCGGTGGTCAGGTCGTTGTCGGTGTTCAGGTCGTTGTCGGTGGCCTGACCGGGGTCAGAGCCGGTGGCCACGGGATCCGGTTCCGATCCCGCGCTCTCGTCGTCGGACATGGTCGTCAGCGGTCGTCGCCGCCGTCCCGAGGTGTCACGTGGTAGAGCCGCCTGCTCTCGCCGGGCAGGGCAATGCTCGTGTGAATCTCGGAGCGCTCGGAGAGGATCCGCTCGAAGTTCTCGAGCTGGTAGTCGTCGTGGGTGCCGGGAGGCTTGTTGGACAGGAGCTTCTCAGCCATCGGGTCGTGCGGTTCGACGAACTCGATCACGAGGTCGCCACCGAGCGAGGTGAGCAGGTCGACCGCCTCGGCGAGCGGCACGTTCGCGCCGATGCTGAGGTGGTGAACCAGTGCCAGAGCGAGCACCAGGTCGGGTTTCGCACGGTCGAAGAACGCCGAGCGTTCGCGGCCGCGCCATCCCCGTGCGGGGGACGGGTCGGTGAGGTCCTGTACGAGCGGCAGCACGTTGGTTGGTGTGGCCGACCGGCGCATGTCGCGGTAGAAGTTGTCCACGACGAGAGCATCGAAGTCGGCTGCCATCACGTGATCGGCATGCCGAGACGCCTGCTGTGAGAACCTCCCGTCGTTGCAACCCAGGTCGAAGACCGACGACGGCTTCATCGACGAGAGGACACCTTCTATGAACTCGGTCTTGGCCTCGGTGTCCTCGTCGGAGTACGAGCACGTGTTGCGGTAGGCGGCCCAGACCGATTCCGAGCGCGGCGAGCTGAGCGACCTCACGAGGCTCAGGAGCTTGGACGCGGACGCCTTGGCGATCTGGGTTCCTGCACCATCGTTCGCGAGTTGTTCGCGGGTTGCCTGGCTGGAGGTGTCGTTGACCCGACTCGAGAGCATGTCGTGGATGACCACGTGGCGCAGCACGCCTTTGTGGCGTACACCCGCGGCACCCATCATGCGCCGCATGTCGGCGGTGTCGATCCCCTCGAGCTGGCCACGCAGCATGCCCTGGAAGGGGATCCCGAGGTATGCCTCGACCATGAGCGGATACAGCATCGTCTGACAGAACTGGCGGTAACCGACCCACGGTCCTCCGTCGCCGATGGGTTCGAACGAGCCGATGTCGATGAACACCGGAGCCGACCCTCGGAACTGGACGTTGAACGAGTAGCCGTCCTTCATCGTGAAGCCCTCGTCCAGCGCCGCGAGGAGCACCTCGAGGTGCGTGATCGCGGCTGCGCGCAGCATGCCGAAGGTCCACTCGTAGGGATACGAGATGAACGGGATCCGGTCGTGTTCGAGCACCACGGTTGCGTCGATGCCCGGGAACGCGTTCTTGTCGAAGCCCGCAGCAGGTACCTCGGTGGTGCCGATGATCCGCCCATCGGACATCATCTCGGCGAGGAACCGGGTCTCCGAGAGCTGTTTCCAGTCCGCGGCCGCTACGTCGCCCAGAGCGCGCAGGACCCTGCCTTCGTGGTAGAAGACCCGCCCGCTCGGGTCACGGAACGACGACGGCTCAACTACCTGTGAGTCGTCCATGTACTGCGCTTAGCGGTCGCTGTCCGTGGGCTCGGTGATCTCATCCGCGTCGGCGTCTGTGATCGACTCGCCGTCGGCACCGGCGCCTGCCTTGCGGAACCTGCTGGTCTGGCGCTGCCACATCGACTTGGCGGCGACGCCGACACCGGCGAGGCCAGCCGCCGCGGTGGCCGCGATCAGGCTTCCGGATGCTGGATCAAGGTAAGCGAACATGGGCAACCCCCCCTGTTTGTACCGGACCCAGCCCTTGCGCTGTGCCCGCCGCGACCGCGGAATCTTCTTCGCCCCGACAGCCGCTCTTAACGCGAGCGTCACCCTAGTGTCACCCGAGGGTCGGTATCCAGAGGAACACCCATCGCATCTCTCAGCTTCGAGGACCTTCGCCGGTCCACCGCCGGATCGGGCAATCCACGACACAGCGGATCCGCCCCCTCAGGAGGCCACCGGTCGGTGGTTGCCTGCCGGCGTTCTACTTGGGAACACGCGGTGTTCAGTACGCTCGCAGCGTGGCAAGGTCAAGGGCAGATCGCTCCGGCGCAGGGCAGTCGTCGACGGATCCGACCGACGACGGCCCGGTGGGCAACGGGCGCGCGAGTGCCATGCGGGTTCCCGGGCAACGGGGGCTCGCCACGAGGGACCGCTTTCTGCGCCAGATCGAAGTGATGCTGGCCGACACCCCGTACCGCGAGCTCAAGGTGGTCGACATCGCCAGGGGATCGGGAACCTCTCCCGCCACCTTCTACCAGTACTTCGCCGATGCCGAGGAGGCGTTCCTCGCCCTGGCGCAGCAGACCGTCAGCCAGGGTGCGCCCCGCCTCGCCCAGCCGGTGGTGGACGGTGAGTGGACCACGGCGCGCACCTTCGACACCTGCACGCAGATCGCAGGTGCGTTCCTGGAGTTCTGGGACGACCACGGATCGATCATGGCCGTCATCGACCTTGCTGCCCTCGAGGGCGACGACCGGTTCCGTGAGATCCGGACCAGCGTGCTCAACCCGTTCACCGAGGCGATCGGTGAGGTCATCCGGGAGCGGGTCGACGAGGGCACCCTGGCCCCCGACGTCGACCCGGTCGCCACGGCATCGGTGCTCGTCGCGATGTTGGCGCACGTGTCGGGCCATCGCTACGGGATCGAGGCGTACGGCACTTCCACCGACGCGATCAAGCTGTCGATGACGCGCCAACTGCACGCGGGGCTCACCGGTTCGGTCGCTCCGCGCTGACGTCTTCGCGCCGACGTTGCACTGCGCTGAAGTTGCACTGCGCTGAAGTTGCACTGCGCTGACGTCGGTGCGCGCCGGTTGGGCCCCTCGGAAGGCGTCGGGTCTACAATCTGACGACCCGTCAGATTTTGTGACAGCGCCTCTGGAGGCAGACCCTTGGACTTCGAATTCTCCGACGAGCAGAAGGCGTTCGCTGCCGAGGTGGAAGCGTTCATCGCGGATCACGACGACATCGACATATTCGATGTGACCCGCGAGAACATGGCTCAGATCGTCGATACCCCCAAGCGTCGGGCGTTCATGAAGGAGCTCGGCCACAAGGGTTGGCTGGGGCTCACCTGGCCGCAGCGCTACGGCGGGTCGGACTCCGAGGGGGTCTACGAGTACATCCTCAACGAGGCACTCGCCGGCCGGGGCGGACCCCAGATCGGAAAAGGCGTCGGGATAATCGGCAAGACCCTCATCGCCCACGGGTCGGACTTCCTCAAGGAGAAGTTCCTGCCGATGATCCTCGAGAACGACGTCGAGTTCGCGGTCGGCTACTCCGAGCCCAACGCCGGTTCCGACGCCGCCTCGATGCGCCTCAAGGGGGTGAAGCACACCACCGAGGATGGGCGGCAGGGTTGGCTGCTCAACGGCCAGAAGACCTGGACCACCTCCGCGCACTTCGCGGAGTGGTACTGGTGCGGGGTCCGCACCGACCCCGACAACAAGCACATGGGGATCACCCTGATGCTGATCCCGATGGATGATCCCGGCATCACCATCAACGGCATCTGGACCATGGGTGACGAACGCACCAACGAGGTGTGGCTGGACGACGTGTTCGTTCCCGACGAGTACGTCGTCGGCGAGGTCAACCACGGCTTCCGCTACATCTCACAGGCGCTCGACCTCGAGCGCTTCACGATGTTCACCTACAGCCCGATCCGCCAACGCCTCGACCTGTTGACCGACTACGTGCGCGACACCGAGCGCGACGGCGACCCGCTCAGGGACGACCCCGTCGTGCGATCCCGCATGGCGAACCTGCATACCGAGGCAGAGGTGGCCCGAGTGATGGGGCTCAAGTTCGTCACCGAGGCGGTCAAGGTCGAAAAGGCGGCCAAAGCCGGCAAGGAGTTCCAGCCCCCCACCGTGCCCGCGTCGGAGTACAAGCTGTTCGCCACCGAGTACTCCAAGCGGCTCGCCGACGCATCGATGGACATCGGCGGCCCCGGCACCCAGATGCGGGTGCGTACCGAGGACGCCCCGATGGAGGGCCGCGCCGAGTCGACCTACCGCTACACGGTGATCGACACCATCGGCGGTGGCGCATCGGAGATCCAGCGCAACATCATCTCCCGGCGTGG
>JBKEAI010000051.1:0-4502 GCA_047972145.1 Microthrixaceae bacterium
GCCCGGCGGGGGACTGCTACGATCGCCTGCTCACGGGCGTATGGCTCAGATGGCTAGAGCGCTGCCTTCACACGGCAGAGGTCACAGGTTCGATTCCTGTTACGCCCACGCTGTGATGTCGTGCTGCTGCACACGGATACTCGGCACCCTCAGCCTGATCGAGTGGTTCTGGTCGGTCGAGTGGGACATGCCCGATGGCACCACCCATGACCAACAGGTGCTCAGCTACTCGGCGGGCAACATCGGCACCATCGACGATGGTGCCGTCCCACTCGACCCGGGTGACGTGTCGGGTTTTCCGCGGGTGCACGTTCGACGTGGGCGCCGGGACCGATGACGGTCGACCAGTTGTTGCTCATCGCCGTCGCTTCGCTGGCCGGCGCGATGGTAAAGAGTGTCGTCGGAATGGGATATCCCGTCCTGGCGGTGCCCCTGATCGCTCTGGGGTTGGGTGTCGAGGACGCCGTGGTCGTAGTCGCGTTGCCGAACCTGGCCGCCAACGCCTACCTGTGGTGGGAGAGCCGCGATGCCACCGCGACAGCCGGACCGATGGGGCGGTTTCTCGTGTTCGGCAGCCTCGGTGCGGTGCTCGGCACCGTCGCTCTCGTTCGGCTGGCACCCGAGCCGTTGATGATCGTGCTCGCGCTGAGCGTGGTCGTGTTCGTGGTCAACTTCCTTGCGCGCCCCGACTTCGAGCTCGCTCCGGCCCTGGCCCGGCGTCTCTCACCGCTGGTGGGGATGGTCGCCGGTCTGCTCCAAGGGGCTATCGGTGTGTCGGGACCCGTCGTCGCGGGCTGGGTCCACACCTACAAGCTCCCACCCAGAGCCTTCGTTCACTCGATCACAGCGGTGTTCGGGCTCACCGGTGCCATCCAGGTGATCGTGCTCGCGCTCCAGGGTCAGTTCACCTCGGCGCGGTTCGCGGGCATCGCGGTCGCTGCTGTGCCGGTGGCCGCGGTCATGCCGGTAGGGGTACGGCTGCGCAACCGGCTCGCCGGATCGACCTTCGACCGGGTCGTGCTCGCTGCGCTCTCGGTGTCCGCGGTGTCGCTGCTCGCGGACGCGCTCGGTGTGCTCGGCTGAACTCCGAAGGCACTGCCGGACCACCGAGTGAGCACGATCTGGTCGGCCAACGCGTGACCGGTGGGTCACAATGGGCGGGCACCGACCGCGAAAAGGACAGGCGATGGCCGACGACGAGACCCTTGGGGCGATAAACAAGCTGGCCGACGAGGAGACCGCGCTTCGCAAGAAGGAGGCCGATGGTCAGGCCTCAGAGGAGGACCGCGCCCGCATCTCGGAGGTCGAGGACTTGCTCGACCAGTGTTGGGACCTTCTCCGCCAACGCCGTGCACGGCGTGATGCAGGTCTGGACCCAGAAGGTGCGCACGCCCGCAGCATCGACACCGTGGAGCACTACAAGCAGTAGCGCGCTGGCGCTACAGGGGAACAGCGCGCTCTGGCGCTATGAGCCCGTCAGCGCGTGCGCCGGTCGAGCAGGTTCCCCAGAGCGACGGCGTTGTTGTGCTCGGCGTCGTGCGCAGCGAACACGAGCGTCACCCTTCCTGCGCACACCCGTTCGACTAGCTGGTCGACCAACTCGGTGTGTTGGGCCAGTTCTGCCTCGTATCGCTCCACGAACTCGGCCCACAGCGCCGGGTCGTGTCCGAACCACTTGCGCAGTTCGGTACTCGGCGCGATGTCCTTCATCCACTCCTCGACGTGGAGATGCTCCTTCGACACACCCCGGGGCCACATCCGGTCGACCAGCACCCGATAGCCGTCGTTGCGGGTGGGAGTCTCGTATGCCCTACGAGTCCAGATCCTGGAGCTCAGCGCGGCCACGCCAAACCCTCCGGAGCTATGTGATCCACGCCAACACGATCTGGGATGGTGCAACCGGGTCCAGGGCAATTGGGTCCAGGGCAACCGGGTCCAGGGCAACCGGCGCCAGCGCCCCCGGGGTTCGTACGATCTGGATCCATGTCTGCACAGTACCCATCATCTGTGGGTCGTGTGCCGCGTCCGAAAGGGGACCTCATCGGCCGCAGGCCCGCGTTCATTAGGGGTCTGAGAAGGCTTCATGTCACTGCACCGAGAGGTGTGGAAATGCCCCGACGTGACCCTAGCGTCGAAATGTGGAATATCGCCGAAACGCGCGTGGACAAGGTGGGTTCACCCTCACTGAGATTCTGATCTCGTTGTCGATCGTCGCGTTGATGGGCGTTGGGGTGACAGCGCTCGGGATCGGGGGCGTGGTCTCCATCAAGGACACCGTGTCGCAGAGCACCCAGGGCGCCGTTGCGGTCGACCTGCTGGCGCGGACCTTCGCGGACGACGTCCAGGGTTCATCGGGTTTGACCGTCGAATGCGCACCCAAGGCCGGCGGCACCCACCTGATCACGTTCGCCCAGAGTGACCCTGAACGTAGCGCTGTGGAGTACCGGATCGGCAAGGCGGACGGCTACACCCTGGTGCGCACGACGTGTACACCCACGACAGCTTCGGCCAAGGCGGGTGCCTCCAAGGCCAAAGGCCCCGACACCCGCACCGTGCTCGAAGGCCTGGCGGTGGCGCCCTCGGTGACCTGCGACGACGACGAGTGCGCTCCCGACACCGAGCCTCGGGCGGTGGTGCTCTCCTTCGTGGCCCGCGACGCGGCACCCTACGAGCTCGAAGGGGTGAGGCGGTCCTCTTCCGTCGCAGCGGGTGAGGCACCGGTTCCACCACCCACCGGGGGTGGTATCTGGCTCCTCGGGGACGTGACACAGCTCCGGATGGGGGGCTCGGCCACCTTGACGGTCCAGGGCGACCTCCTCGCCAACGCGCCCGCCAAGGGCGGCGAAGCCGTCTCGTTGGCCGGCGCCGTGCGCTTGAACGTGCGCGACACGTTCGCGATCCAGGCCGGTGGCACCTGCAAGGGGTGCGACAAGCTGGCCAACAAGCTCCCCGAGCAGTTCGACAAGGCCATCACCGATCCCCGGGTGGATCTGCCGGCACCGCCGACCGAGGGCCTCGAGAAGCGTACGGACTGCCCGGTGCAGGGCAAGACCCGCGTGTGCCTGCCCGGGATCTACCCCGGCACGTTCCCGCCGGCCGCCGGAGCGGTGAGCGACTACAGGTTCGAGCCCGGGGTGTACGTGCTCGAGGGCGGGATGGCTCTGGGTCACGGCACCTTCACCGGTGAGGGTGTGTTGTTCTACAACCCGAAGTCAGGTATCTCGATCGGTGCCGATGCGAAGGTGACCGTGACGCCGCCAGAGCGTGGCGACTACGCAGGGATCCTGCTGCACCAGCCGGCTGGGAACACCACCCCCGTGATGATCTCTGGCAGCGCTGTGATGAGCGCTCCCGCGGCGTGTCTGCATGCACCGGGAGCCGAGCTCCAGATGTCGGGGAGCGCACAGCTGACGGTCAACGAGGTGGTGATGAGGTTGCTGAACCTCTCGGGTGCTTCGAGGACGACGATCGGCCGGCCGTGATCGACGCACGAAGCGGTGGTCGCCGCTCCCGCTTCGGCCAATCCGGCGAGGCGTTGATCGAGTCCCTGGTGGCGATCGCGATCCTCAGCACGATCGTCGCCGCTACCTACGGGGGCATGCAGGTCGCACTCAGCTCATCCGCGAGGACCGACCACGGCGCGACCGCCGGAGTGCTGCTGCGCACCGCCGCGGAGACCGTGCAGGACCTCGACTTCGAGTACATCGAGCTCGCTGGCTGCGGGGACAACGGGACCTATCCCGAGCTCGCGACACGCAAGGGGTTCGGCTCGGTCAGTGCGGCGGTCGGCTTCTGGGAGCCGGCGGACGATGCCAAGGCCAACCAGGTCGTGAGGTTCTCCGAGCCCGGCAACCCCAAGACGTGCCCTGAGGAGGACCCTGGCCTCCAGTTGGTGCAGCTGAGCATCGAGACCCCCGAGGGCACCACCGAGACCCTCCAGGTCACCAAGAGGCAACCGTGAGACGTGCGCGCACCCACTTGTCGATGCCCCCGAGGGGCCAGAGTGGTGCCTCGCTGGTGATCGTGCTCGCGTTCATGACCTTCGTCGTCACACTGGTGCCCGCGATCCTCGCCATGTCGTTGGTCGGAGTCAACGTCCGCGCCGACACGGCGCGCGACACCCGCGACAGCTATGCCGCCGCATCGGGGATCGAAGCAGCGGTTCGCATCCTGTCCTCGGAATACGCGGAGCTCGGCGAGGGCACCTGCGAGCAACTCGCGATGGACATCGACGCGACGAAGGTGGTCGTTGACTGCCAGAGCCAGCCGCCTCCCGATGGCAACTGCGCCAAGACCGACCAGTTCTACGCGCTCAACGCGAACGTGTACGGCCCGGACGGACCGGACGCAGGTGCGAGCGTCGCGGCGAGCGTGGTGATCCCCTCCAGCGGCGAGGACGCCGGAACGGTCATCGTTGCGCAGTGGGCCAACGGCGCGACCGTCCCACTCAAGGCGACCCCGGTGCCCTGTGGTGGCAAGCCGACCACCACTACGACCACAAC
>JBKEAI010000062.1:0-50159 GCA_047972145.1 Microthrixaceae bacterium
CATTCGGTCGCGGCCGGTCCATGTGGGTCTCGATGCCGACACGATCGTGGAGACCGCTCTCGAACTGGTCGAACGCGAGGGTGGAAGCGCTCTCACGATGCGGGCACTCGCCGCAGAGCTGGGAGTTGCCACCACCACGATCTACTGGCATGTGGGCAACCGCGACCAGCTCGTAGTCGCGTTGATCTCGCGCATGGCGCAGCGCCTCGGCGGCTCCGAGGTGAGTGGCTCGACAGCGTCGGAGCGGGTGATGGATGCGGCCAGGAACATCTGGCGCAACGCCTTGGATCACCGCAACGTCACCGCGCTCGCCAGCCAGGTCGGCGCGACCACGCTGTTGGAGCTGCCACTCGAGGTGGCGCTGCTGGTCGAGCTCGAATCCGCGGGGCTCGTGGGCGACGATGCCCGCGACGCGCTCCGGGCGGTCCTCGCTTGCATCGCCGGGTTCCTCGTGGTGGCGTGGCGTTCCGAGGAGGTCGTGCCCGACGCGCTGCGCGCCCCCGCGCTGTGGTCCTCGGTTGACCCCGACGGGCTCAACGAGGCGTCCCTGGCAGCGATGGCCGAACCGCCGGAGCTCGACAAGCTCTTCGAGCGGACCCTTGCGGCCGTGGTGGCCGATCTGGTTCGCAGCGGAGATCTGGGTTCGGTGGCGCCATGACCGACGGCGGTGACCGGTGAACGCTGCGGGAGACGTGCCCGTCGATGGTGCCGGCGCGCGGCGCCAGGTTGCGCCGGGTGAGGCTGGGGGATGGCCCAAGCTGGTGCTGCGATACCCCACCGACGCTGAGCGGATCACGGCGCTGCTGCCGCCGGGCATGGCGCTGTGGGGAGAGCCGGCCGTGCAGATCGGCATCTACTGCGTGCCGGTGCTCGGCGAGCCCGAGTACGGCGTGAGCACCAAGGTGCCCGCGACGTGGCGGGGGATCGACGGCTACTACAACCTCGGTATCGGCATCGACCAGGAGGCGGCGATCTTCGTGAGTCGGGAACGAAACGGCCAGCCGAAGTTCCCGTGCTCTGTGCGGTACTTCCGCATGGGTGACCGCGTCGAGGCGTCGTGCACCCACCAGGGCCACACGTTCCTGAGCTTCAGCGGCACCCTCAGCGGCGAGCTCGAACCCGACGGAGCCGAGCTGCGCGGCGGTGCCGAGCTGCGCGGCGGTGCCGAGGTGGAGGACCACGAGTGGTGGGTCAAGGTCTCACGCGCAGCTGGCGGGGGGCGTTCCTATGACTTCCCTCCGCATGTCGTGCGGGTGCGAACCAGCGGTGTGGTGACAGCGACCGAGACCCTCGTCGGCGACCTCGAGCTACGGCCGAGCCCGTGGGATCCCTACACCGAGGCACTCCCGATGAGCGGACCGCACAGCGCATCCCTGGTCACGACGCGCCACACCGGACGTGAGATCACACTCGACGAACCCCTCGACCCTGAGGCCTTCTGGCCGTTCGCCGACACGATCGGTGGCTCCAGGTGGCCCGCACACCTCGGTGGATCTCGGAGGCAACCATGACCAGCGTGTACGACTCGGTGATCCCCAAGCGTATGGACGAACCCGCGCTCGACCGGCGTGCCGGCCGTACGCGGGGCATCCCTGTGGAGGTCGAGGAGATCCCCTACGAACTGGAGGACCGGCCGGAGCCGCCTCCGGTGCCCAACGGCTGGTACGCCCTGTGCAGCTCCGCGGACCTGGGCACCGGCGACGTGCTCTCTACGATCGCAGCGTCGCGCGAGCTGGTGGTGTTCCGGGGTCGGGACTCGGGCGAGGTGGCGGTGCTGGATGCCCACTGTCCGCACATGGGAGCTCACCTCGGCGGAGGTGAGGTGCACGGAGACACGATCGCGTGCACCTTCCATGGCTGGCGCTTCGCCGGAGGGGGCAACTGCACAGAGATCCCCTACAGCGACTCGCGCATCCCCAGCCGTGCATGCGTGCGCAGCTACCCGGCGCGGGAGGTCAACGGCATGGTGCTGTTCTGGTACCACGTGCGTGGGGACGAGCCCACCTACGAGGTGCCCGAGGTCGCGGAGTTCCGCGACGCCGACCTCGGTGCGCCGAGGATCTTCGAGACCGAGTTCACCGCGTCGTTGCAGGACATGGCGGAGAACAACGTCGACTACACACACTTCCACTTCGTGCACCGCCGCGCCGCACTGGACGAGACGACTTCGCGCTTCAGCACCGACGGACCGTTCTCCAAGGTCGTGGAGACCTTCGACGAGATGGGTGGGACCCCCTTCACCCGCTGGACCTACGGGCCCGGGATCGCATACCTGGTGGTACCGGAGCTGATGACGGTGCTCACCGCTACCACCCCGATCGACCGTCGCCATGTCCGTCTGTTGTGGCACTTCTACATCCCCGAAGCCGCAGAGTCGGCGGCCGATGAGATCGTCGAGGGAGTCACCGGGCCCTACGGCGTGCAGGCCGACATCCCGATCTGGCGCGACAAGGTGTTCCGCGCCAAACCGCTGCTGGTCAAGGGCGACGGCCCGGTCATGGAGTTCCGCCGTTGGTACGCCCAGTTCTACGACGGCCACGCCGCCCACGCGACCTGACCCACGCCGTTCTGTGGTGCGAGGTGAGCCTGTGGAGCTAATGGCGCACCACAGAACGGCGATGGGGGTGGCAGGGGCTGGGGTGGCGGGGGCGGGTAGCAGAGGCAATGATGGGCCGATGGGTTGGAGATACCTGGTCGTGTCGATCAACGGGGCCCTCTACACGCTCAACGCCCTGCGTCCGAACCGCACCAACAGGTTCGTGTTCGGCTGGAGCTTCTTCGCATCCTGGTTGACCATCGAGTTGGCACCGTTCCATCTGATCGCCCAGGCGATCGCAACGGTGCTCTTCGCCCGCAAGGGTGCGCTGCGCACCAGAGCAGGCAAGGTCGGCCTCGGCCTCAGCATCGCGTCATGGGCAGGGTTGTCGCTGATCATCAAGCAGAGCTTCGATGCACGCCGGGAGATCCGTGAAGCGCTGCGCGGCCTGGGCGATGACGTTCCCCTCGGCAACGATGCACGGGTGGGCGAACCGACCGACACGGTCTGGGAGCGCCACATCACCTTTGCGCGCGCCGGGGGCAAGGATCTCAAGATGGACGTCCTGGCGCCTCGGAACCCTCCCGCCGACGGCGAACGCAGGCCGGTGCTGATCCAGGTTCACGGCGGCGGTTGGGTGCTCGACTCCAAGGAGATGCAGGGCCAGTTGCTCATGACCGAGATGGCGGAGGCCGGCTGGGTCTGCGCCAACGTGGACTACCGGCTCAGCCCGGCGGCCACGTTCCCCGAACACCTCGAGGACGTGAAGCGGGCGATCGCATGGATGCGCTCCAACGCGGATCGCTTCGACGCGGATCCCGAGTTCATCGCGATCACAGGGGGCTCCGCCGGTGGCCACCTAACCGCCCTCGCCGCGCTGACCTCCGGTCGTCAGGACCTGCAACCGGGATTCGAGTTCGACGACACCTCGGTGCAGGCGGCGGTGCCCTTCTACGGCGTGTACGACTTCTCGGACCGCAACGGCGTGTGGCTTCCGGGCACCCCCGAGCTGTTCCTCGCCCCCTGGGTGATGAAGTCGGACCCCGAGGAGGACCCGGAGATGTGGCGCCTGGCGTCACCGATCGACCAGGTGGGGCCCGGCGCACCACCCTTCTTCGTGATCCACGGCGACAAGGATGTGCTCGCCCCCGTCGAGGACGCCCGCACCTTCGTAGAGGGACTCAGGGCGCACCCGGGCAACGACGTTCGCTACCTCGAGTTGCACGGGGCCCAGCACGCGTTCGAGATGTTCCCCTCCATACGGGCCAACGCCGTGATACCCGCCGCGGCGCGTTACCTGAATCACATCCACCGCGCTCATCGCGCCGGATCCCTCAACTCCCCTGTTGCAGCAGTCGATGCAACAGGGGATGGAACGACATCCAGAGCCGACGACATCCCAAGCACGACCTGAAGATCAGCGCCGTCGTTCCCGGCGTGCGGAGCTGGCCCCGAGGCTGGTGGCGGCGATCGCGCTGGCCTGGGGAGCGGCGTACCTGGTTTGGCGGACCGGCTGGACCCACAAGGGTGCGAACCCGGTGCTCTACGCCGGCCTTCTCGTCGCCGAGCTCATCGGCTGGGTCAGCCTCGCTCTGTACGCCTTCCTCGCCTGGCGACGGGTCCCCTGCGAGCGGGTCCCGGTCACGACTTCACGAAGCGTCGACATTCTGGTGCCCACCTACGACGAGCCGGTCGAGGTGCTCCGGGCGACCCTCCTCGGGTGTGCTGCTGTGCGTCATGCGCACCGCACCTGGCTGCTCGACGACGGCGGGCGCCCAGAGATGGCCGACCTTGCGGCGTCGATGGGTGTGGAGTACCTGACACGACCCGACAACACCCACGCCAAGGCCGGCAACATCAACCATGCCCTGGGTGTCGTCGACGCCGAGCTGATCGCGGTCCTCGATGCGGACCACGTCCCGTTACCCGACTTCCTCGATGCGCTCGTGGGGCACTTCGACGATCCCGAGGTGGCCCTCGTTCAGGCTCCACATGAGTTCTCGAACCTCGACTCCGTGCAGCACCTGACCGGTGAAGTCCACGAGCAGTCGCTCTTCTTCCGGGTCATCTGCCCCGGAAAGCAACGAAACGACAGCGTGTTCTGGTGTGGCTCGGGCACCGTCATCCGCCGCCGCGCGCTGGTGGGTGTGGGCGGGGTGTGCACCAAGACGATCGCGGAGGACTTCCACACCACACTCCTGCTGCACGCTGATGGCTGGAAGACGCGCTACGTCGACGAGACGGTGCTCCTGGGGCTCGCCCCGCACGACATCGACTCGTTCCTGTTGCAGCGGAGCCGCTGGGCAAGGGGCAACCTGCGGGTGCTGTGGACGCGCCAGAACCCGCTCTGGGTACGGGGGCTCTCACCCGCCCAGCGGGTGTCGTACCTGGGCTCGCTCTCGCACTACTTCGGTGGCCCCCAGCGCATGACGATGCTGGCTGTGCTCTGCGCGACCCTGCTCACCGGCCTGCTCCCCCTGCACGGACGCCCGATCCTGTTCGCGGTCCTCTGGGCACCGTGGGTGGCCCTGTCCCTGCTGGCTACGAAGTTGTTGGGCCGCGGACACGTCGGGCCACTGAGCGCCACGCGGTTCGGTTGGATGACCGCGGGGATCTACAGCGGAGCGGTTCTCGGGTTGCTTCTGCCCGCGGTCGGTGGGTTCAAGGTGACCCCGAAGGGGGGAGTCGACCGGGGTGGGATCGGCATCCTCCGACGCCTCCCGACCCTTTCGATCGGGGTGGCAGTGCTGGCCTCGTGCTGGGTGGCACGCGCGCTCGCGACCGCCGGCTGGGCGACCCTCGATCCGATGCCCGGCTTCGCGCAGACCGCGACCCTCGTCATCGGGGCCTTCGAGGTGGCCGTGATGGCATCGGTGCTCGTCTCGGTGGGTCGCCACCGCCAACTCCGTGGCGACTACCGGGTCAAGGTCGACCTCGCTGCGCGCGTCGGTGAGCAGGTGGTCAAGGTCACCGATCTGACCGTCTCGGGAGCCGGTCTGGTCCTCGACTCCCCGCGCCCGGTCGGATCCATCTTCGCGATGAAGCTCCGCCTGCCGGGGCTCGACGGTGACCGCCACGATCTCTCGCTGCGTGCCCGTGTGCGCTCCTGCGTGCGCACCCCTGGGGGAATCGTGCGCGTCGGTGTCGAGTTCGTGCGGCCGGACACCGACACGGTCGAACGCCTCATCGAGTTCTCGCGGATCACCATGCCCAGTCGCCATCACGGCTCTGCGCCGGGGGAGGCCGAGTCGGATGCTGCTCCGAGCGACATCGCAGCGGAGCTCGGGAGCGACCTCGTACCCGAAGGCGCAGCGGGCGGCAGGCGAGCGCTGGAGGCGTCCTGAGGCCTAGGTGGACCAGGCGCGTGCGGTGGTGCCGGTCGCCGGTCACATCGGATCGAAGTGCCCACCGCGGAGTTCCAACACGCTGTCCGCGACCGACGCGACCGCCGAGCGGTGCGAGATGAGCATCACGGTGTGCCCGACGGTCCACTCGCGCACGCCCCGCAGAACCCGGGCTTCTGAATCGGGATCGAGGTGGGCGGTCGCCTCGTCGAGCACCAGCAGGGGTGCGTCCGCGAGCAGTGCCCTCGCGATCATCAGGCGTTGCCGTTGACCCCCGCTGAGGCGGGACCCGTTCTCACCGATGCGGCCGTCGAGCCCGCCCTCCAGGTCCCACACGAAGTCCGCTCCCACCGCGTCCAGCGCAGAGCGGATCCGGTGGTCGTCGGCCTCGGAGTCCGCCAGCAGGAGGTTGTCGCGCACCGAGGTGTCGAACAGCCTGTCATGCTGGGTCACCGTGGCCAGGAGGCTGCGGACATCGCTGCCCGCCATGTCACGGATCTCGGTTCCCCCGAGTCGGATCGAGCCCTGGTCGTATTCCACGAAGCGCAACAGCAGCGATACGAGCGTGGACTTGCCGGCACCGCTGGGGCCGAGGATGCAGGTGACGCTCCCGGCGGCGATGTCCAGGTTCGCCCCTCTGAAGACCCCGGTGGCACCGGGGGCCGATGCCGCGTCGGGCATCGATGAACCGCGGAGGGCATCGGTGGGGTCGCCGGGGTAGCCGAACCACAGGTCCCCGACGCTAAGCCCGATACCGGTGGTGGATGTCGCGGTGGGAGGGGGCACGGGGTGTTCGGGTTCGCGCACCAGCGGATCCGCGTGCACCAGCGCGTCCAGGCGACCCGCCCCAGCGCGGGCACGCTCGAGGTGTTCCATCGCGCCGGCCAACGGTTGGACCGCTTCGAAGGCGGCCAGAGCTACCAGCGGCATGACCGCGATGAACACCGGATCCACCTCGCCCCGGCCAACCAGGGGGATGACCAGTGCGAGCAGGCTCATCGCGCACAGTCCCACCAACAGGGCTCCGAGTCCGGTTGCGGTTGCCCGCAGGACCGCCAGAGTCGCATCGGCTTCGATCCGTCGGGCACTCAGGTGTCCGAGGTCGACGGTGAGTCGGTCCTCGCGACCCCAGGCCACGAGTTCGTCGAGACCTCCGATCGCCTCCACTACGTCGGCTTCGATGCCGACCGCGGCCGACGCGGACCGTGCCGCGGCGGGTGAGGCGACCCTGCGGGTCACCCATGGCAGCACGAAGCCGACCAGGGCCATGTACGCGACCGCGACGACCGCCAGCACGGGTGAGAAGCTGCCGTAGAGCACCGCTACCAGGCCTGTGGTGAGCACCGCGGCCACCATCGGCACGAAGACACGCAGCGAGTAGTCCTGGACGGTGTCGATGTCTCCGGTGATCCCCGCCAGGGTTTCGCCCCGGCGGGTGTCGTGGAGCCCACCCGGTGCGAGCGGTTCGATGCCGCGGAAGAACCAGACCCGTAGGCGCGTGAGCACCCTGAAGGTCCCGAGGTGGCCCACGTAGCGCTCTGCGTAGCGCAGCGCTGCACGACCGATGGCGAAGAAGCGCACGCCGGTGATGGCGAGTGCGAGCGTCGCGGTGCGCTCGATGGTCGCCGCGCGCGAGATCAGGTAGGCGGCCATCGCGACGAGCCCGATCCCGAAGCCCAGCGTGGCGAACGCGAGTGCAGCGGTGGCAGCCACCCACCAGCGCCCGCTGCCCAGGAGCTGGAACGGCCGCCAGGGACCCGTCGGGGCAGGGGCCGCACCGTCGCGGGGTCCCGGGTGGAGCTCGCTCAGGGTGCTGTGTCCTTTGTCGTGAACAGCTCGTACCAGTGCCCGCGGCACGCCATGAGCTCGTCGTGTGTGCCGCACTCGAGCACCCTGCCGGCATCCAACACGGCGATTCGGTCGGCGTGCAACGCCGTGCGGGTGTGGTGCGCGATCAGCAGCGCGCTGCGTTGCGCCATCAGCTCCAGCGACGTGTCGAGCACCGCTTGTTCGAGGGCGGGATCGAGGTGGGTGGTGAACTCGTCGAGCACGACCACCGGTGCATCGCGCAGGAACGCCCTCGCGATCGCCATGCGTTGGCGTTGACCTGCGCTCAAGGAGTATCCACCCTCGCCCAGGTGGGTGTCGTATCCGTGGGGGAGTGCGTCGATCACCTCGTGGATGCCGGCATCGGCCGCTGCCCCGGCGATCCGCGCGGGTTCGGCTCCCGGTTCACCGAGAGCGATGTTCTGCGCCACGGTGCCCTTGAAGATCGTGGGGGCCTGGGGCACCCACGCCACGTTCCGGCGCCAGGTTGGGGCATCGATCGTCGCCAGGTCCATCCCGTCCGCCGCGATCGACCCGGTGCCCGGGTCCTCGAAACGCAGGATGAGCGACGCGATCGTGGACTTGCCCGAGCCGCTGGCTCCGACGAGCGCCAGGGTCTCGGCGGCACCGATGCGCAGGTCGACCGAGCTCAGCGCTGCGTGCGCGGCCCCCGGATAGGTGTAGCCCACACCCCGCAGGGTGATCTCGGGAGCCACCGGCTGTCCCGGTTCGATCGGTGGGACCGCGGTGGGTGCGCTCATCGCCCCGAGGGTCCGCTCAGGGGTGGGTGGGGCGATCCCGGCGATCGCGTCCGCAGCTGCATCGGCGGAGCGTCCGGCGTGGTACTCCCCGGAGAGCCGTCGGAAGGCTACGAAGAACTCGGGGGTCAACATGAGCACGGCGAGTGCCGTGCCGAACGAGAGGTGGCCCTCCATCATCCGCAGGCTCACCTGCACCGCCACGAGTGCGGTAGCTGCGGTAGCCGCCCATTCCATGACCAGCGAGCTCTGGAACGCGGTGCGCAGCACCTCCATCGTGGTGTCCCCGAAGCGCCTGGAGGTCTCCCCGATCAGCTCCGCGCCGTCACCGCTGCGCCCGAAGGCCTTCAGGGTGGCGAGCCCGGCGACCATGTCGAGGAAGAAGCCCCGCAGCCAACCGAGCTCCTCGAAGCGCCGACGGGTCACCTCGGCGGTCCGGGCTCCGATCACGGCGAGCAACAGGACCAGCATCGGTCCGGTGAACAACAGGATCAGCACCGTCGGTGCATCGAGCACGAATATCGCGATCGCAGTCATCAGCGGCAGCGACAACACCGAGAACAGCGCCGGTAGGTACTTGGTCGCGAGCTCACCCATCGCCTCGACCCCTTCGGTGAGTGCTCCACTCACCTCGCCCAGCGCACCGACCGTGCGCGGGTGACCGGAGGTGATCCGTTGCGCCAGCTCCTGTCGTAGCTCGCAGCGCAACGCGTTGGAGCAGCGCTGTGCGGTGAGTTCGCCCAGTGCCAGAGCACCCGCCCGCAGCGCCACCAGCACGGCCATGGCGACGAAGGACCCCTCGAGGTCTGCGAGGTTCGCACCGTCGGTGAAGGCCAGGTCGATCGCGTGGCTCAACACCAGGAGGAACCCGATCTGGGCGCCACCAGCGGCCACCGATGCTGACGCGGTGGGGACCAACCAGCGTCGTGGTCCGCGGTGTGCCAACAGCAGCTCGGTGGCTGGACCCACAGTGCTCAGTAGCTGTGCTCGTCGAGGCGCACCTTGCCCCGGAAGAAGTAGTAGACACCCGCGGTGTACAGCGCCACGAACGGCAGCCCGATCGCCGCGATCACGGTCACGACCGTCAACGACCCCTGCGCCGCCGCAGCGTTGTGCACCGTCAGGTCGTTCGCGGGGTCGATCGACGACGGCAGCATCACCGGGTACAGGCCGGCGGCCACCGTGGCGAGCAACAGGGCGATCGTCGCGGCGGAACACATGAACGCCGCGAAGTAGGACTCCCTGCGCACGAAGCGCCAACCGAGGAGCGTCGCGGTGAGCGCCCCGACGGGAAACACCACGGTCCAGGGGCGGTCGCCGAAGTTGTCGACCGGTTCGGTGTCCAGGGTCAGCATCCACACCGCCAGCACGGTCACCAGCGCGAAGAAGGCGACCATCAGCTTCGGTATGAGCGAGCGGATGCGCTCGAGCAGCTCACCGTCGATCTTCTGGGTCAGGCAGAACGCGCCGTGCAGGCACAGCATCGCGACGGCGGTCACCCCCACCCACAACGAGAAGGGATTCAACAGATCGGTCAGCGACACGTCGATGTTGCCGTCCGCATCGAGGGCGACCCCCTGCACGACGTTGCCCAGGGCAACCCCGAGCAGCAGGGTGATGCCCAGCGAGGATGCGAAGAAGAACCCGTCCCACATCGAACGCCAGCGTGGGCTCTCGCGCTGGGAGCGGAACTCGATCGCCACGGTGCGCAGGATCAGCACCAGCAGCACGAGCATCATCGCCAGGTAGAACCCGGAGAACAGCGACGCGTACACGAGTGGGAACGCTGCGAAGAGGGCACCGCCACCGACCACCAGCCATACCTCGTTGCCGTCCCAGATCGGACCGATGCTGTTGAGCAGCAGCCGCCGTTCGGTGTCGGTGCGAGCGACGAACAGCGACAGCATCCCCACGCCTAGGTCGAACCCGTCGAGGATCACGTATCCGCAGATGATCACCACGTAGAGCACGAACCAGAGTGTGTTGAGCCACATGGTCAGTCACCTCCCCGCGACACCCGCGAGCGGTGGCGGAATATCTCCCCGAAGGTGTCGGGAAGCGATGCCGTCTCCTCGACCGGCCGGGCCGGGGCGGGGCCGGCCTGGATCATGCGGTTCAACAGGGACAGGAACAGTGTGAACAGCAGCGCGTAGAGCACCACGAACATCGCGATGGAGAACGCGACCTGACCGAACGCCACGTTCGGTGACTCGGCACCGTCGGTGCGCATCACCTGCCAGATGATCCAGGGTTGTCGGCCGAACTCGGCTGTCCACCAGCCCGACAACGTGGCCAATTGAGTGAGCACGATCGAACCGACCAGCACCCGGAGCATCCAACGGTTGGTCCACAGCCTGCGCTTCCAGATCCACAGGCCACATCCCAGCGCACCGATGACGATGAACAGCATCCCGAGGTCGATCATCAGGTGGTACACCTGAAACACCAGACCCGTGGGGGCCCACTGGTCCTCGGGGAACTCCTCGAGGCCCGCCACCTCGGCGTCGGTGTTCTGGTAGCTGAGGAAGCTCAACAGGCACGGGATCCTCAGCCCGCTCGTGGTGCGGGACTCCGCGTCGGTCCACCCGACGATGTACAGCGGCGCGCATGTCTGTGTCTCGTACAGGCCTTCCATCGCCGCGAGCTTCTCCGGTTGCTCGTTGGTCACCTCGACGGCCTGGTTGGCTCCGAGCACGAACACCTGGAGCACCGCCAGCACGGTGAACAGTGGCAGGGCGACGCGGATCATCGTGCGGGCGAGCTCCACATGACGCTTCTTGAGCAGGTAGTACGCGCCCACGCTCATCACCAGGGACGCACCGACCATCCACGACGCCGCGAGGACGTGGAGGATCCTCGGACCGAACGAAGGGGTGAACACCACTTCGCGGAAGCTCGTCATGAACGCCCGGGTACCCTCGGCGGTGTCGCGCACCTCGTAGCCCTGGGGTGTCTGCATCCAGGAGTTGGCCATCGTTATCCACGTGGCCGAGAACGTGGCTCCGGCGACCACCATCGTGGTGGCGAAGAGCCACATCCGGTTGCCGAGGCGGGTTCCTCCGAAGAGCATCAGGCCCAGGAACCCACCCTCGAGCATGAAGGCGAAGATCCCCTCGGCTGCGAGCAGGGCACCGAAGATGTTGCCGACGAACCGTGAGTACTCCGACCAGTTGGTGCCGAACTCGAACTCCTGGACGATCCCCGTCGCGATGCCCATGGCGAAGATGAGCCCGTAGATCCTGACCCAGAACATCGACAGCCGGCGCCACTTCGGGTCGTCGCTGCGCACGGCCTTGACGCCGAGGATCATGAGTATGAGCCCCAGGCCCAGCGACATGGGCGGGAAGATGAAGTGGAAGCTGATCGTGAGCCCGAACTGGATGCGGTGCAGCATCTCGGTGGTCATCCAGTGCTCCTTACCACGGCTGGGTTGGGTGGGTGGTTCGGCTCGGGTAGCTCACGAAGGGGTTCAGAGCACCTGTCCGAGGTCGCGGATGTTCGACTTGGCCTGGGCTAGGACCTCGGCGAAGTCACCGCCGAAGGTCAGCTTCGAGGCCGCGAGCGCGAATCCCTTCACCTGTTCGATGGTGGTGTGCGGTGGCATCGAGAGCGCCCGTGGGTCGGTCACGAAGTCGACGAGCGCAGGCCCCTGGTGTGCGAAGGCGCGCTCGATGGCCGGCGCGATGTCTCCGGGTGACTCGACGCGCTCGCCGTGCATGCCCACGGCTGTCGCGAGAGCGCCGAAGTCGGGGTTCACCACGTCGGTACCCCACGGTTCGTATCCGACGACCATCATCTCGGCACGCACCATACCGAGCGTCGAGTTGTTGAACACCATCAGCTTCACGTCGAGGTCGAGACCGACCGCGGTCAGGATCTCACCCATCAGCATGGAGAACCCGCCGTCTCCGCACAGGGCCACGACCTGGCGATCGGCAGCGGCGAGCTTGGCGCCGATCGCCTGGGGCATCGAGTTCGCCATCGAACCGTGGCTGAACGACGCGAGGATCCTCCTGCCCGGGCGCATGTGGAGGTAGCGCGCGCCCCACACGTTGCACATCCCCGTGTCCACGGTGAAAACGGCGTCGTCGTCGGCCATCTCGCTGAGGGTCGAAGCCACCATCTCGGGGCGCAGGCCGTTTCCGTCACCGGGATGCGTCACGTAGGTCTGAAGGTGCGCGACGGACTTGTCGCGCTAAGCACAGACCTTGTCGCAGAAGCTCGTGTCGGTCTTGGCGTGCAGGCGTGGGAGCAATTCCCTGACCGTCACCGCTACGTCGCCGACGAGGCCGATGTCCACGCTGGCGCGGCGGCCGAGGTGTGCGGGGTTGTCGTCGACCTGGATGACCTTGGGATGTGTCGGCAGGAACGCGTGGTACGGGAAGTCGGTGCCCAGCAGCAACAGCAGGTCGCATCCCGCGAGGGCGTCCGCCGCCCCGCCCCATCCGAGCAGGCCGGTCATGCCGACCGCCCGCGGGTTGTCGGCCTCGAGGATGTCCTTGCCCCGGAACGCGAACGCCACCGGCGCCTGTAGCGCCTCGGCGAGCTCCAACACCTCCGCTCGGGCCCCCCGGGTTCCCTCTCCGCCGAAGATCGCCACCCGCTGAGCAGAGTTGATCGCCGTGGCGGCCTCATCGAGCGATGCTTCGGTCGGTCTGATCACCGGCCGTTGGGTGATGATCGGGTGCTTGACCATCTCGTGTGTGACCTTCTGCGCGGAGATGTCGCCCGGCACGATCACCATCCCCACCCCGCGCCCGAGGATCGCAGCCTGGATCGCGAGCTCGGACAGGCGTGGCATCTGGTTCGGGGAGGTGAGCGTCGCGACGTAATTGGTGCATCCCGAGAAGATCTGCTCGGGGTTGGTCTCCTGGAAGTACCCGGTGCCGATCTCGGAGCTCGGGATGTGGGTGGCGATGGCGAACACGGGTGCACCGTTGCGCTGGCAGTCGTACAGCCCGTTCAGCAGGTGGAGGCTGCCCGGCCCCGACGAGCCGATCACCGCTGCGGGTCGCCCTGACACCTGGGCGTCGGCCCCCGCGCTGAAAGCTCCCGCCTCCTCGTTGCGAACGTGGATGAACTCGATCGAAGCCTCGTGGCGGCGCAGCGCGTCGATGACCGGGTTCGCCGAGTCCCCGACGATCCCGTAGACCCGTTGGATCCCGGCTTCGACCATCTGGTCCACGAGCACCTCGGCGACTGTCTGGGACATGGCTGGATCTCCTCGGCTCGGCTGGTCCGCCACCGGCGCGGCGCGTTCGGTGTGCGCACAACTGGACGTGGGAATCCTGCAATGCAGGGCCGGGCTCTAGGTGGACAACGGGTGGTACGCGGGGCTCCACATGGCGGTCTCGACCGCTTCGATCGGATCGGGAACCTCCACGCGGTTCAAGCCGCCATCGATGGCCGCGCGGATCACCTCCACGGCCACTGTGGCGGAGACCTCCCGTAGGCGTTCCACCCCGGGCAGCAGCCCTGCACCTGGATCGGTCGGGTCCGCCAGGCCGGCGAGGGCTCGCGCCCCGGCGAGGAACATGGCGTCGGTGATGCGCGAGGCCCGGCACACGATCGTTCCGAGGCCGAGCCCCGGGAACAGCAGTGCGTTGTTGGCCTGGCCGATCCTGTAGGTGGTGCCATCGAGGGTCACCGGGTCGAAGGGGCTACCGCTCGCGACGAGCGCCTTGCCGTCGGTCCAGCGCAGGATGTTCGTCGGAGTCTGCTCCGCGAGGGGTGTGGGGTTCGACATCGGCAACACGATCGGGCGTTCGCATCCCTCGGTCATCGAGCGGAGGATCTTCTCGCTGAACGCCCCGGCCACACCAGAGGTACCCACGAGCATCGTGGGGTGCAGGCCTGCGACCACCTCGGCGAGCCCGAGCGTGCCGTCGCCGGCTCGCCAGGCGTCGACCAGTGCAGGGTCCTTGGCATAGGGCACCTGGTACTCCGCGAGGTCCGCCTCGGTGGTGAGCAGACCCGGCCGGTCGATCAACCAGATCCTGCCCGCGGCCTCCGAAGCGTCGAGCCCCTCGGCGCGCAGCGCGAGGCAGATCAGGTCCGCTATTCCCACGCCGGCGGAGCCGGCTCCGAAGACCACGACCTGCTGGTCGACCAGGCGCCCACCCGAGACGTGCACACCCGAGAGTGCACATGCCAGACCGACCGCGGCGGTGCCCTGGATGTCGTCGTCGAAGGTGCAGACGCGGTCCCCGTGGCGGGCGAGGATCCCGCGGGCCTGAGGTGCTGCGAAGTCCTCCCAGTGGAGGATGGCGTTGGGGAAGCGCTCCGAGGCCCTGGCCACGTACTCGTCGATGAACCGGTCGTATTGCTCGCCTCGGACCCGGGACCGCTTCAGGCCGAGGTAGCGGGGATCGGTGAGCAGCTTCTCGCGGTTGGTCCCGACGTCCATGCCCACGGCGAGCACCCTTGTGGGGTCGATGCCCGCAGCCACTGTGTAGACCGCGAGCTTGCCTATCGAGATGTCCACCCCACCCACGCCCCAGTCACCGATGCCGAGGATCGCCTCCGCATCCGAAGCGACGATCAGGTCCACATCGTCGGCTCCGAGGCCCGTGGCCCCGAGCGCACGGTCGATCCCGTCGATGTCCTCGACGTTGAGGAACACGCCGCGGGGGCGACGGAACACGTGGCTGTACTCCTCTATAGCGGTGCCGACGGTCGGTGTGTAGACGATCGGCAGCATCTCGGTGACGTGGTCGCCCACGAGTCGGTAGAACAGCACCTCGTTGGTGTCGTGCAGGGCGGTGAGGTACTCCCAGCGGTCGAGGTCGGTCTCCGCGGCCCGGAACTCCTCGTAGCTGCGCGCAACCTGCTGGTCGAGAGACTCGACAGCGGTCGGGAGCAGCCCGGCGAGATCGAGCCGGTCGCGCTCGTCGGAGGTGAACGCGGTGCCACGGTTGAGGCGAGGGTCGTCGAGCACATCGAGCCCGCGGGCGGTGACCCTGATCGAACATGTCCCGTCAGGGTTGCGGTCTACGCTGTAGTGCGAGGAGGTCATGGGTGGCCTTTCGGTCCGTTGGTGGCCGCGAGCCTACCGCTAGCGTTGCCGATGTCCGCCTGACCCCGGGAGGTGACGGGCGCCATGGTTGAATCGACATGGTTGAATCGACGCGAACGAAGGTGTTCTGGGCGATCCTAGTGATGGGAATCGGCTTCGGTGTGCTCGGAATCCTCGATGGGTGGTTCTGGATCGCGGAGCTGGTTCTGGTGCCGCTGATCATCCTGGGCTTCTACGACTTCCTCCAGCCCCGCCACAGCATCCTGCGCAACTACCCACTGGTCGGCCACCTGCGGTTCGTCCTCGAGGACATGGGACCGGAGCTCCACCAGTATCTGGTCGAGAACGACACCGGCGAGGGATCGATCTCGCGGTACCACCGCGAACCCGGTGGCGATCTGATCTGGCAGATCGGCACCGGCTACTTCGGTTGCCGCACGCCTGATGGCGACTTCGATCCGGACCTGTTCGCGAAGAACGCCACCGACCCACAGGTCAAGATGATCGAGATCAAGGTGTCCCAGGGCGCCAAGCCCGGCCACGGGGGGGATCCTGCCCGGGGCGAAAGTCACCGAGGAGATCGCGCAGGCTCGCATCGTCGAGGTGGGCAAGACCGTCTATTCACCCACCTACCACAAGGCGTTCTCCACCCCGTTGGAGATGATGGCGTTCATTTCGCAACTGCGCGAGCTGTCCGGGGGAAAGCCTGTCGGGTTCAAGATCTGCATCGGCGATCCCCGCGAGTTCATGGCGATCGTGCGCGCCATGGTCGACACCGGGATACTCCCCGACTTCATCGTGGTGGATGGAGGGGAGGGAGGAACCGGTGCAGCACCCCTGGAGTTCTCCGATTCACTCGGAATGCCCCTGGTCGAGGGCCTGATGGTCGTGCAGAACGTCCTGGTCGGTGTGGGTCTGCGCGACGAGCTCAAGGTCGGCGCCAGCGGCAAGCTGGTCTCCGCGAGCGCGATGGCGCGGGCGATGGCCCTCGGTGCCGATTGGTGCAACTCCGCTCGCGGGTTCATGTTCGCGGTCGGTTGCATACAGTCCCAGCGCTGCCACACCAACAAGTGCCCCGTGGGCGTAACCACGCAGGACAAGCGGCTACAGAGGGCCTGGTGGTCCCGGACAAAGCGCAGCGCGTGCGCCGCTTCCACGACAACACCGTCGATGCCCTCGCCGAGATGATCGCCGCGATGGGACTCGACCACCCCTCGGAGCTGCGTCCCGAGCTCGTGGTCAAGCGCATCTCGGACTCGCGGGTCCAGACCTTCGCGGAGACCTACGAGTTCCTGAACGAGGGGGACCTGTTGGAGCACCGTGCCGATGCCCGGGTGCAGACCCCGTGGGACCAGACGAGCGCCGAGCGCTTCCGCCCCGAGTTCCCCCCACACGTCGGATACCGGTGACCGACGCGCGCCGGCCGGTCCCTCAGCCGAGGTGGCCCGTCACCCGATAGACCTGTCGTCGTTTGAAAGGACCATCGCATGATCGACCTGCTCACCTACGAACCCAAGGGCGACAAGCGCAACAGCGAGTTCTTCGAGGAGTACCTCGCGAAGATCTACCAGCGGCGTACCGCCGCGGGGCTCGACGAACTGGTCGGCGAGATGGCTGCGACGGTGCTCCAGGTCTCCCACGGCGACGGGATCGCGTGCCTTGCGGAGCTTGCGTTGATGGGGCCCTACCGACTCGTCGACGCACGGCTGAGCGACACCCATCGGGTCTACCTGCTCGCGTCACAGCCCGAGTTCCCACGCATGATCGTGCTCGAACCGCTGTCGCCCAGCTTCGAGGACGAGATCACCCGCTGGAACAAGATGTACCCACTTTCGGCCCCCAAGCCGAACACGCGGTACATCGGCGAGGTCTACAAGGCTTCGTCGGTGGCGGAGGTCCGCGACGTCCTGGAGCCCCAGAACATCCGCTTCGTGTACGAAGGAGACACCGAGAACGCCTTCTACTCCAGCGAACACCTCACCTTCACCTTCCTGTCGGACTTCACCTACAACCGGGTGGGCTACCTCGACGTGGGTCTCGATGACCTCGAGGGGTTGGGCATCGGTGAGCGGATCAGCCTCTCGGGTGACGAGCAGTCCAAGATCGACGCGGCGATCCAGATGCAGGTCGACCACGACATCTCCGGCAAGGTGCTCGGCACCGACCACCTCGCCACCAGGATCCTCGCGGGGGAGCGCGAGGACGCGATCCTCGAGTACCTCACCATGGTTCCGTACTACTTCTGGGGTGCCTACAACATCTCGGAGATGAACTCGTCCACCAACGTCACCCGCCACCCCGATGTCGACGACGACAAGTTGTCACCGGCGAGGGTGTTCACGGCCAACAACACGCCGTCGTTCGTGAACTCCTTCGAGAACCTGCCGATGCCCACCGAGGACTTCGTGCGCAACTTCGGGCGCCGGATGCACCACATCGCGTACGCCGTCCAGGACGGCCACGTGGTCGACGAGAAGAACGTCGACTACGTGGTGCGGCAGCTCGCCGATGTCGGCACCGAGTTCCTCGCGCATGTGGTGGGAGAGTGCAAGGACGAACCCAACCTCAAGCAGATCTTCTCCAAGTCCTCGAAGTTCTCGATGTTGATCACCGAGTACGTCGAGCGCTGCCACGGCTACGAGGGCTTCTTCACGCGTTCCAACGTCGCCGCGTTGACCGAGGCCGCCGGGGCCGACGAACGTTACGAGCACGGCCATGTCTTCGACTGATCCAGATGCTCACCTGCCGATTGGCGTCGACATCGGCGGTACGGGGGTGAAGGCCGCGCTGGTCGACCTCAGCGCCGGGACGATGGCATCGGAGCGGGAGCGGATCGACACTCCACATCCCGCTACCCCCGAAGCGGTTGCCGACGTGGTGGCTGAGCTGCTGAAACGCCTCGGAGGTGCCCCACACATAGGCATCACCGTGCCCGCAGCGATCCGCTCCGGAGTGGTGCTCACCGCAGCGAACATCGACCAGGCATGGCTCGGCATCGATGCGGTGGAGATGTTCGCGGACCGCCTGGGTCAGGATTGCGTCGTGCTCAACGACGCCGACGCGGCGGGCATCGCCGAGATGCGCTTCGGGGCGGGTGAAGGGCGCGACGGCGTGGTGATGGTGGTCACCCTCGGCACGGGCATCGGCACGGCGTTGTTCACCGACGGGGTGCTGGTACCCAACACCGAGTTGGGTCACCTGGAGCTCAAGGGCCACGAGGCCGAGAAGTACGCTTCCGGGCTCGTACGCGAGACCGAGGACCTGTCGTGGCACCAGTGGGGGCACCGGGTGGGGCACTATCTCGACATGGTCGACAAGCTGTTCTGGCCCGACCTGATCATCGTTGGCGGAGGGGTGTCCAAGCGCTTCGAGAAGTTCTCCGGCGCGATGCGCGACAAGATGGACTCCGACACCGAGGTCGTCGCGGCGCACAGCCTCAACGCGGCGGGGATCGTCGGTGCCGCGTTGGCGGCCACCGCGCCGGACCGGTTCCACACCGGTGCCGATGGTTCCAAGCCCGACACGACCGAGGAGGACAGATGAGCGCACCCACCAAACAGCTCGCCGACATGGGCCAGAGCCTGTGGCTCGACAACATCACCCGCGCGATGCTCGACGACGGGACGATCGAGCGCTACGTAGCGGACTACTCGGTGACCGGGCTCACGTCGAACCCCTCGATCTTCGACAAGGCGATCGAAGGCGGCGGGTACGACGGGGCGATAGCGGCGGCCTCGGCGGCGGGGCTCGCCGGTGAGGACCTGTTCTTCGAGTTGGCGATCGAGGACCTGCGCCGGGCGGCCGACCTGTTCGCGCCCGCACACGAGGCGAGCGGCGGTGTCGATGGGTTCGTGTCGCTGGAGGTGTCGCCCGAGCTCGCGTACGACACCGACTCCACTGTCACCGCGGCCCGCGACCTCCATGCACGAGCCGAGCGCCACAACCTGTTCATAAAGATCCCCGGCACCCCCGAGGGGCTGCCCGCGATCACCGAGGCGATAGCGGCCGGGGTACCGGTCAACGTCACCCTGCTCTTCGACGCAGCCCAGTACCAGGCTGCTGCCGAGGCCTACATGGCGGGCATAGAACGCCGGATCGCCTCGGGTGAGGATCCGGTGGTGGCAAGCGTCGCGTCGGTGTTCATGTCCCGGTGGGACAAGGCGGTCGCGGATTCGGTGCCCGCTGAACTGAAGGACCGCCTGGCTCTAGCGGTCGGTGGCCGCACCTACCGCACCTACCGTGAGGTGCTCGCGTCGCAGCGTTGGTCGGAGCTCACCGCGGCCGGGGCGAAGCCCCAACGGTTGCTGTGGGCGTCGACCAGCACCAAGGACCCCGCCGCCCCCGACACCCTCTATGTGAACGGGCTCGCGGCGCCCGACACGATCAACACGCTCCCGGATGTCACCCTCGAAGCGTTCTTCGACCACGGGGTGCTCGGCGATCCGATGCCACTCGACGGTGGTGATGCAGAAGCTGAGCTCGCCCGCTTCGAGGAAGCCGGGATCGACCTGGCGGGTCTCGCTGCGAAGCTCCAGAGCGACGGTGCGGAGGCCTTCGTCGCTTCCTGGACGGCGCTGATGTCCAGGATCGAACAGCAGAGCACCTCGGTCAGATGAGCAGGACGACCCGATGAGCGGCCCCGAGCCTGTTTCATCTCCGGTGTCGCTGCCCGCGTGGGGTGAGCTGGCCGCCCACCACGCCAAGTTGGACGACGTGCACCTGAGGGACCTGTTCGCGGACGACCCCGCTCGCGGCACCCGCATGAGCGCCGAGGCGCTCGGGCTCTACCTCGACTACTCGAAGAACCGGATCACCGACGAGACGCTCACGTCCCTGGTGGGCCTCGCCGAACAGGCCGGCTTGCGCGCCCGGATCGACGCGATGTTCTCCGGGGAGCGCATCAACGTGAGCGAGGACCGCTCGGTGCTGCACGTGGCGCTGCGGATGCCCCGCGGCGCCTCCCTCGTGGTGGAGGGCCGTGACGTGGTCGCCGACGTGCACGAGGTGCTCGACCGCATGGGCGCGTTCGCGCAGCAGATCCGCTCGGGTGCATGGAAGGGGTATTCGGGCCATCGGATACGAAATGTGGTCAACATCGGCATAGGCGGGTCCGACCTCGGACCGGTCATGGCCCATGAGGCACTTCGCAGTTACTCCGATCGCGATCTCGACATCCGCTTCGTGTCGAACATCGACTCCACGGACTTCGTGGAGACGACACGCGACCTCGATCCCTCCGAGACTCTGTTCGTCGTCGCGTCCAAGACGTTCTCGACCCTCGAGACGATGACCAACGCTCATTCCGCACGCCGCTGGATCCTCGACGCGCTCGGCGGGGCCGACACGCCTGAGTCCGATGTGGTCGAACGACACTTCGTCGCGGTGTCCACCAACGCCGAGCTGGTCCGACGCTTCGGGATCGACACCGCGAACATGTTCGGTTTCTGGGACTGGGTCGGTGGCCGGTACTCGATGGACTCCGCCATCGGGCTGTCCACGATGGTGGCGGTCGGCCCGGATCATTTCAGGGACCTGCTGCGTGGTTTCCACGAAATGGACGAGCACTTCGCCAGTGCACCCTTCGGAGAGAACCTGCCCGTGATCATGGGCATGCTCGCGGTCTGGTACCGGAACTTCTTCGGATGCCAGACGATGGGGGTGATGCCGTATTCGCAGTACCTCAGCCGCTTCCCCGCGTATCTCCAGCAGCTCACGATGGAATCCAACGGCAAGCACGTCACCCTCGACGGAACGCAGGTGGCCCTCGACACCGGCGCCATCTACTGGGGCGAACCCGGCACCAACGGCCAGCACAGCTTCTACCAACTCATCCACCAGGGCACCACGATGATCCCGGTCGACCTGATCGGCTTCGCCACCACAGCGAATCCGCTTGGAGATCACCACGACCTGTTGAGCTCGAACGTGTTCGCACAGGCCAAGGCCCTCGCCTTCGGCCGCACCGCGGATGAGGTCCGCGCCGAGGGCACTCCCGAGGCCCAGGTACCCCACCGTGTGATGGAGGGCAACCGGCCCACCAATGTGATCCTCGCCGAGTCGCTCACTCCCTACCGGTTGGGCACCCTCGTGGCTCTCTACGAGCACAGCGTGTTCACCCAGGGGGTGATCTGGGGGATCGACAGCTTCGACCAGTGGGGCGTCGAGCTGGGAAAGGTGCTCGCCAAGGAGATCGCACCACAGCTGATCGATGCCGACGAGCCCGAACTCGACCACGACTCGTCCACCAACGAGCTGATCCGGCGGTACAGGTCGATGAGGCAAGATGCGCGCTGAGACGAGTTGTGAGATCAGCGCGGTGTGCACCTGCCGCTGCGCGAACACCGAGTGCCCGAGGAGGCAACTGTGACCACGCCCGACACCGAGCCTCCGGCCATCACGGTGACCGACCACCCGATGCAGCTGGGCATGATCGGGGCGGGTCGGATGGGAGCGAACCTCGTTCGACGGCTGATGCGCGCCGGGCACAGATGTGTTGTCTACGACGTGGATGCCGCCGCCGTCGCTGCCCTCGAGGCCGAGGGTGCGACCGGGGCACTTTCGATGGAGGATTTCGTGGCTGCCCTGGAGACGCCGCGAGCGGTGTGGATCATGGTGCCCGCCGGCTTCGTGCAGGGCACCGTGGAGGAGCTCTCCGGGCTGCTGGAGCGCGACGACATCGTCATCGACGGCGGCAACTCGTACTACCGCGACGACATCTCCCGTTCCCGACAACTCGGCGGCGCGGGCATCCACTACCTCGACTGCGGAACCTCCGGTGGTGTGTGGGGGCTCGATCGTGGGTATTGCCTGATGATCGGCGGCGAGACGGAGCCGGTCGAGCGGCTGTCGCCGATCTTCGCCACGATCGCTCCGGGTGAGGGCACCGCCGAGGCGACACCTGGTCGCACAGCGGGCGGCACCGCACAGGCCGGGTACCTGCACTGTGGACCCAGCGGCGCGGGTCACTTCGTGAAGATGGTCCACAACGGCGTGGAGTACGGGATGATGGCGTCGATCGCCGAGGGGTTGAGCATCATCCGCCATGCCGACGCCGGCCTGCACTCCCAGGAGATAGACGCCGAGACGACCCCGCTGCGCAACCCCGAGTACTACCAGTACGACATCGACGTCGCAGAGGTGGCCGAGCTGTGGCGGCGCGGATCGGTCGTCGGATCCTGGCTGGTCGACCTGACCGCCGCCGCCCTCGCGCAGTCACCGGACCTGGACGGCTTCGAGGGGAGGGTCTCCGATTCGGGTGAGGGCCGCTGGACCGTCATCGCTGGGATCGAGGAGGGGGTTCCTGCGAGCGTGATCTCCGCCGCGCTCAACGAGCGCTTCGAGTCGCGGGACCTGGGGACCTTCACCGGCAAGGTGCTCTCGGCGATGCGGGGCCAGTTCGGCGGCCACGCCGAGAAGCCCGCGGGTGGCTGAGCCGGTCAGGTGGAGCACCGACTGGTGGTGACCCGGGATCCTGCGGAGCTGGCACGGTCGGCCGCGGACCGGGTCGTGACCTCGGCGCTCGACAGCGTCGAGCGGTCCGGGCGGTTCGACTTCGCTGTCAGCGGGGGCAGCACGCCATGGGCGATGTTCGCAGAGCTCGCCGGCACCGACATGCCCTGGGAGGCGACCACGATCTACCAGGTAGACGAGAGGGTCGCACCGGCGGATGACCCCGACCGGAACCTCGCCCACCTCAGCGCGGCGTTGCGCGGCGCATCGGCGAGCGTGGTCCCGATGCCTGTGGAGCGCCCGGACCTCGAAGATGCCGCCCGGGACTACGGCGAAGAGATCCCGGAGCGATTCGACCTGGTGCACCTCGGCCTCGGCCCCGATGGCCACACGGCGTCGTTGGTTCCGGGCGATCCGGTGCTCGAGGTGACGGACCGGCCGGTCGCGCTCACCACCGAGGCGTATCAGGGTAGGAGGCGGATGACGCTCACCTACCCGGGCCTCGCCAGGGCGCGCCGGCTGTTGTGGCTGGTCGCCGGGACGCCAAAGGCCGTACCCCTCCTACGGTTGCTCGATGGTGATCGATCGATCCCAGCCGGTGCCGTGGAGGCACAAGAGTCGGTCGTGATGGCCGACGCAGCCGCGGCGGTGGAGGTTGCACGCCGCTGGGAGATGACCTCTGGAACCTGACCCAGCGAGCAGCTGTCGACCCAACACGATCATCGAGGAGTAGCGAAACGTGCCCAGTTCCACACCCTCGGGCGGTGCCGGCCCACCCAACGGTGCAACCCCTGCCAACCATGTGATCGTGCTGTTCGGCGCGACGGGAGACCTGGCGGCGCGCAAGCTGATCCCGGGCTTCTTCCATCTGAGCGAGGTCGGGCTGATGCCCCGCGACTTCCGGATCCTCGGCACCTCCCGACGCCCGCTGGCGACCGGGGACTTCCGCTCCCATGCCCACGACGTGACCGAGCGGTTCGGCAGGGTCCACCCCGAGGGCCCCGGATGGGAGCGTTTCGCCCAGCGGCTCGACTACGTGCAGTCCTCCGCGCAGGACCTGGGGGAGCTCGCCGCCGCGGTCGACTCGGCCAGGACCGAGCTGGGTGCTGACGCCAGGGTTCTGTTCTACCTGTCGATCCCACCGATGGCGATGGCCGGGATCGTCGGTGCGCTGGGCGAAGCCGGATGTGCGGGCCCAGAGTCGAAGGTGATCCTGGAAAAGCCCTTCGGCACCGACCTCGACAGCGCCCGGGCGCTCGACGAGTTGCTGCACTCGGTGTTCCACGAGGACCAGATCCTGCGGATAGACCACTTCCTGGGCAAAGAGGACGTCCAGAACGTGCTCGCGGTCCGTTTCTCCAACCGCCTTTTCGAACCGGTGTGGAACGCCGAGCACGTCCGCAACATCCAGATCGACGTTCCCGAGACCCTGGGGGTGGAGAACCGCGCCAACTTCTACGACGCCACGGGTGCCTACCGCGACATGGTGGTCACGCACCTGTTCCAGTCGCTGGGGTTCGTGGCGATGGAACCCCCCGAGGTGTTCACCGCAGACGCGCTGCACGAGGAGAAGCAGCGGGTCTTCGACGCACTGGTGCCGATCGATCCGGCCAGGGTGGTGCGCGGCCAATACGACGGCTACCTCGACGCCGAGGGGGTGGCCGAGGGTTCCGACACCGAGACCCTGGTCGCGCTCGAGGCCCGGATCGACAACGCCCGTTGGGATGGTGTGCCGTTCTTCCTGCGCACGGGCAAGCGCATGCCGGTGGGAAAGCGCGTGTTGATCGTCAAGTTGAAACGTCCCCCGATGGGCATGTTCGACGGCCAGGCCACCCGGGGCAACGAGCTCGTGTTCGAGATCGGCGAGCCCGGGCACATCAGGGTGAACTTCATGTCCAAGGAACCTGGCGCCGCCATCAGGTTGGGTGACGCCCACATGGACTTCGACTACAAGTCGAGTTTCGATCCGCGCTCCGAACTGGAGGCGTACGAAAGACTCCTCCACGACGCGATGCTGGGCGACCACATGTTGTTCAACAGGGCCGAGGGAATCGAACGGCTCTGGCAGGTGAGCGCGCCGCTTCTGGAGTCACCCCCGCCGGTGGTTCCCTACGCACAGGGCACCTGGGGGCCACCCGGTGTGGACGAGTTGATCGCACCGCATCACTGGCGCCTGCCTCTCCAGTGAGTCTCGCTCCAGTGAGTGTCCCCTGAGTGAGTGCCGACGGGGGACCGGGGTCGGTGCCCCGGCTCGCTCCGCTACGGTCCCACCCGAGGGCCTGTGTGGCTGCCGGCAGTTGACGAACCCGAGGAGACCATGACCCTGGACACCCCCCGCACCGAAGCGTTCAAGGGTCGGGCGATCGATCTGCTCGATGGGGCCTTCTATGCCGGCGACCCGTATCCGACCTATGCGTGGATGCGCGAGAACGCCCCGGCGTACTGGGACTCGGGCAACGAGCTGTGGGGGATCAGCTGCTACGACGACGTGGTATCGATCGAGCAGCGCAAGCGCCTGTTCATCAGCAGCGACCAGCTAAAGGGGGGCTACAGGCCGAACATCCCGGCCGATCCTGCGATCATCGGACTCGACGATCCGCTGCACTCGCTGCGGCGCAAGCTGGTGTCACGTCGGTTCACACCCCGCGCGGTCACCCGCTTCGAGGACCATGTCCGCGCCGTGGTGACCAGGTTGTTCGACGCGGCATTGTCCCACGACGCTCCCGTCGAGATCGTCTCGGAGCTCGCCGCACCGCTCCCCGCGGAGATGATCGGACTGCTGCTCGGCTTTCCCACCGACATGACCCCGTCTCTACAGGAGTGGTCGGAGCGCTCGATCCTCCTCGGTGGTGGGCCGCGGTACATGAACGACGAGGGGGTCGCAGCGGTGATGGAGTTCGCGGCTGCCTCCGCGGAGCTCTTCGAGCACAAGAAGGGCTGTCCGGCCGACGACGTGATGTCGGTTTGGGTCGACTCGGAGGTGCCGGGGCACGACTTCGGTGTGGACGAGGTGATCTCGGACTGCCTGTTGCTGCTAGACGGTGGAGCCGAGACCACCCGCACGGTGATCGCGCGGACGCTGCTCGAGCTGGCTGCACGCCCCGATCAGTGGGAGCTGATCCGCGATGGTGCCGATCTCGACGTGGCGGTGGAGGAGTTCATCCGCTGGGTCACCCCGGTGCACAACATGTGCCGGGTCGCGACCGACGACGTGGAGGTCGGGGGTGAGTTGATCAGTGCAGGTGACCAGGTGGTGTTGATGTACCCGGCGGCCAACCGGGACCCTGCACACTTCGAGGATCCCGAGTCGTTCGATGTGACGCGCGATCCCAACCATCACATCGCGTTCGGTTTCGGCACGCACTTCTGCCTCGGATCCTCACTGGCACGCCTGGAGATCAAGTGCTTCTTCGACGAGCTGCGCAGCCGGGTCGGCTCCCTGGAGGTCATCGAGGGTTCGGTCGAGGAGATGCCCAACGCCTTCGTCTACGGGCTGGCAGCCGCCCGGATGAACCTTTCGGCACCCTGTTAGGCCTCCAGGCAGTCCGGTTGCTCGGCGATGATCCAGCTGAACAACGGCTGGGCGCTGAACCAGCCGGCGATCGCAGAACCGTTGAGTGCGTAGACCGACCTGGCCACGTCGTCGGGGATCGGCTGGGGCTCGCCCGCCGCCTCGGCGAGCAGTTGGGCCTGGCAGGTCCGCTCCATCGTGGTGAACCAGAACACCGCCTCGTCGACGGACTGCCCGGCGGTGACCAGTCCGTGGTTGGCGAGGATAGCGGCCTTGTTGTCGCCCAGCGCCGCGGCGATCCGCTTGCCCTCCTCGACGTCGTTCGCGATGCCGCCGTACTCGGTGTCGACCGCGTGGTCCTCGAAGAAGATGCACGCGTCCTGGGTGAGCGGCAACAGTGGCCGGTGCAGCGACGAGAACGCCTTGCCGTACACCGAGTGCGAATGCGCTGCCGAGATCACATCGGGGCGCGCCGCGTGGATCGCGGCGTGGATGGCGAAGGCGGCCCGGTTCACCGGCCAGGTGCCCTCGACGACCTCACCCTGGTGGTTGACCAGGATCAGGTCGGCCGCGCGTATCTGCTTGAAGCTCATGCCGAACGGGTTCACCCAGAAGTGATCCAGCCGTTCGGGGTCACGGGCGGTGATGTGCCCCGCCACCCCCTCATCGAAGCCGAGGCGCCCGAAGATCCGGAACGCCGCGGCGAGGCGTTGCTTGCGGTGCAGCCTCTCCTCGTCGGGGGTTCGGTCCAGGACCGGCATGAGTTGTTCGGGTGGCTCGGCCATCCCCAGAGCCTATGCCCATGACCTGGGTGATTCCCTCAGCCTGGATCCATCGACCGGGCGGTATGATCGTGGCCACAACGACGTCAGCGAGGTGCCCGAGTCTGTCCGGACTCACCACACACCCTTGCCCCCAACCCGCAGGGAGCGCAGCGACTGCAGGGGCGGGAGCACCGCGAGTCGCCCGCGGTCGATGACGACTGTGGCCTGGGACTATGACCTACCGCCACCGGGTACGAACCTGCTGCTGGGTCGGGTCGTTGTCAGCGTCGCGCTCTACACTCGAAGCCATGGCCGTAACCGTTGAGCTGCCCGCCGAAGCGCTGCGACGCCTCGAAGCCGAAGCGGCGCGCCGCGAGGTCGGCATCGACGTCGTCATCGCCGAGCTCGCCGAGACCCTCCCTGCCGACGACACCGACGACGCGCCGGTTCTCCGCCGGTTCACGCTCGCAGGGATCGGCGCATCGGACGGCACCCGGTTCGCCCGCGACGCGGATGAGTTGTTGGCCGAGGGCTTCGGCCGCGTCTGACCTGACAGGCCCGTCGTGCTGATCGTTGACACCGGTCCCCTCGTCGCGCTCGGGGATCGCCGCGACCCTGACCACGATGCCAGCCACGAGCTGCTGGCCAACGAAGCGGGGCCGCTGCGCACCACCGGGCTCGTTATCGCCGAAGCCGCCTACCTGCTGTGTCGCCAGGTCGGAATAGACGCCGAACTCGCGCTCTACACCGACATCGTCGAGGGGCGCTTCGTCGTCGACGGGCTCACCACCGCCGAGTGGCAACGGGTCGGCGAACTCGTCGACCGCTACCGCGACATGCCACTCGGTGGAACCGACGCCTCGGTCATCGTGCTCGCCGAACGCCACCGCGCCGAACGGATCGCCACCCTCGACGAACGCCACTTCCGCGTCGTGGTCCCCGCCCACATCGACGCCTTCACCCTCGTCCCCTGACAGCCCAGTGCCGCGCCGCACCGATGCCCGGCTCGACCGGGTCGGCTTGCGACACTGCTCAGGTGCCGTACTGGCCATCGACGGGACGCACGGCGCGTGTTCGGGATCCGCAGGCTGCGCCTTCAGGGCCGGAACGGCAGCAACTCGAGTGCCCCTCCGAGCAGGCCGGTGGTGGTGTCGTTGCCTCCGGTGACCATCGTGAACACGAAGCGGTGTCGCGTACAGCGTCGAACACGTCCGCGAACCGGCTGAGCACCAAGTAGGTGCCGAACTCGCGATGTTCACCACGGTGCACCGGGTCGTTGTCGCGCAACCACCGGTAGTCCTCCCAGGGCGAGCGCCACGTCGACGCGCCGCGCGCGAAGTACCCTCGGTGCCGGGTTCTGCATCCGTCGGCCCCACCGACGGATCGTGGATCTGGCCGGTCACCACAGGACCCGACTAGTCGCCGCCGAGCTGTTCGAGCGCCGTCGCCTTGGCCCAGCGGTAGTCGGCCTTGCCCGACGGTGAGCGCACCATCTCCTCTACGAGCACCACCGCGCGCGGTGCCTTGTAGCCCGCGATCTGACCCTTCACGAACTCCCCGAGGTCTTCGGTGGTGGGGGAGGTCCCCCCGCGTGGCACCACCACAGCGGTGACGCGTTCGCCCCAGCGTTCATCGGGTGTACCAACCACCACCGCATCGAAGACGTCGGGATGTCCCTTGAGGACGAGCTCGACCTCCTCGGGGAAGATCTTCTCGCCACCGGAGTTGATCGACACCGACCCGCGACCCAACAGGGTGATCGTGGAGTCCTCCTCGACCACGGCCATGTCGCCGGGGATCACCCACCGTTCGCCGTTGATCGTGGGGAACGTCTCGGCGGTCTTCTTGTCGTCCTTGTAGTAACCGAGGGGTATGTGGCCCCGCCTTGCGAGCCGGCCGACCACGCCATCTCCCGGGGTGGTCGGATTGCCGTCGTCATCGAGCACGATCGTGTGGTCCCCGAAGACGAAACGCGGCCGGCCCTGGTCGTCGGTGCCGGCGTGGGTGCCCTGGTATCCGGTCTCGGAAGCCCCGAGGGCGTCGTACATGATGACGTTCGGCAGCACCTCGCCGTAGCGCTGCTTGACCGCAGGGGACAGGATCGCACCGCCTGAGCTGATCAGGAACAGCGACGACAGGTCGTAGTCGTCGCGGTGCTCCGCCAGGTGTTCAACCAGCGGCCTCGCCTGCGCATCACCGACGAGGTTCATCACCATCGCCTTGTCATCGGCCGCGATCTTCCAGACCTCGGCCGGGTCGAGCTTTCGGGCGGTGCTCAGCACCATCTTGGTTCCCTGAAGCGAGTTGGCGGTGGCGGTCCACTGCGCCGCGCCGTGCATCAGAGGGGCGACCGGGAAACCGACCCCCGGGGTGCTCTCAGCAGTGCGTTCGGCGACCTCACCCGGATGCGTGATCGGATCGCCCAGCGCGGTGACGATCGGTCCGATCGTGGAGAGGAAGAAGTCCTCGTGGGTCCACATCACGCCCTTGGGCATCCCGGTGGTGCCCCCGGTGTAGAGGATGTAGAGGTCCTCGTTGCTGCGCGGGTCGAAGTCGCGATCGGGCGATTCGGCACCCAGGGCGCTCTCGTAGTCCTCCGAGCCCGCTGCGTCGAGGTCCACCTCGGTTCCGTCGGCCCAGGCGAGCGCCGCGGCCAAGCCCGGCAACTCACCTCGGATGTTGGCGAGGATCGGGGCGAACTCCGCTCCGTGCACCACCGCCTTCGCGTCGGAGTTGTCGAGCAGGTACTGGAGCTCACCCTCCACATAGCGGTAGTTGACGTTCACCGGAACGGCCCGCAGCTTCCAGGCCGCCCACTGCGCCTCGACCCACTCGTTGCCGTTGTAGCCGTACACACCGACCTTGTCGCCCGGGCCCACCCCGCGTGCCGCGAGTGCGTGGGCGAGGCGGTTGGTGCGTGCTTCGAGCTCGGCGAGGGTGAGCTCGCGCCGGCCACCGTGGGCGTTGGGTACGACCATGGCCGGCCGATCCCCGACCACGTCGACGACCGATTCGAACAGGTCTGCGAGGTTCCAGGTCTTCGGTTCGCTCATCGCCGCACCATAGCGATCGGGAAGCCCGAGTGTCCCCAGGGCTACGGTGCACCCCCATGACCGTGACCCACACCGACGCCGACCAACTCTTCTCCCTCGAGGGCCGTACCGCTGTGGTGACCGGCGGGACCAGCGGGATCGGCCTCATGATCGCCGGCGGGTTCGTGGACGCCGGTGCCAGGGTGATCGTCACCTCGCGCAAGGCCGACGCGGTCCAAGCGGCCGTCGAATCGCTGGGCGAGCGCGGCGAGGTGGAGGGCACCACGTCGAACCTGTCCACCGAGGAGGGTTGCCGGGAGTTCGCGGATTGGATGGCCGAACGCCACGATTCGCTCGATGTGCTCGTCAACAACGCCGGTGCCACCTGGGGGGTGCCACTCGAAGAGCACGACGAGGCGTCGTGGTCCAAGGTGCTCGACCTGAACGTCAAGGGCGTGTTCCACACCACCAAGTTCCTCCTGCCATTGCTGCGCTCGGCGGGCACCGCGGATGAGCCGGCGCGGGTGATCAACATCGGGTCGATCAACGGCATCGAGCCACCGATCCTCGAGACCTACTCCTATTCGGCCTCCAAGGCCGCGGTCCACATGCTCACCAGGCATCTCGCCGCCCAGCTCGCGCCGCAGATCACCGTCAACGCGGTGGCCCCCGGTGCGTTCCCCTCCAAGATGATGAGGGAGACCCTCGAGACCTTCGGCGAGCAGATCGCAGCGTCGACCCCGCTCAAGAGGGTGGGTCGGCCCGACGACATGGCCGGGGTGACCAGGTTCCTGGCGTCGCGTGCGGGGGCGTTCCTCACCGGCGCGGTCATCCCCGTGGACGGAGGTGCATCCACCTGCGGGTGACCGCCCGGCGATGGCTCGTGGGAGCGGTCAGCCGGTGGCGTCTCCCATCACGGCTTCGGTGACCACGCGGGCCGCGTCGTCGGTGGTGAACTTGTCGGTGCCCGGCGGGTAGATCGAGGGTCCGAGTCTCGTGACCACCGTGCGGGATCCCGGATCGACCGCCACGATCTGGCCACCCAGGCCGAGCGCGAAGAACATGTCCTCAGGTGCACCGGCGACCATTTGTGAGTCCGCCGGTGTCACAGCTCCACCGCTCGCGGTCTCGGGGCTCAGCACCGGGCCGACCCGGTTGAGCCACCACAACCAGCCGTACGCCGCGTTGAGCTCTTGGCTGGACTCACCCGTGGAGCGCTGCATCCAATCCGCTGATACGACCTGCTCGCCGTCCCATTCGCCCTGGTTGAGCGCCATCAGCCCGAACCGTGCGAGGTCCCGACACGTCGACTGCACGCCGATGAACGCGAGCGGGTTGCCCGCACGGTCACGGTTCCAGCTCGAATCGGCCATGCCCAACGGCTCGAAGAGTCGTTCGGTCCCGAACTCCGCCATGTCGGTACCGGTCGCCTGTGTTACGACCTCTTCGAGGGTCTGGATCGCCGAGTTGTTGTACGCCCACGTGGTGCCGGGTTCGGACTGTTGGGAGAGTCCGATCGCAAACCCCGTCTTGTCGACGGCCTGGACGGCCATCTTGCCGTAGTCGGTGGCGAGGTCGTGGTAGCGGCCCGAGGTGTTGTTGAGGAGCGCTTCGACGGTGACGTCCTCCGAAGGGGTGCCCACCCACTGGGGTATCCACGTCGATGCCGGCTGGTCGACCGAGAGGTCTCCGTCATCGGATGCGATGCCCACGAGCACGCTGGTGAAGCTCTTGGAAGCCGAGAAGATCTCTCTCGAGGTCTGCGGTGTGGTGCCGTTCCAGTACCACTCCGCGACGAGCCTCCCGTCGCGGGTGACCACGAGGCAGTCCGACCTTCCCTGCTCCGCTGATGCAGCTACCTCGTCGAGCACCCCGGGGTCGAGTCCTGCGGCTTGCGGTGTCCAACGTTCCCACTCGGTGCCCGGAAAGACATCTTGTATGGGCTCCGCCGGCGCGGTGGTCTCGGTGGGTCGGGTGGTCTCGACCTCGGCCGCGGGCTCTGCCTCGGCGGGTTCGCGCACGTCGTCCCCGGATGCCTCCGTCGAGGGCTTCGAGCACGCGCCCGACGCCAGGGCGAGCGACAACATCGAGGCCAGGGCGACCAACAGCGGTCGCGGCGTGGTTAGGGGAGGTCGCATCGCCGTGGGCATTCCATGCGTTGTGAGTATTCCACCCGGCGACCACCGGATCCGTTCATGGGCGCACAACCGCGGTGCGAGCCGATATGTTGGGGGCCCACAACCCGACAGCCAGGGAGAACCATGAGTACCGCCACCAAGGAATCCACCGCCATCGACGAGCTGGCCAAGGCGCTGGACGACGTGTCCGAGGACATCTCGAAGAAGTCCCACCGCCTGCTCAAGCTGATGATCCTGATCGGCATCGGCGCGATCGTGTTCGCCGTGATCAAGCAGATGACCTCCGATTCGGAGCCCGAGCCCTACGAGCCAGCGGGATCGAAGAGCTCCTGAACCCGCTGGACCGGTAGCCCCGGCACGTGGGTACCAACGAGCGTTCCAAGGTCGCCATGACCGCTCCGGAGGTGGATTCCTACCTCCGGCGCAGCCGGACGATGACCCTGGCCACCCTCGGAGCCGATGGTCGACCACATCTCGTCGCCATGTGGTACGCCTACATCGACGGAGAGATCTGGTTCGAGACCAAGGCGCGCTCGCAGAAGGCCGTGAACCTGGGCCGCGAGCCGCGGGTCACGGTCCTCGTGGAGGACGGCGAGACCTACGACTCCCTGAGGGGCGTGTCGATCGACGGTGTCGCCACGATCACCGACGATCCGGATCAGCTCTGGGCCGTCGGCGTGGACGTCTGGGAGCGCTACAACGGCCCCTACGGCGACGAGGTCAAGCCGTTGGTGGAGTTCATGTTGCACAAGCGCGTCGCGGTTCGGGTGACCACGGAGCGCGTGCGCAGCTGGGATCACCGCAAGTTGGCCGTGGAGCCGCTCGCGCTCGGTGGTAGCACGGCCGAGTTCATCCACGAGCGCGGCTGAGCGCCCTACTCCTTGGCATCGCTGTCGGCCGCGGTGAAGTCGCAGACGGGAACCCTCGGCGACAGCGACTGCGAAGCCCTCCGGTCCGGTCTGCTCGCGCAACCGGTCAATGCAGTGTCGTCGTTGGGATATGTCGCTGCCGGCGCCTGGTTCTCCACCCGGATCACATCGCTCCCACGGTCCCAGCGCCCCGCGGCCGGCGCGTACGGAGCCGCGCTGGTCCTGAGCGGGTTGGGCAGCGTGGCCTACCACGGTCCGCAGTTCAGCGGCGCACAGTGGTTGCACGACCTGCCGATCGTCGCTCTCGTCGCCCTCGGTGCAGGTGTACCCCTGGTGCGGGCGGTGCGGTCGTGCAGCGCCGTGCCCGGTGCCGACAGGTCGAAGCTGTCCGCGCTGGGCGCGATCGTCGCCCTGTCGTTGGGGTCCTACGTGCTCGGGCGCACGGGTGGTCCGTTGTGCAGGCCTGACTCCCCGCTTCAGCTCCATGGGTTGTGGCACATCGGCACCGCATCGGCGGCGACGCTGTGGGCGACGATGTTGTGGCCACGCACCACCTCCCAGCGGGAGCCCGGCGATGCCTGACGGGCTCGGCCGCGGTGCCTGGACCCGGCACCCTCTCCTGGCGCGCGTCGTGTCGGGCGTCGCGTCGGTCACCTGGCGACAGGTCGACTCGGGTGACCTGGCCGACACCGACAGGGGTCCGGTGCTCGTGGTCGCCAACCACTTCGGCGGAGCCGCGGATGCGATCGTACTGATGAGTGTGTTGCCCAGGCGTCCCCGGATCCTCGCGGACGACACGATCTGGCGGTACCCCGTGGCCAAGCAGATCATGGAGGGGATCGGGGCGATCCCCGTGCACCGCGGACGCAGTGCCAAGGGTGGACCTGCCAGCAAGGGCCAGGACAACAGCGACATGTTCGGTGCTTGTCACGATGCGTTGGCCGCCGGGGAGGTGGTGCTGATCTTCCCCGAGGGGATCACGCGCGAGGAACCCAGCATCGGCAAGGTGCGCAGCGGTGCCGCGCGGATCGCGCTCGGGGCACGGGCGGCAGGGGTCGAGGGGATCCGCATCGTCGCGGTGGGTATCCACTACGACGACAAGGCGGCGTTCCGCTCCAGCGTGTACGTGCACCCCGGCGAGGTGATCGATCTGGATGGGCTGTTGGCCTCCCCGGATGGGCTCCAGACAGCCACGAGCACAAGCACCGACACGGGCTCGGCGGTCGACCGTGAATCGGCAGTCGACCATGAAGAGGTGGAGGAGCTCACCGCACTGGTCGATGCCCGCCTGCGGGGTGCCGCGCCCAACTACGACGACTGGCGTGAGGCGAGGGCGTTGCAGACCGCTGCTGAGGCGTGGCTGAGGGACCAGGCGCCCGAGCGCTCCGTACCGGTCGGCCTCCGTGACCGCCTCGGGGGTTGGTTGGCCACCACCGAAGTCCACGATCGGATCGAGGATGCTGCGAGCGGGTACCGCGAAACGCTGTCGTTCGCCGGGGTGGACGACACCTGGGCCACAGAGGGTGTGTCGGGGTTCAGGGGCCGATCCCTCGTGACGCTGATCACGTGGGTGCTGATGCTGCCCTATGCCGCGGCCGGCCTGGTGATGCACGGGGTGCCGCTGGCGTTGAGCTGGCTTGTCAGCCGGATCCGGCTCGCCCCGGCGGTGATGGCGACGATACTGCCGATCGCCTCGGCGGCGTTGTTCGCCATGGCCAGCGTGTTCTGGTTGGTCGTCGGCTGGAGGTTCGACACTTGGGCCGGCATGTTGGTGGCGGCGGTGATGATCCCGGTCGGCTTCGGTGCCCTGGTCGGGGTGGCCGAGCGGGCGCAGCTCTGGCGCCGGGGGTTGAACAACCGGATGCTGGGTGTGGGTGCAACCGTCGGGCATCTCGCCGCGCAGCGTTCCACGGTGGTCGATCTGGTCGATGCGCAGATCGTCGCAGCGCTGGGTGGCCACGGGAGGTCGCGCTCGGACGACGGAGCAGCGCCTTGAGGCTGGACACCGTCGCCGAGGTCCTGCTGGTGGCCCCGGTGGTCCTCGTGTGGGTGATGGCGCTTCGCTATGCCCTCATTGCGCGAGGACGCACACCTCGGCGCAGGTTCGGCGTGACCATCGCCCTGGTGTTGTTCCCACCGTTGGCGGTGCCCTACCTGCTCGCCAGACCTCCCGTGGGTGTGCGGCGCGGCGCGGCGTTCTCAGATGATCCGCGCGAGACCGTCGTAGCGGCGTTGGAGCGTGCCGGCGGCTCGGTGGGCTAGACCCTCCACGGCCCGGGTTGCCGTGGCGGCGGTGCGCCCAGCAGACTCGCGGACGACCCACCGAGGGACCGTGGGCCGACGCGGGGTGCCGAGAGCCCCTGACGTCGTGGAGACCGCCGCCCCAGGTTCACCCGGGCGGCAAGGGGGAACCGTGACCGACACGCGATCGAGCGACGAGACCGGGCCAGGCGGTGCCGGTGCCACAGGGGTGGTGGCGGAGATCAGGACCTGGCTCGAGGAGAACTGGGATCCTGAGTTGACCGTGGGGGATTGGTGGGAACGCCTCGGCGAAGCCGGCTGGTCCGCGCCCTACCTGCCCGCCGGTGCCTACGGGCGGGGCCTGTCGCGCAGCGACTCCGTGGTGGTGTCGCGCGAGATCGGATCGTTCGGTGCCCTCGGCGCACCCACCGGCCTGGGTCTGTTGCTCGCGGCCCCGACGATCGCCGAGCACGGGGACCGCCCACAGATCGACACCTACGTGCGCGACATCGTGACCGGGCGCAAGGCCTGGTGTCAGCTGTTCTCCGAACCAGGCGCGGGTTCCGACCTCGCGGGGCTGACCACCAGGGCCGTCCTCGACGGCGAGGAGTGGATCATCAACGGCCAGAAGGTCTGGACGTCACTCGGTGCCAGCGCGGATCTGGGGATGCTGCTCGCCAGGACGGATCCCGATGCGCCGAAGCACAGCGGCATCACCTGGATGGCGATCGACATGCACCAGGAGGCCGTCGAGCTTCGTCCGCTGTACGAGATGACCGGCCACGCGATGTTCAACGAGGTGTTCCTCACCGACGCCCGCGTGCCGGTCGATGCGGTGATCGGGGACCTCAACGCAGGTTGGGCCGCGGCGAACACCACCCTCGCCAACGAGCGGGCCGGACTCGGTGCAGGTGGTGGGGGTGCGATTCCCACTGCGATTCCGGGAACGATCGCCGGCAACCTGGAGCGTCGTGCGGGGGACTTCGTCACAGCCGAGCCGAAGCGGTCGAAGTCCAACAAGAGCCGCGGAGGTACCCGACGGGCACGGTCGAGCGCCCAGCTCTACATCGACCTCGCCAAGGGCAACGGCAAGGCACAGGACCCGACCATCCGCCAGGACCTCGTCCGGCTTCACATGATGGGTGAACTCGGCCGGTTCAACGCCGAGCGGGTCAAGGCAACCCGCGCCGCGGGAGGCGATGTGCCCGGGATGGCGAACATCGCGAAGCTGGCGATGAGCGACATGGTGCGCCTGCAACGCGACCTCGGACTGCGCATCGTAGGGGCCGCGGGGACCCTGCACGCCTACAAGGAACCCGACAAGGCTGCGATCGACGACGCCACCGGCAACCCGTTCCTGGCGATGGTGACCGGCTCGGCTCTGTACGCCCAGGCACCCCCGATCTACGGCGGCACCGACCAGATCCAGCGCAACATCATCGGTGAAAGAGTTCTCGGCCTTCCCAAGGAACCGGGGGACCTCAACAAGGTCCCCTTCAGCGAGCTCCCCAAGAACGCCTGAGCACCTGCGCGGCGCAGGACGGCAACTTCCGGGCGAAAGACGCGGAAAACACCTGTTCAACCGGTAGAAAGAAGACTCAGGCCAACCCCGGGAGTCATCTTGGAGTCCCCCCGTCGTTCAGTCATCGCCAGAGCTGTCCTCGCTCTCGCCGTTCTCGTGCCGGCGGGAGTCGCCGCTGGCGCCGCGGCATCACCGGCAGCGCCGGGCACCCCAGCGGTCCAACAGGCCGCATCGGTGACCGCGCAAGATGTCACGCACCGGCGCGACGACTTCGGGATCGACCTGATCTCACGGACCTACAACCCCACCGATGACAACTGGAGGATCGTCGCCGAGGCGACGCTGTCCTCGAACAGGATCTGCCTGCCCCTGGTGTTCAACTGCATCGTCTCGGAGGTGTCGTCGCCCGCCAACGCAGACCTCACAGAGCTGAGCTGCGACAGCCCGAGCTGGAACCACCTGCTCGTGTTCCGCAACCACTGCATGAAGCAGCTCCTGTTCGCAGGTCACGACCAGAAGTTCACCTTCACATGGACAACAGATCCGGGGGTCAACTCGGGGACCTTCGAAGCCGAGGTCGAGTTCGGCCGGGGCGTCCTGCCCGTCACCTTCCAACAGCTAGCCACCGCGACTCTCACCGTCGACCTCGGGGTCGCCCTCGAGGTGAACAAGACCTGTCCCACCGAGGTGGACGCAGGGGACACGCTCACCTGCGAGATTGGGCTCAGCTACCCCGCGACACCCGGTGGCGGCCCCGCGATCACCACCATCGAGTTGACCGACAATCCGAGCCCGACACTGGCCGCGTTGACCACCGGTGGCGCGCTGACGTTCGACAGCGGCGCGGGAACCTGGAACTGCACAGCACTGGTGTGCAACAACGGCACGCTCGCCAACGGCGAATCGGCGACGTTCTCCTACACCGCAGCGGTGAACAACGACCCCGAGGGTGGCAACGGGGACAACACCGTGTCGGTGACCAGTTCGGTCGACACCGTCACCAGCTCCGACACGGTGACGGTGATCGGCACCGGCGACACGACCCTCGAGATCGCGAAGTCCACCGAGGAGACCGAGGCGAACCCCGGTGGTCCGATCACCTGGACGGTCACCGTGACCAACGCCGGCCCGCTGGCGGGCACCGACGTGCTCGTGAGCGACATCGTGCCGGCGGAGGTCGACGACGCCGAGCTCACCTACAGCGAGGGTGTCGGCGACTGGACCTGTACGGGCGCCTCGTGCTCCACCGCCTCGATGCCGGTCGGAGCCGCAACCTTCGAGTTCACAGGGACCGTCGCTGCGGAGACCAAGGGTGATACCTCGATCGTCAACGAGGTCGGGGTGAGCTGGGAGAACGACATCCTCGGGCCGGACTTTCCGATCACCGCGGGCTCGGTGGTACCGGTGGTCGCAGGCGCCACGACGACCACCACGGCGACCTCGACCCCGGCAACACAGCCGATCGCGACTGTTCCACCGGGTTCGCGCCTGCCCGGTGTGCCGTTGAGCATGGCCGGCTGACGACCACGCCCCACCGATCCCCGCGGGGGATCCGGCCTCGATCCCGCGTGGGCACCGCTGTGTGGGTAGCGTGCCCCGGATGGCTGACGATCCGCTCTCCGATTTCGAACGCGACGAGTTCACCCACGGCACCAGGACGCGCACGGTGTTCCGCCGGGGAGAGGGTCCAGCGGTCGTCGTGATCGCGGAGATGCCCGGCATCACCCCCAAGGTGGCGGACTTCGCCCGACGGGTCAGCGACATGGGTTGCACAGCGGTCATGCCGCACCTGTTCGGCACGCCGGGCCTCGACCCGAACGCCCACGGCACCGCGGCGGGGCTCAAGACGATGGCGTCGTCGTTCGTGCCCGCATGTGTGAGCCGGGAGTTCACGGTGCTCGCCACGGGCAGGACGTCGCCGGTGGTCGACTGGCTGCGGGCCTTGGCGGAGCGCGAACACGATCGTTGCGGTGGTCCGGGCGTCGGCGCGGTCGGGATGTGTTGGACGGGGGGCTACGCGCTGGCGATGGCGGCCGACGACCGCCTGTTGGCACCGGTGCTCTCCCAGCCATCCATGCCGCTCGGGATCTCGCGGTCGCGGCGGCGTTCGCTCGACATCAGCGACCGGGACCTCGCCAAGGTGCGCAACCGGTGCGCACACGACAACCTCGAGGTGGTGGGGTTGCGCTTCACCAGTGACCGTCTGGTGCCCGGTGAGCGCTTCGAGTTCCTGCGCGAGCAGCTCGGTGATGCGTTCATCGGGATCGAGCTCGACGGGTCCACCGCCAACCCCGAAGCGCAGATCCCGCCGCACTCGGTGCTCACCGAGCACCTGATCGACGAACCCGGCGAGCCGACCCACGACGCGCTCATGACGGTGCTGGAGCACCTCCGGGGCCGGCTGCTCGAACCGGCATCCTGAGCCAGTGGCGCGATCCGGCACACACGGCACAGACATCGTGCAGGTCAAGAGGCTCGCGGATGTCGCGGCCATGCGCGAGCGCCTCGATGCGCTGGGGCTGGACCTGCCCCTCGACGACGAGGTCACCGTCGGCGGCCCCCTGGCACGGCGGCTGGACTTCAGGAAGCTGCGAAGCGCTCCCAACCGGTGGTCGATCCTGCCGATGGAGGGTTGGGACGGCACGGCCGACGGGCGTCCGACCGATCTCGTGCGACGTCGTTGGCGCCGCTTCGGGGGTTCGGGCGCAGGACTCATCTGGGGTGGGGAGGCGGTCGCGGTGGTCCCGGAGGGACGGGCCAACCCCAACCAGCTCTGCATCGGCACGGAGTCGGCCCGAGACCTCACCGAGCTGCGCGCCGAGCTGCTCGAAGGTTGGAGGACGACTGCGGGCGCCGGCGACACCGAGCCGCTGATCGGGTTGCAGCTCACCCACTCTGGCCGCTGGGCGAGACCCGACGGAACCCCCCATCCGAGGACCGCACGGACCAACCCGCTGCTCGATGCACGTGTCGGCGCCGACGGACGCTGCGTGCTCACCGACACCGAGCTCGAGGATCTGATCGGCAGCTTCGTCGGAGCAGCCCGGTTGGCATCAGAGGCAGGGTTCGACTTCGTCGACGTAAAGCAGTGCCACGGCTACCTCGGCCACGAGTTGCTCGCAGCGCTCGACAGGCCGGGACCATACGGGGGTGACCTCGCGGGCCGTTCCCGTTGGGTCACCTCGATACTCGACGCGATCGCAGCCGACGTGCCCGGCCTCGGCTTGGGAAGCCGGGTGTCGATATACGACATGGTGCCCTTCACCGCGGGCCCCGATGGCAGCGGTGTACCGGATACCGGCGATGGGACCGACCCTGCACCGTTCTGCTTCGGCGGTGACGGCACCGGGGTGGGGGTCGACCTCACCGAGACCCACGAACTGATGGAGATCCTCGTGGCCCATGGGGTGGAGCTCGTGTGCGCTACCGCCGGCAGCCCCTACTACGTTCCTCATGCGCAACGCCCCGCCTACTTCCCACCCTCGGACGGCTACCGGCCGCCCACGGACCCGCTCGTGGAGGTGGCGAGGATGGCGGCCGCCACCAGGGACGTGACCAGTGCCCACCCCGATCTCGTGGTCGTCGGTTCAGGCCTCACATACCTCCAGGACCACCTGGCCAACGCAGCCCAGGCCCTCGTGCGAGAGGGGTGGATGGGCTCGGCGGGGATCGGCCGGATGGCACTCAGCCAGCCGAGCCTGCCGGCGGACAGCCTCGCAGGTCGCTCACCGGTGCGTCGCCTGGTGTGCCGGACCTTCAGCGACTGCACAACCGCCCCACGCAACGGTCTGGTGTCGGGCTGCTATCCACTCGACGACTTCTACAACGAGCGCCCCGAGCGCCTGGAGCTCGCGGCGTTCAAGCGTGCTGCGCGCGGCGCCTTGAAGGGGAAGCCGGATGAGGCCGATGATGGTGGAAGCTGACCCGCACGGTCGCCGGCCGAGGATCGCGCTGGCGATGATGGATGGGCTCGTCGGCTACGCGCTCACCGAGGACCACCTCGAACAGCTCGCGCAGATAGGGAATCTGCTCACGGTCGACCCACTCACCGACTTCGGTGACCCGGCGGCGCACGACGTGCTGGCCGACGCAGAGGTGCTCGTCGGCCATTGGGGTTGCCCGACCCTCGACGCCGCAGCGCTCGATGTGATGCCGCGACTCGAGTTGTTCGCCTATGCGGCGGGAACCGTCAAGTGGCAGGTCACCGACGCGGTCTGGGAGCGCGGCATCGCGGTGACCAGCGCCGCTGCGGCCAACGCCATACCCGTGGCGGAGTTCGCCGCAGCGGCCATCGTGCTGGCCAACAAGGGCATCGTGTGGCTCTCGGCCGCCGAGCGTGAAACCGGGCTGGAGATGCGCCTCGACCGATCATCGCTGGGCAACATGGGCAAGAAGGTCGGACTCGTCGGCGCATCGCATGTGGGGCGCCTCACCGCCGACCTGCTCAGCCACCACGACCTCGAGGTCGCCTTCCACGACCCCTACCTGAGTGCCGACGATGCCGAGGCGATGGGAGTCGGCTCCATGGGCCTCGACGACCTGTGCAGTTGGTGTGACGTGCTCAGCCTGCACGCACCCGACATCGAATCGACCAAGGGCATGATCGGTGCACGCCAACTCGCCCTGCTCGCGGATGGCACCCCGATCGTCAACACCGCCCGAGGCGCCCTGATCGACGCCGGCGCCTTGGAGGTCGAACTGGTATCGGGTCGCCTCCAGGCGATCCTCGATGTCACAGAGCCGGAGCCGTTGCCACCCGACTCGCCGCTGCGCGGCCTGCCGAACGTCATGCTCACCCCGCACATCGCAGGTGCGATCGGCACCGAGACGTTCCGGTTGGCCGACCTGGCCGTGGAGGAGGTGCGGCGCTTCGCCGCCGGTGAACCGGCCCTGCACCCGGTACGACGCATCGACCTGGAGCGCATCGCATGAGCAGCCGAGGTGGATCCGGGAACCGACCGATCCGGGGTATGTCGGCGGTGCTGTTGCCGATGACCGCCGACGGGGGAATCGATTGGGACGGGTTCGAGGCACACCTGGTGCGCACAGCGGAGGCGGGTCTCGTGCCGGCGGTCAACATGGACACCGGCTTCGGGCCCTATCTTTCTCCCGCAGAGCGAACCGAGGTGCTTGGGCGCACTGTCGCGCTGGTTGGCACCGGGGCGCCTGTGGGCGGTGAAGACAGCTTCGTGGCGGGAGCGTTCGTCGACGATTCACCTGGTGACGCCTTCGATCCGGGCACCTACCGACGGTCCATGGAGGAGATAGCGAACGCGGGTGGCACACCGATCGTGTTCCCCTCCCACGGGTTGGCGGCGGTGGCCGAGTCGGCTCTGGTCGACGTCCACGCGGAGCTCTCGGCAGGTGTGGATCGCTTCTTGGGCTTCGAGTTGGGTGAGATGTTCCATCCCGCCGGGCGAATCTGGGACCTCGACACCTACGAGGCGATGCTCGAGGTTCCCGCGATGGTCGGCGCGAAGCACTCGTCGTTGCGCCGGGGACCCGAGATGACCCGCCTCGCGATCCGCGATCGGGTGAGACCGGGGTTCATGGTGCTCACCGGCAACGACCTCGCCATCGACATGGTCGTGCACGGCTCGGACTACCTGTTGGGGATATCCACGTTCTGCCCGGATGCCTTCGCGGCAAGGGACCAGGCGTGGGAAGCAGGTGACGAGGTCCGCTTCGCCGAGCTGAACGACCTGTTGGCGTACCTCGGCCAGCTCGCTTTCCGGGCGCCGGTTCCCGGCTACCGCCACGACGCCGCGATGTTCCTGCGAATGCGCGACCAGATCTCCTCGGACCGCACGCATCCGGATTCCCCGACGCGACCCGAATCGGACCGCGCCCTGCTGGTCGACATCCTCGGGCGCCTCGAGACCCTGCTGACCGAGGACTGACCTTCAGCCGAGCACTGACCTTCAGCCGAGGACTGACTCGAACACATCCATCGTGAGCTCCGCCGAGTGCTTCCACGTGTTGACGGCGCGCAGTCCGACCGCAGCGGCGGCCGCGGTGTCGACCGCGTCGCGGTCCAGGTGATCGAGCGCTCCGGTCATGGATTCGACGGTGTCGCCCATCGGGATCCCGGCATCACCGAGGGTCTCGGCCAGGTAGCCCCACGGGCTTACGAGGGTGGCCTTGCCGCAACCGATCGCGTCCGCGGCCACGCCGGTTGCGAGCATGTCGCCGTCGGGGTCGAAGGGCAGGGCCAGCACATCGCACGCGGCAAGGCGCAGTCCGTAGGTCTCGGCATCCACCATCTCGTATGTCTCCGCGACCTCGATCCGTGGATCGTCGGGCACCGGGTCATCGGTGCCGAGTGACCAGCAGCACACGCGCACCTCTGGGTTGGCGGACCGGTACACCGCATCGAGGAAGCCGCTCACGTCGCGCTCGATTCTCGGTGCACCGAGGATCCCCACCCGTAGCCGGCTCGGCGACAGGCCCAGCCGTTCCTCGGCCAGATCACGGGGTGTCTGCGCACTCGGGTAGAGCCCACCGAAGTGTCCGTGGGGGATCACGTGGTGGGTGGTGTGCGCACCGAAGCGGTACCGCCGGGTCATCAGATCGCGGGCGAACGCCGAGTGGTGGATGACGGCATCGACGTGTTCGGCCCACCGCTGATAGATCCCGTCGTACACCTCGGGGTTCTTGTCGTGCGGCGTCAGGTTGTGTGCAGTCCACACCACCGGGATCCGGTGCCGCGCGAGCGCCTGGATCGCAGCTGCATGGGCAGCGGGATCGTCGAACGCGAGCCACTCGGGCCAGTGCAGGTGGTAGAGGTCGATCCGCTCGAGCGCACGGTCGAGCGCGGCTCCGGACACCCCCAGCGGGCCGAGCGGGTTGCGCAACGAAAGCGCCCGCCGGTCGGCTTCGAGGGGTCCGTAGAGGCAGTCGTCGTAGTGTGCTGAGTGTGCGCTGGATGCCACCCGCAGGGTCGGCGTGACCCGGTAGCGAAGGGCGGTGTGGGGACCTGGTTCGACCACGTCGATCTGGTGCAGCACCGGAAGCTCCGCCCAGAACGAGCGCCACTCGTCGACGCCTGCGGTATCGACGATGCCGATCTGTGCCGAGGGCTGGGCATCGACGAGCTCGACACGAAGAGGTCGGTCGAGGGTCTCGGGGATGTTCACAGCGATCGCATCGGGCACAGCGGGCTTCGCGTCGGTGAGCTCTCCAGTGTCGAGGGAGATCTCGATGCTCACCTCGGTGGTCCTCGCTTCGCGCTGGTACTCGATCCGCGCGTTGGCGCTGAGGTGGTCGACGTCGCGTTCGGGATCGAGGTCGCCGATCCGGTCCAGGCGGCTCCACTGCCCGATCACACCCTCTCGCGACGCTTCCAGACCGTCGGGCAACCCCGAAGGGGCGAACCGGTGCTGCCTTGCGGCGATCACCGGCACCCAACATGCGATGTCCGAATCGACCGGCACCTCGTACAGCCCCGGCCGGCGCGGTGCGGCGAGGTAGTCCGAGCGGGTGGCTCCGACGAACGGTATGACCACCGCGTGGTCGTTCCTCGTCGGCTCGTCCAACTCCGCGCCGGGGTCGTGGTCGGTCCACACCGCGGCGTTGGAGCCGGTGGCGAGGTGTATCAGCCCATCGGCGGGACGTGAGCTGATCGAGTCGCGCCCGGGTGCAGGTTCGGAGGTGACCGAGCGAAGCCGGTGGGCCGACCAGGCCAGCTTGCCGAGCAGGTCGAGGGTCATCTGGAGTCGCCGGAACGGGCCCCGGTACGCATACGGGTTGCGGTTGCGGTGGGCGGTCGTGAGACCGCCGTCGAACCATCCCGGCATCTCGGCGGTCGCTTCGGCGAGCCTTGTGTGCCAGCAGTGTGGTGCATCGGTGAACCGGCGGCCCTGCGCGTCGGCGGCGAGCACGAGCGCGGCCATCTCGATCGTCAACGCGCACGCGAGTGCCCCGGTCGAGCGTCCCCAAGCCACCGCAGCACCCTTCGGGGTGCCGGTGAGCTCCAGCAGTTCGACCGCGTTCGCGGTGCCCTCGTCCCACAGATCCCCGAGCAACCGAGCCAGGGGCTCGGTGAAGAGCCAGACGTCGACGGTGTAGATGTCGACCCTGCCGACACCGTGGGTCGAGTCGTCGAGGAACCTCGTCGGATCGCGACCCAGCATCGAGCGGGCGCGTTCCAGCAGGTCCCCCAGGAGGTTCTCGTCTATGTCGAGCCCCAGGTTGTGCCTCGCAAGCTCACAGCGCGCCAACACAGCCGAGTAGTTGCGCGGCAGGCCCAGATCCAACAGTTCCACCCAGTCGGTGGAGTCGACCGCAGTCGCGAGGTTCGCGACCGCGTCGTTGGACCATCCCCGAAGGAGCCGGTTGTCGTGCAACGGCCCGTAGCGGGCGAGGGTCTCCGCCACGCGGTAGGAAAAGAACGTGTGGGTGCGGGCACCGTCGATGTGTGCGAGCACCGAGGCGATAACCGTGTCGAGCGGTGTTCCGTCGAGCTCGACCACTCCCAGGTCACCCAGGTGGGCGAGCACGAACACCAGGTCCGCCGCGACGTCCGGTTCGACTGGGTGGCCCGCGAAGAAGCCCGGGACCCGCCAGTTCGGCAGGTGGTTGGTGACGAGGTCTCCGAGTGTGTCGGTGACGAACGACTCGAGAGACGCGGCGATGCCGGCCACCGAAGGAACAGGGGTTTGGATGGGGCCGTTCACCCAGGAGCCTGTTCGATCCACCGTTCCCAGTCCCTGGCCAGGGCTCCCCCGGGTCGCACTCCGTCCCAGGTGGCGAAGCGGTGTCGTACGCGCAGTGTCTCACCCGCTGTGAGTGGGATCGGGCCATCCCAGAGGAGTGCCGCGTTGGCGAAGTTCGACCAACCCTGCTCCCCGTAGGTGTCCGCACGGGTGCTCGCATACCAGCAGTTGGGAAAACCGGGGTTGGCCGGATGGTCGAACATCACCAGCCCGACCGGGTCGTCAGACGGCGCGACCGGGCCCTCCAGCGAGCACCAGCGGCCACGGTCGCCGAGTATCCGCTCTTTCGGTGCTCCCCCTTCGAGCCGTAGGGCGGTGTCGTGCCAGTCGGGCCGGCCACGGAAGGTCAGTCCTCCGTAGCCACCCCAGGTGGTGAACGGTGTGCGGTCCAGGACCACGTCCTCGTCGGGCACCAGCGACACGTCCCAGTCGAGCTCGCACAGCTCCGGTGTGCGGACCGACCGCAACCGCAGGCTCTGGGTCAACGCCCGCGCGCCTGTACCGGGGCCCCCGGGGCCGGGCCGCATCCACTCGATCCGGTTGATGAGCACCTCGGAGCCGTCCGCGTAGCGCTGCACCGATGGGGCACCGTCGGAGACCAACAGCCCGAACTCGTCGTATTCCTCCCAGAAGTTCTCGCCGTTGACGAACTTGATCGTGAACCAAAGCGCGTGGTGCCACGGGTGATCCGCCGGCGAGTCGACCGACAGCGTCACCCCCGCGGGTGTCGTCACCGGATGCAGGAACGGCCGTGGTGCCGTGTCCCAGTGGTACTGCCATCCACCGATGTCGACCGGGGGCGCCTGCTCGGTCATGGCTTGCTCCGTTCGCCGCTCAGGGATCTGTGGTGGTCGAGGCGCTCGGGTCTCCGCTCGTGGAGGGGGTATCGGCGCCCTGGTCGGTCTGCGGGGTGAACAGCAGTTGGAACTCCACGGTCGCCTCGTCTGACACAGACAGCACCACCGGAGCGCTCGGTGCCTCGATGTCGAAGTCAGCGAAGTTGATCTCGATGGAGCCGACCACCACGGCGGTGCCATCGACCAGCTGTGCCTCGAGGTCTGCTGTCACCGCGTTGGTCACCCCGTTTACGGTCAGCTCGCCGGGGGCCCGGACCGAGATCGCCTCCCCTTGCGCCGCACCGGTGGGCAACTCGACCGGCTCGGTCAGGGTGAACGTGGCGGTGGGGAACTCGTCGGTGCCGAGCGCATCCTGGACCCGTCCGTCGCGACGGGGGGTGTCGGACTCGATGCTCGTCAGGTCGACCTCGATCTCAGCGGACTGGAGCGTGCCGTCGGAGATCTGCATGGTTCCGGTGACCTCGCCGGTGCGCCCCACCGCTTCGCTGCTGCCGATCTGGGCAAGCTCCTCTGTCACCCTGAACCCGGCGAAAGATCCGGTAGCCGTCTCGAAGTCGAAGTCGCCCGTCTCGGTGTCGACGACCCAGGTTCCGTCGATCCCCTCGGGCGCGGTGGAGGTCGTGCTCGAGCCCGAGGTGGTCGAGGTGAGCTGATCCGTCGCTGTGTCCAGGTCAACCGCTGGGGGCGCGTCGCTACGGATGAAGAAGAACCAGATAGCGCCGGCGAGGACGACCACCACAGCTGCGACGGTGAGCACGATCGGACCTTTCCGGGAGTTCGCCATGGCCCAAGTGTGGTCGATGGCGGGTCGCAATCGCGGGAGGGGGTGGGATCGGCCCCGAACGCGTGGGCTTGCTGAGCGGTCTCTGCTGCTTCGCGTAGCGACTGCTCAAGGCGCGATGGAAGCGCTCCGATGCATGACATAGCTGTTGCACCGGCCCGGGACGCTCGCCGCGTCCATGGACCGGCGCGCGACCGAAGGGTATCGATGAACCAGAACATCCCGGGAGATGACCAGAGTCAGGACTTCCCCTTCGAGCCATCCCACGGCGAGTGGTTCGACCGTCCTGCCGACACCCTGATAGCCGAGCGTGAACCGGCCCTGGTCGGAGGATCGGCGGACGCGGAGGCACCCCTGCCCGCACCCGATGTTCCCGCACCCGATGTTCCCATACAGGACCTTCCCGCGCAGGTGCCCCCGAGTGAATGGGAGACACGCTTCGATGAGGGGCTCGACCCCACCACCGTCGCGCAGCCCGAGTTCGACCCGGAGCACACCGCAAACACGGCTGTGGGAGAGATGGCTGACGGCCACGACATCGTGTTCGAGTTGCGCCCGCCGTCGGTGCCCGAGGGACTCGGGATCTCCCAGGCGGTTCTCGAGGACATCCTGCTGCGCCAGATCGTGGTCGATGTCCGCAACAACACCACCGCGCTCGCGGCGAAATTGCACGTCTCGGCGAACCTGGTCGACGTGGTGGTGCAGGCGATGCGCGATCGCAACCTCGTGGAATACCAGGGGATGGACGGCCGGGCCTACGTGGTCAGCCCGACCGAATCCGGACGCCTGTATGCGAGCCAGCGCTCCTCGGAGTGCCGCTACATGGGCCCGATACCGGTGTCCCTCGGTCTGTACCACGAGGTCGTACGCGCCCAGCACCCGAACCTCGTGCTCGATCGCAAGGTGCTCTCGGACGCGTTCTCGGACCTGGTGATCGCCCCCGAGCTGCTCGACGAGCTGGGCCCCGCCATCCACAGCGACGGGGCGATGTTCCTCTACGGGCCTCCGGGGACCGGCAAGTCCAGCGTCGCCGAGCGGATCGTGCGGGCCCACGAGGACTACGTGTTGGTGCCCTACTGCATCGAGGTGGAGGGCCAGATCATCTCGGTGTACGACCCGACCCTGCACACCGCCATCGACGAGCAGCCGACCTGGCTCGATCCCCGCTGGGTCGCCTGCGAGCGGCCCGCGGTCGTCACCGGTGGAGAGCTGCACCCGGGGATGCTCGACCTCCAGTACGAAGCGGACTCCGGTGTGTACCTCGCGCCGTTGCAGCTCAAGGCCAACAACGGCATCTTCGTGATCGACGACTTCGGCCGCCAGAGCGCGACTCCCGAGGAGTTGCTCAACCGCTGGATCGTGCCACTCGATCGCGGCATTGACTACCTGACGCTGATGGGTCGCAAGTTCGAGGTGCCCTTCGACCTCAAGGTGGTGCTCTCCACCAACATGCAACCGGCCAAGCTCGGCGACGATGCATTCTTCCGGCGGATCCACTCCAAGGTGTTCGTGGGGGCGTGCAGCGATTCGGAGTTCGACGAGATCCTTGCGCGGGTCACCGCCGGCCAAGGGATAGAGGTCGCCCCGGGGGCCGCGGAGCACCTGCGGCGATTCGCCCACATCGAGGGCGACGGTGAGCTCCGCGCGTACCTGCCGGGGACCGTGTGCAGGCTGGCGAGCTCGATCTCGGCATACATGGGGGAGCGACCCGTGCTCAGCCCCGAGATGATCGACCGGGTGATGTCGCTGTACTTCACCCGCGAGTTCTGAGCCTGGGTCCATCGATCTGGTGGGTTGGTCTTGTGTGGTCTGTGATCGTTGGTTGGTGGCGGGACACTGAGCGCCCCAGATGTGTGGATTCGCCCAGACCCGCGCGGCCGTAGTGGTATCGAACATCCGTAGCGGTTGATCCTGTGTTGCATCTGACTTCGCGCAACACGCGCGCGGGTATTCCGTTGGCGGTGCCTTGGTTCGGGGGCTGGCCGACCAGGCTTCTCTGGCTGGCCGACCAGCTCGAAAGCGAATCGGCCGGCTCATCCACCAGCCGCTGGTGGTGGGTCTCCCCCGATGGGTGGTGGGTCGCCCCCGGAGGGTGGCGATTCCCGCCCGGTCACCGGTGGTGGGTGGTGGTCTGCGGCGATCTGCGCGAGCAGGGTCTGGCCGTCGGGGCCGGTCCAGATCCTCACGGTGTTGCCCATGCCACCACAGCTACCCGGATTACCCGGACTGCCCGGGCTACCTGGGTGGCCCGTGCAGGCTGAGCTGGCCGAGTCGTCGGGGTCGAGCCCAGCGGTGGCGGCTCGTTGCCGGTGTGCGTCTGCGAGTTCGGCTGGTAGTTCCGTGATGGTGACCGTGTGGAGTTTCCAGTCTGTGTTGGAGTGCTCCAAGCGGTGATGCCGGCGACACAACAGGGCCCCGTTGACCAGGTCAGTCGCACCGCCTGTCTCCCATGGCTGTTGGTGATGTGCATCACAGCGTGACACTGGCTGGTCACAACCGGGGAACACACATCCACCATCACGCACCCCCAAAGCTGTGCGCTGAGCCGGTGTGAACAAACGACGACGACGCCCCCAGTTCAACGGCACACCTGACGGGTCCACCCCCACTGGTTGCAACAAGGCGTCGCAGAGCAGCACCGCAGCGGTAGCGGCATCGACAGGCTCCCCGTCAGCGGTGCACACCGGGCCAGGCTTGCCGTCGCGGTCTACTGGCAAAGTGACGACTGCTTCGGTCACAGCTGCTGCGTTGTTGGGGTCTGGGTCGGCTCCGCGGCGTAACAGTTCGATCACAGCGCGTGC
>JBKEAI010000096.1:0-29566 GCA_047972145.1 Microthrixaceae bacterium
AGCGACCCACCGCCACCGCCTGATGGCTGAGCCGGCCGATTCGCTTTCGAGCTGGTCGGCCAGCCCGAGAAGCCTGGTCGGCCACTCTTAGAAGCAAGGTGTCGCCGATGGTGTACCCGCGCGCGTGTTGCGCGAAGTCAGATGCAACACAGGATCAACCGCTACGGAGGTTCGATACCACTACGGCCACGCGGGTCTGCTGGATCCACACATCTGGGGTGCTCAGTGCCCCGCCACCGTCCAACGATCACAGACCACACAAGACCAACCCACCAGATCGATGGATCCAGGCTGAAGCCAAGACCGGGGTGGAGTCGACCGGGGACAGTGACGATCAGGCTTCAGGGGAAGCAAGCGCTGCGGACGCTGTCGGAGAATCCAGGCCAGAGCCCGACTGACCAGGTGTCGAAGGCCCTGTCGCTCAGTGCGACACAACCGAGTCCGGTGCCAGGGTCGAGCCACATCATGCATCCTGATGCCCCGAAGTGACCGATGGTGTCGGCGGGGGCGCCGAGCCCGCTCCAGTGCGGCGACTTGGTGCCACGGATCTCCGGGCCAAGCCCCCAGTCGCACGGATCCTGGCGTCCCCAACCTGGGAGCACCCCTGCCAGCGCAGGGAACTGCGCACCTTTGGCCACAGCGGCCGTCCCCCTGGATATCAGCGTCGGCGAACGCATCTCCTCCATGAAGACCAGGAGGTCCGCGAGGTTGCTGGTGGCTCCACTCGCCGGCGAACCTTCGAGGCTGGTGGCGCTCATGGCAAGAGGTTCCAGCACTCCCTCGTGCAGGTACTCTGCGAAGCTCAGGCCGCTTTTCGTCTCCAGGTGCCCAGCCAGCACCTCGTAACCGGCGTTGGAGTAGATCCGGCGTTCCCCCGGTGCAGCGAGGGGGCGTTGCGAGTCGAAGTCGAGCCCACTCGCGTGGCTCATCAGATGCCGGACGGTGGATCCGGTCGGTCCGGCGGGTTCGTCGAGGTCGATCGTGCGCTCTTCGATGGCGATCAGGCAGCACCATGCCGTCAGCAGCTTGGTGATCGACGCGACCGGGAATCGATGGTCGATGTCACCATGGGTCGCGAGCACCCCCGTCCCGTCGCTGGCAGCACTACAGGATGTGTCTGCTCCCCATGCCTCCACAGCGGCCAACGCCGACGCGATAGTGCTTCGGTCCCCATCGACGGGTTGCGTCCGGCTCAACGCGGCATCCTCGGCGGGTTCGGGCGAAGCGGCACCGACCGGTAGCCTGAGCGTCGCATGGCGAAGACATTCTCATCCCTGGGGCTCGACCAGGACATCACAGCAGCCTTGGCGGCGCGGGGGATCGAAACCGCTTTCCCCATCCAGGAGATGACCATCCCCGACATCCTCGCGGGGCGCGATGTGTGCGGCAAGGCCCGAACGGGCTCCGGCAAGACACTCGCGTTCGGGCTTCCGCTGGTTCAGATGCTCGAGCGTGCCAAACCCAAGCGACCCACCGGCCTTGCCCTGGTCCCCACACGTGAGCTGGCGACCCAGGTCCGCGACGAGCTCACGGCAGCCGCGCACGCTCGCGGTGTGCGGATCGCTGCGATCTACGGCGGGGATCCGATCGACAAGCAGATCAAGCTCCTGCGCGACGGAGTGGACTTCGCGGTCTGCACCCCCGGGCGAGCGATAGATCTGATCGAACGCGGTGACCTTGCCGTATCGGATGTCTCGAAGGTGGTGATCGACGAGGCCGACCGGATGGCCGATATGGGGTTCCTTCCCCAGGTCGAGTGGATTCTGCGCAACGTGGACGGCAGGCACCAGACCCTGCTGTTCTCAGCGACGCTCGATGGCGTGGTCGACACGTTGGTGAGCCGCTACCAGACCAACCCCGCGCGCCACGAGGTCCAGTCGCGCGGTGTCTCTGTCGCGGAGATGACCCACGTGTTCTTGAAGGTCCATGAGATGGACAAGGTGAAGGTTGCCGCTGCGATCATCGGTGGGGCCCAGCGCACGATGGTGTTCTCCGCCACCAAGCACGGGGCAGACCGCCTGGCGCGCAAGCTCGCCGACGAAGGCGTGAAGGCCCGGGCGATTCACGGCGATCTACGTCAGAACATGCGCGAGCGTTCCCTGTCGGACTTCTCCAAGGGCAAGGTCGGGGCCCTGGTGGCAACCGACGTCGCTGCGAGGGGTATCCACGTCGACGATGTTGACGTCGTGATCCACTACGACCCTCCGTCGGACCACAAGACCTACGTGCATCGATCGGGACGGACTGCCAGGGCGGGGGAGTCGGGTGTGGTTGTGAGCCTGTTGCTGTGGAACCAGGAACTGGAGGTTCGTCGGCTCCAGAAGCGGCTCGGGCTCGACATCACACCGGTGGAGGTGTTCTCCAACGACGAGCGCTTGGCACACCTGAGCAGGTTCGTCACCCAACCGGGCGGCTGATCCAGCCCGTGGGCAGCCGCGTGGACCCGCCCCGAGTCCTGGTTGAGCACTACGAGGAGTCGCTGGACGGCGAGCTGCGCCAGGCTCGTGGAGCCCACTACACGCCCACCCACCTTGCCCGTCTCCTTGTGGAGATCGCGCTCGATGAGTTCGAGGCCACCCACGGGATGCTGCCGAGCAGCCTGTGCGATCCGAGTTGTGGCGCAGGTTCGATCCTTCTGGTCATGGCCGAGGTGCTGAACGAGCGTGGCCTGGCGCCTACCGAGGTGCTTCAGAGGGTCACCGGTGGCGACCTCGACGTGACTTCGGTCGGGGTCGCTCGTGAAGTCCTCGCCGGCTGGGGCCGCAACCATGGCCTGTCGGATCCCCGGGTGTCGGTCGAGGTCCTCGATGCGTTGGGGGATCGTAGCGACGACACGCCTTTCGACGTCGTGGTCGGCAACCCCCCGTTTGCAAGCCCCCTCACCAGCGGTGTCGCCGCGCGCCGCGCTGCACGCTCCGGTGGAGGCTCCGTCGGCCGGGTCGGCTCGCCTCCCCAGGTCGGCTCCCCGTACACCGACGATGCAGCACGCCACCTCCTTGCCGGAACCCGGATGCTGGCCGACGGAGGGATCCTGTGCATGCTGTCACCACAGTCGCTGCTCGGTGCGCGCGACACCGGTTGGGTACGCGCGGAGCTTCTAGAGGCCTGCGAGCTGACGGCCCTCTGGTTGAGCGACGAGCAGTTCTTCGAACATGCATCGGTCCACGTGTGCGCGCCGGTGCTGCGCCGTGGTGGCGGACCTGGAGCGACGCCACAGGTCGAGCTGATCTGGCGGGATCGGAAGGTGGGCAGAGCCTCGGTACCCACCGGCGGCTCCTGGGCCCCGCTGATGTCAGCCGCGATGGGTACCCCGAGCTTGGCAACCCCCAGGATCTCGGGTGACACCGCAGCCCGGGTGCCCCTCGAGGAGTTGGCTCGCTGCACAGCGGGGTTCCGGGACGAGTTCTACGCACTGGCCGCCTGTGCCAGCGAGCGAGTCGAGACGCGCACGCCTCCACCAGCGCCGGACAACGAACCTCCAGGCGCGCTGTCATCCGCGCTTTCAGCCGTGCCTACCGAACCGGCACCCGGGCAGGGTGAGGGCCGGCTGGTCACCTCGGGGCTGATCGACCCGGGGGTGAACCGCTGGGGACAACGCATGTGCAGGATCTCTGGTCGGCGCTTCAGCGAGCCGGTCGTAGACCTCGGCCGTCTCGCTCGGGAATCGTCGAGGGTCGCGCGGTGGTGCTCCGCTCGGTCGGTCCCCAAGGTCCTGGTCGCCACCCAGACCCGGGTGGTCGAGGCTTGCGTGGATCATCGCGGGGACTTGCTCCCACTCACCCCGGTGGTGAGCGTCGAACCGATGGACGGGGTGGATCCGGCCGCGATCGCAGCGGTCCTGAGCGCTCCGTCGGTATCCCTGGCGATCGCAACGGGTGCAGCGGGTACAGGATTGAGCAGTTCGGCGGTGCGTGTGAGCGCATCGGCCCTGCGGAACCTGATGGTGCCCGTCGGTGGAGATGTCCTCGACCGCGCAGTGTCGTTGTGGAGCGAGTTCGAGGGTCTCGCGGCCTCGGGTACCGATGCGACGACCTGGCGGGAGATCGGCGGGGAACTGGACGCCCTGACCGGCTCAGCGGCCCCTGAGGTGATCCAGTGGTGGGTGCAACGGCTGCCCAAGGGACTGTTCGCGTCGGAGTGACCGCAACGAACTTGACCAGTGGGTAGGTGGTGCGGTTCAGTGTTGGGACCATCTGGAGCGACCCTCTACGGGTCCGGCAACCTGGGACGGACACCCAAGGTGCTTACCTGCGAGAGCAGGGATGTGGCAGCCCGAGTGGCGGCAACTACGTGTCCGTGGCACCACGAGACGGTGCATTCCGGGGAGTCGGCCGTGCGGCGAGCTCCGGGGTCGTCATGGCCCATCGACACCAGAGGTCCCGGAACACTTGAACGAATCGCCCCCACCCCACATCGGAGCCCGCGAACGAGGCTCTCGCTCCAGCGGTGGGTGGGTCGCGGGTGACGATGGGGGGCATCGGAGCTTCACCCGGTTGGTGGGTCGGCGGTTCCACCTCGAAGGTGGTGGAAGCCTCGCTGAGGTCGACATCGCCTATGAGACCTGGGGTGTTCTCGACGAGGCAGCTTCCAACGCAGTGCTGGTCTGCCACGCGCTCACAGGTGACAGCCATGCAGCAGGTCGCAGTGGGGACGGTCACCCGACCCCGGGATGGTGGGACGACCTGATCGGCCCGGGTAAGGCCCTCGACACAGACGAGCTGTTCGTGGTGTGTGTGAACGTGCTCGGTGGATGCCAGGGCAGCACAGGGCCGGCATCGATGGATCCGGTTACCGGACGTGCCTATGGATCGAGCTTTCCCGTCGTGTCGATCAGGGACATGGTGCGTTGCCAGGCCCGGGTCGCCGATTCGCTCGGGATCGAGCGCTGGGCCGGGGTGGTCGGCGGGTCGATGGGCGGTATGCAGGCATTGGAGTGGGCGATCATGTACCCCGAGCGCGTCGGTGCGCTGTTCCTCGCCTCGACCACCGCGGCCGCATCGGCCCAACAGATCGCGTGGAGTCACATCGGGCGCACCGCGATCGAGTCCGATCCGGCCTTCGCCGGTGGTGACTACTACGACCTGGCCGATGGGGCCGGGCCACGCGACGGACTCGCGGTCGCACGGATGCTCGCGATGGTGACCTACCGCAGTGACGAGGTCTTCCGCTCTCGCTTCGACCGTCACCTGGTGCACCAGTTGGACTTCACGTTGGAGCGGATCTTCGACATCGAGGGATACCTCGACTACCAGGGCACCAAGTTGGTGGGCCGATTCGACGCCAACAGCTACCTGCGACTGAACAGGGCGATGGACCTCCACGACGTAGCGCGCGGTCGCGGTTCGCTGCACGAGGCCCTGGCCAGGGTGCAGTGCCCGTGCGTCGTCGCAGCGGTGCGCTCCGACGCTCTGTACCCGCCCTATCAGCAACAGGAGCTCCACCAGACCCTTCTGGCCACAGGCCATCGCGGCGACATCGACCGTTCGGTGTTCGTGGAGATCGATTCTCCACACGGCCACGACGGGTTCCTGATCGAGACCGACCAGCTCGGAGCACCCGTGCGGATGCTCATGGAACGGTCGCGTGCGACATGAGGGCGCTGGCGCACGGCCGACGTGGCTGTTCTGAGACCTGCGATCGGGAAACCCAGGAGGTACTCCCTTGACCCACCGGATCGACACCAAACTGATCGAGGTTGCCCGTCGACACAACGGCGCTGCGCTGGCGCCGGTGATCAACGCGAGCTCCACCTTCGAGCTGTCCTCGGTGGAACAGGGCCGGGAGATGGCGCTGTCGGCTGGTGCCACCTGCTTCTACAGCCGCTACGGCAATCCGACCGTGAACGACTTCGAAGAGGCGATCGCCGAACTCGAGGGTGCCGAGGCGGCGAGGGCGTTCGGATCCGGAATGGGTGCCGTGGCAGCCGTGGTGCTGGGGCTCTGTTCCACAGGTGACCACATCGTCGCGCAGCGTCAGGTGTATGCAGGCACCCAGATGCTGTTGCAGTCGGTGTGCCCCCGCATGGGCATCGACGTCACCTTCGTCGATGGAACGGATCCCTCCGCGTGGGAGGCGGCTGTGCGTCCCGGCAAGACGATGCTGCTACTGGCCGAGACTCCGGCGAATCCCCGCCTGGACCTTGTCGACCTGGGTGCGTTGGCTGCGATCAAGGGTCCCATGAAGGTGGTCGACTCCACCTTTGCCACCCCGCTCGCCCAGAGGCCCCTCGAGCTGGGTTGCGACATCGTCGTTCACTCGGCCACGAAGTTCATCGGTGGCCACAACGACCTGACGCTCGGGGTGGTGGCAGCAAGCCGGGAGCTGATCGATTGGGTCTGGGGCTTCGCGGTCCTCCAGGGTGCGGTGGCGAGCCCCCACGAAGCGGCCGGCGCCATCCGGGGCCTGCGCTCACTCGGAGTGCGAATGGAACGTCAGAGCTCCTCCGCGGCACTCATAGCGAAGGAGCTCGAAGAGCACCCGGCGGTGGTCGAGGTCCGCTATCCAGGGCTCACCTCGCATCCACAGCACGATCTGGCCAGGCGTCAGATGGACCTGATGGGTGGCCTTGTCACCTTCGACCTCGCGGGTGGGCTCGACGCCGGACGCGAGCTGGTCGAGGCGACCCGCCTGTGTCGGCTTGCTACCTCCCTCGGGGGTCCCGAGACCCTGGTGACCCATCCAGCGTCGACCACGCACGTCAACTTGCTGCCCGACGAACTGGAGGCATCGGGCATCGGTGAGGGGACCATCCGCATGTCGGTGGGCCTGGAACATCCCGAGGACCTCCTGGCCGATCTGGGTACGGCGATGGGACGCTCCTGAACCTTCGGTGTCATCGGCGGGCCCGGGTTGCTCCGGTAGCCTGAATCGATGCCGTCGGCACCCTCGACTGTCCGGGCCAGCGCCCATCGAGCCAAGGTGCTCGTCATGCTTGCAGTGCTGTGCGTGCTGTGCGTAGCGGTCCCCGTGACAGCCGGTGCGCAGGAGAGCGACCCTGTTCCCACAGATCCCGGGGCCGTGGACCCGATTCCCACAGAACCCGGTCCTGTGGAGGTGACTCCCGCAGACTCAGCTACCCCGGAACCCCAGGTCTCGACGACGGTGCCGCTGATAGCGCCGGCCGGAGACGGAGACGAAAGGGCGCCGACCCAGGCCGACCAGGCGAGCCGCCGAATCGACATGGTCGTGATCGCTCTGGTCGCACTCGCTGCGATCGTGTTCGTTGCCACGATCGTGTTCGTGTTCCGCACAAGGCCCGAACGTGTCAGTGCGGCTGAGGCAGAGTTGGTGGGCAAGCGTGTTCGTGCTATCGAGCGCCCAGCCGAGGGTGATCCACTCGACAACGCCGGGGTCCGGTGACGATGTCGGAGCTGTCCAGACCGGAGTCGTTCAGACCGGTGTTTCCGGCGCCTGTGTTCCTGGCGCCTGTGTTCCTGGTGACGGCACCGACGTCGGCGCGTACGGTTCTCTGTGACGGCCGATCCCCGAAGGAGTTGTGGTGGTGACAACTCGAGGGACCCAGGAGGAGGCGTGGACGTGGCCGTGCCCCTACTGCGGCACCACGAACTCGATAGATGCAGCGGTCTGCCCCGGATGTCATGCCCAGCTGCGCGATCCCGAAGAGGACGACCTTTTCACCACGGTCGCAACGGACAACGCGCAGATGGTCGACCCGGAGGCACCACGGGTCCGTGAGAGCTTGTGGAGCACGGATGTCCCACCCGAGGAAATCGTCGTGGAAGAGGTCCCCCAGCCCGACGCGCCGCTGCCGGACCAGGGCTGGACCACACCGGCGGCACCCCGGATGCCAGCGGGAGCGGCAGCGGTCGGCGACGGACCCTTCTCCGCGAGGGTCAACGAGCCGACATCCGCGCCAGAGGGTGCCTCAGCGTTCGCCACGGGCCCGCGTGTCGCCAGGGACACCCAGGGCGTCCAGTCGCCGAACGCCTTCGCTCGTGATCGTCCGGCTCCGCCCGCACCACCTGATCCACCGAGGGCGGGCCACGACGCGGGTGCCGGTGGTCCCCATATCGCAGTAGAGCCACCGGGTACCTCCGGTGGCGCCCCATCGGGGGTGTCCCACCAGGGTTCGGTCACCCCCGATGAGAACGGGCTCTCGGTTGCGGTCGAGCGCCTCACCCCAGCGGAGCGCGAGGCGTGTGCGGTGCCGATCGGTGTGTGCGGCGCTCTCCTGGGCGACCAGGAGGTCGTGCTCGGCTTGCTGGCCGGGCATCTGCTCGGGCATGCCGCGGTGATGATGCTCACCAACACGCGGATCCTCGTGTCCAATGCGCGCTTGTGGAAGCCCCTGCTCGATCAGTTCCTGCCCGCTGCGGATCTGGCTGTGCACGTCCGTCACGACCGCACGGTGGCGTCGGTGACCATCGTGACGGGCGATCGACTCAGCACCGTCGACGATATAGCGGATGTACCCGGTGCGATGGACATGGCCGAGCGGATACGGCAGCTGTCGCAACGGATCATGTGATCCGGGCGGGTTTGCCGGGTCGGCGCCGGTGGCTGGTACAGTCGAGCGCCTTGCGGACGTAGCTCAGTTGGTAGAGCGCAACCTTGCCAAGGTTGAGGTCGCGGGTTCGAATCTCGTCGTCCGCTCCAGGGCGCCGGCTCCCGGCTGACCGGCCGGGGGCCGGTGTGATTTTGGTTCACCGGGATCGGTGGGCCTGCCCGGCGACGTGGCCGAGTGGTTAGGCAGCGGCCTGCAAAGCCGTGTACACGGGTTCGATTCCCGTCGTCGCCTCGGATGGCCCAAGTGGGCTAGCGCGATCGGCGCGCGCCGCTTCGGGGGTACTTCTGGCATGCTTGGATCCGTGGATCAGGCACCGAACCCGTGGGCTGCACCCGAGGCAACACCTCCGGGAGCGCTGGTCACCGGCGTACCCCACGGGCGCTACGAGGCCTCGGTTCCCCTCGGCGGGGTGCAGCACTACGAGGCGACCCCTGCCCGGCGCTCCCAGTGGCGCGACCTGCTCGTCGCGGCAGTGCTGCTGGTGGCCTCGGTGCTGGCGGCGCTCGCTTCGTTGATGTCGTGGCGCGACTACGGTCCCGCGCTCAACCCCGACGAGAACGGCTGGAGACTCGCAGATGGGAGCTTCGGCAGGGGATGGGTCTCGATCCTGCTGGCCGCCGCCTTGGCGGTCGGTGGCGTGTTGTTGGTGATCGGACGACGCACCCATGGCCGGCGCTGGGCTCGTGTGGGTTCTGCTGCTCTCATCGTTCTGCCGGTGATCGAATGGGCCTTCGGAGACTCGGGTAGCCGCACGGGCCCGGGGATCGGCTTGTGGGTTCAGATGGTCGCAGGACTGGTGCTGATGATCCTCATCGGTACGCTGCTGCCGACCGACGACCTCGACGGTGCCGAGGGCCTGGAGCAGGCTGCTTCCTAGCCGGTGAGGTCCACCATGGCGACGTAACGTCGCAGGCGCTGTTCGTCCACGTCCTCACCACGAACGAGTGTCCTGAACAGCACCGCTCCTGCGAGCATCTCGGCCACCGCCTCGCTGTCGATTGCGGCCGACACCTGACCCCGGGCCCTGCCCCGCTCGATCACCTCGGTGACCGGCTTGCGTCGGGAGTCGTTGAATCGACGTACCGCAGCGCGCGCCTCGCGGTTGGACGCGGATGCTGCGAGCAGCGCTGCCAACGGCACCCCGTCGGTGGGCTGCGCCAAGCTATCGGCGATGTTGCCCAGGAGCACCATCAGATCGGCACGGACATCTCCGGTGTCCGGCGTGGGGGGCAGGTCGGGGGCAAACTTCCCGCACGTCGCCTCGAGGAGCTCCGCCCTGTTGCAGTAGCGGCGGTACAGCGACGCCTTCGACACCCCGGCCCGCTCGGCCACCAACTCCATGGTCAGGCCTCCGGACCCTCGTTCCGAGAGGATCGCTGCGGCTGCGCCGAGCACGGCGGCGTCTACGTCGGGGTCGCGTGGCCTTCCGGGGCCCGCGGCGCTGGACATCAAGCCGGGTCCGGCACGGGATCGGGCCGGTCGGGCTGGGTTGGAGGCTCCGTGCTGTAGTCAGGGGTTTCATGCGCCGGTAGGTAGAACCACGAGATCAGGGCTCCCGCTCCCGCTGCGATCGCGGCTACGAGGGCACCTCCGTGCAAACCTGACACGAACGACGACCGGGCCACGGCGGCGAGCTCCTGGCCCTGGGCACCGAGGCGCTCGGAGAGTTGGAGAGCGGCCCCGAGGCTCTCGGAGGCGGCGTCGACGGCGGCCTGCGGTGCAGGGGTGCCGCTGAGGGCATCGACCACCTTGGATCCGTACACGCTGGACAGCACGCTGCCGATGATGGCGACCCCGAGGGTCCCACCGACCTGGCGGGTGGTGTCGTTCATCGCGGATCCCACCCCGGCTTTGGAGAGGGGTAGCGAACCCATGATCGACTCGGTCGCCGGCGCCATCGTCAGTCCCATGCCGAGCGACAGCAGGATCATGCGCCACAGGATCGATCCGTAGGGGCTGGCCTGGTCGAGTTGTGTTTGCAGCAGCATCGACAATGCGACCAGCGACAGGCCGGTGGTGACGACGGCTTTGGTGCCGAGACGCTCGACGATGCGCGCCGAGGTCGGCGCCGTGACCATCATTGCGAGGGCGAAAGGCAGCATCGCTATGCCTGCTCCCGAAGGGCTGTACCCGAGGACGAACTGTAGGTACTGGGTGAGAAGGAAGCTGTAGCCGAACATCGCGAAGAACACGAGCGACACTGCGACGCTCGCTGCTGTGAATCGTGGGTTCGAGAAGAAGCTGATGTCGAGCATCGGGTGCTCGGTGTGGAGCTCGCGGTACGCGAACGCAGCGATCGCTATCGCAGCGATACCCAGCGCAGACAGTGTGCTCCAGTGTGTCCAACCGGACTGCGGTGCCTCGATCAGCCCGAACACGAGCGCGCTCAGCGCGATGATCGACAGCACAGCACCAGGGATGTCGAGGCTCGCGTGCGACGGGTCCTTCGACGTCGGGATCAGGAAAGCACCGGCGGTGATCGCGACCACCACGATCGGGATGTTGACCAGGAAGATCGCCTGCCAGCCGATGTGGTCTACCAGGTACCCGCCCGCGACCGGGCCGATGGCCACCCCGAGCCCGGAGATTCCAGCCCAAACCCCGATCGCGCGTCCGCGTTCCTTGCCAGTGAAGACGTTGGTGAGGATCGAAAGGGTTGCCGGCATGATGAAGGCACCACCGACACCCATCAACGAACGGGTGGCGATCAGGTGCACCGGGTCGGTTGCGAGTGCGGAGAGGATCGACCCAAGTGCGAACACGACGAGTCCGATCTGAAGGGTCCCCTTGCGCCCGAAGCGGTCGCCGATGGTGCCGGCTGTCAGCAGCAACCCGGCGAACACGAGGGTGTAACCGTCCACGATCCACTGGAGCTGGCTGTTGGTCGCACCGAGCTTGTCGACCAGGGTGGGCAGGGCGACGTTGAGGATCGTGTTGTCGAGGGTGATGACCATCAACGACAGGCACAGGACCAGCAGGGTCCACCACCTGCGGCGGTGGATGGTTTCGGCGTCCATCGGTCTCCAGGGGATCGGGGGGATTAGAAGACGCGATCGTATCGAATTGGTGCGCCATGCCGAAACGAGTGCTCAGCTGCCCGGGGGTGCGGGGGCTCCCGCCGGAGTGTGCAGCCGTGGGTGCCGCCCTTGGAGGTCGCCGATGGGGTACGGCACCGGCGATGCCTGCTGCTACGGTGTCGGGCCTCGGGCGTATAGCTCAGTTGGCTAGAGCGCTTCCTCGACACGGAAGAGGTCACAGGTTCAAGTCCTGTTACGCCCACCACCTTCACGGCATTGCATTGATCTATGCCTCACCTATGGAGGCTTCGTGGGTGTCCGCAGCGGTGCATGTCCACCAACCCGGCACCCTTGCCGGGAGGTGGACATGCGCTCCAGGTCAGCGGATCTCGTAGCTGCGATCGGCCACCTTCATCGGCTCTGCGTCGACGACTTCGAAGTCGTCCATCGTGAGCTGGCGGATCGCCCTCAGGTCCTGGTCGTCCCAGTGCTCGGAGTTCTCACCGATCACACCCGTGCGCGAGGAGTTGTCACCGACGACCGCACCGTGTTCCTTGAGTGCCTCGGCGATCGCCCTGGACTGGGGCGGGAAGCCGCTGAGGTCCACGTCGGCCTTCAGTCGGAAGATCGTGCCCATGGCCGGTGAGTTCGGGTTGTCGGAGGTCCCATCTGAGCCGGTGGCCGGCCACTGAGGTGCCGAGCGGCGGATCGAGGTCATGTTCATCTGCAACATGTGGTCGATCTCACCCGCGGCCACCTCGTCATAGCGGACCATCAGGGCCAGCATCGGCATCCCCGACGCGGTGGCGCTCCCACCCTTGCGGATCACGTTGCTGGCGAGGTCGAGCTTCACCGCCTTGGAGGCCTGCCAGAAATCGAACAGGAAGTTCGGCGGGGTCACCCAGAAGAACTCCGACAGCACACAGGTAGCGGAGTCGAGCACGATCATGTGCTTGTCCCACGCCACACCGGGGTATCCCTCGATCTTCGGTTGTGCGGGGATCGGGTGGTCCTCGAGGTCCGAGATGTAGCTGTAGGCGCCCCCGACAACATCGGTCGTGTTGAGGGTGCGGGAGTCCACCACGTTCACCGGCATCCCGCCCCGGCTGCCCATCCACACAGAGGAGTAGAAGCCCGCGACGATCGAGGTGTCGACACCCCCGGCGGCTTCGATGATCGCGTCGGAGTCCTCGGCGATCGGCAGGCGTGTCACGTCTGCGTTGAACACGCTGTCCCGGGGATAGATCTCGCATCCCGCGATCTCGTCGCGTACGTCATCGCTCACGTAGGTCATGGTGTCCACCTGATCCGAGTCGCCGTCATCCCCGCCACCCGGAGGATCTTCACCGTCGAGGGTGAGCGACGGCGTACACGCAACAGCGCCCACGAGCAGCACGCACGTTGCGATTCCGAGCAGGACCCGCATTGGTCTGCGCGGGCCGCGTGCGTCTTCGGGCGCGTCGAATTCAGGTTCTTCAGGCATGTAGACCTCCCAGCAGGTCCTGTGGTCCGGTGGATCTCACCGTCTCCGTCTTCGAGGTATGTATCGGAATCAGGTTCAGAGGTCTTGAGAAGGTATGAAAGAACAGGAAAGATCTCGATGGCTGATCTTCGATCGGCCGATGTCAGAGACCCGGAGGGGGGATCCTCTACAGTCCCGACCTTGGCGCGAACGGCATCGGGTCGTTGTGAGCGGGTGCACGGTGCGCCGGGGAGTGCGCGGTGGAACAGAGCGACATCGTCGGTCCGGCGAAGATGATCATGCCGGGGTCTCAACAGCTCCTGTTGGCGCTGTCGATCCTGGTGGGCGTCATCGCGCTCGTGGGGCTCGTCGTCGCTGTGCTCCTGCGCTGGCGTCGTCGGCGCAAAGGTCTGCGTTCCCGCGCTCCGGTCGTCACGGGAGTGCTGGGCGGCCTGTTGGTTCTGGCGCTGGCCGTGGGGCTGATCAACAAGCCGTCGGGCTTCTTCGTACCTGAGTTCCCTGCGCTACCCCAGCTGTTCCCCGACGACGCCTTCTTCTACCGGGAGGTCCGCGATGTCGCGGTCTCGGAGCGCTCCGAGGAGATCATCGCCTCGTTCGGTGGGTTCCCCGTCAGCCCCGGAGCATCCAGCGAGGTGCGGACCGGGGTCGTGTGGGGTTTCCCGTTCAACCTCGTAGACGACGAGACGCCCCGCCACCGGATGAGGTTCACCTACTCAGGGGGTAGCGACGACGTGCCGTATCCGATCAGTGAACCGGCGTACATCCAGTCGATGCCCGCGCTGGGGATCGACGACCACTACATCGCCATCGACCTGGAGGCGCGACGGATGTGGGAGCTGTGGGCGATCCGCAACTGGTTCGGCCGCTGGGCAGCAGGTTCGGGAGCAATGTGGGACCTGGACTCGACCGATTACGCCCACGGCAGCACGACCGCGTCGGGTCTGCCGATGATGCCTCTCGTCTACACCTACGAGGAGGTGGCCTCGGGTGAGATCGGCCACGTCCTCAGCGCGGCGTCGTCTGTGATCGCACCGGGCAACGTCTGGCCGGCCCGGCACTCCGACGGTCCCTCGGCCGACCCGGACGCACCACCGATGGGGACCTGGTTCAGGTTGAAATCAGGTACGGACCTGAGCTCCCTCGGCCCACAGGCGCGGGTCATCGCACGCGCGATGATCGACTACGGCATGGTCCTCACCGACACCACGGGCAACGGCTACGGGCTGGCGGGGACCCCCGACGCGCGATGGGACATGGACGACCTCGCGACGCTTCGGAACCTCAGCGTCGACGACCTGGAGGTCATCGAGTCCTCCCAGTTGATGGTCATGGAGGACTCGATGGCCGCTGCGCCACCCGGCTGACCAGCTCAGGGTGCCGGGGTGTTCGCATAGTCCACGAACGTGCGGCACGGCTGGCCACGGAGGCTCGGACATGGTGGGAGCACCTCGGGGTAGCCCGTGATGGACGTCGTCACCGGCAGCATGAGACGCGACGGGGTGGCCTTGGAGTGTCCGACGTCGAAGGTGGCGCCCTCCTGGCCGTCGCGCAGGATGTAGCTCCAGCGGGGTCGGTCGCCGCCGGGGGTGTGAACCGATAGACGGATCCGTGATCCCTTGCGCAGCACATGGGCGAAGGGAAAGATCTCGACCCTCGCCTCGGTGAACTCTCCCACCGGCATCGGTTCGGCATCCTCCTCGTAGCCTGTCTGTGCGGGCCACAGATCTGTTGCATCGGGACCCACCTTGCGCATCGTGCCGCGCAGCACCCCAGCTTGGATGAACATCTCGTTCCCGTCGGGTCGCACCTCCGAGAGGGTCACACCGATGTCTGCCTCCTCGGTGCTGGAGCGGATCCAAAGGTCAGCCGACGCGGGTCCGGCCAGGGCGAGGTCCTCTTCCAGAGGTGGTGACACGAACACCGCGGCGGAGCCATCCGGTTCCTGGGTCCACGAGTAGTCGGGGAGGGCCTTGAACGCGTCGCTGGTGCTGTCGCCCTCGAGGGTCACCTTGGAAGCCAGATCCCCGTCGAAGTTGTAGCGGGTTGCCGACTCGGCCTCCGAGGTGGGTTCGCCCTCGGTGAGAGTGCCATCGGGGCCGAGATAGAACGGCAGCGCCGCCACGTCCGCGGGGGGCCACTGGTCGAAGCGGTACTCGACGGTGCCACCGGGAGCGCCTGGCTGGTCTGGATCCGCGGCGCCGGACTCGAGGATCAGGCGCACCGGCTTTTCGGCCTCGTACGCGGCCCGGGCCTCCTCGACGGTCGCAAAGTCCGAATACGGTGCCGGTTCGATGCTCAGTGAGGCGCCGAACACATCCTCCATCAGCACCGGTGCCAACAGGTTGAGGATCGGGGGCATCGACGGGACCTTGTCCGCAACGTACAGGTCGAGGAACGCCTTCCACTGTGAGAGGTTCATCGGGGCGTACCCATCGGCGTGCGCACCGTTCCACAGCGTGAAGCGCACGACCGGAGCGTTCTCGAAGGCACCCCAGAGGTGTCCGAAGCGGCCGCCGGTCTGCTCGTCCTGGAATGCTCCGGTCAGGAACACCGGCACGTCGATGTCCTTCGCGAAGATGCTCGGGTTGTACCAGTCGCCGAGCTCCTTGGGGTAGTAGTCGAAGCTGAGTGCCTTTTCGGTGACGTTCACGTTCTGGCCGCGCAGGCGCTGGTTCTCCTCACATGTTGTGTCGCCCGCGTCGACGAGCGCCTGCTCCCAGCCCTGACCGTACGGCTCCGCCTTGGTGAGGACCTCGTCAGCCCAGGTCAGCGCAAAGCCCTCGTTGAAGAGGCCTCCGGGGGTGAGCAGGCCGCGCACGGTGTCGTCCATCACCGACAGCGGAGTGATCGCGGCGAGGCTCGGGGGTTGAGCGCGCGCCACGAAGAGCTGGCTGATGCCCGGATAGGAGAGTCCGACCATGCCCACCTTGTTGTCGTACACCCAGTCCTGGGCGGCGACGGTCTCGATCACGTCGTAGCCGTCGAGCACCTGGAGGGGTTCGAAGTAGTCGTAGGCGCCCCCTGAGCAGCCGGTACCACGTACGTTCACGGCGACGACCGCATAGCCCATCGCCAGGGCGATGATCGACGAGGGTTGGGCCGGAGCGTCGCAGAGGAACGGAAGCGTTCCGCACAGGTCCTCTGCATCGAGGCCGAGTTCGGCGAGCGTCTCGGCGTTGGACTCCAGGAGGTTGGAGCCGGGCTTCGCGGGGTCGTAACCCGAGTACTCCACGACCGTCGGGTAGGGCCCGTTCTCAGGTGGCCCGGGCAGGAAGACCGATGCTGCGAGCTTGGTTCCATCCCTCGTCTCTATGTAGGTGTAGCCGGGTTCAAGCACCTGGGAGTCGTAGAAGTCCTGATCCGGAAGCGACTCCTCCTCGGTGGGTACGACGATCTCTCCGCTGACGACCTGGGAGGCACCCGGGGCCGTGGCGACGCGGTAGGTGCCCGCGTCGAGCTCTCGGTAGATGAGGGCACCCTCGTCGTCGGTCGCCGCGGTCTGGACCTCGGCCCCGTCGGAGTCGACCAGGGTCAACTCCTCCTCGGAGTCAGCACCAGTGACGGTCACCTGACCGAAGCTCGGTGTGGTGGTGAACGTCGCGGCGACCGCATCGGTGGCGACGAAGTCAGGCGCCGTGTCCCCCGTGGTGGAGTCGGAGCTGCCGGTGCATGCTGCCGCCACCAGGGAGGTTGCCAACAGGCACACCAAGAGTGTGAGGCGAGCCGTTCTGCGACGCGAAGTCATTGAATCCCCCATGATGAGCGCCCTGGTGAGTGCCAGATCCTAGATGCTGCGCGTCCGCTGCGCGATAGCGACTGCCCACGACCGATCGCGCATAGGTTGGTTGGCTCGCGGGACCACGACGAGGCCACCATGAACGACGACCCAGACTCGAGTGGATTCACCTACGACGAGTTCGCGTACTTCGACGAGAACCGCAGCGAGTTCTCACTGCCGGGCGCCGGTCGCCCCGAGGTGGAGCGGATCTGGATCGACACCTCAGCGGGTCGCGAGTCGGCGTTGCGTTGGGGTACCGGCCCAGCGAAGCTCGTGTTGGTACACGGCACCGCACAGAACGCGCACACGTGGGACACGGTGATGCTGGCCCTCGGCGAGGGCACCGCAGCGGTCGTGGTCGACCTGCCCGGCCACGGGCGGTCAGCCTGGCGCGACGACGCTCGATACGACCCGCACGCCAACGCAGAGGTCCTCGTCGAGGTGCTCGAGCACCTTGTGGACTCAGGCGTCGTGGAGGCACCCGCGGTGCTGGTCGGCATGAGCCTCGGTGGCCTGACCGCCAACAGGATCGCCGCCATGGCCCCCCACCTGGTGTCGAGGCTCGTGGTGGTCGACATCACCCCCGGCGTCACAGAGCACAAGGCGGAGGCGATCCACAGCTTCATCTCCGGTCCCCAGAGCTTCGCCAACTTCACCGAGATCATGGACCGTACCGTCGAGTACAACCCGACCCGCTCGCGCTCGTCGCTGCGGCGGGGGATCCTCCACAACGCGCACCGGATGTCCGACGGCACCTGGGAGTGGAACTACCACCGCGAACCGCCCACCGGGGCCGACTTCGCCTCGCGCGAGGAGCTCTGGAGTGACATAGCGGCCACCGTCGCCCCCTACCTCCTGGTGCGCGGTGGCGACAGCCCGGTGACCGACGAAGACGACGTGGAAGCGCTCCAGGGGTACCGCTCGGATGCCCGTGTGAGGACCGTCGAAGGTGCGGGTCACAGCATCCAGGGTGACCGCCCCGTGGAGCTCGCCGAGATCCTGCGCGACGAGATGAGCGCCGCCGGCGCCTGACGGGGACCGCCGGTGAACTCCAAGCCCCGATCGGTGGTGTACCCGGAGTCCTGGGAGTCCGACGTCGTGCTCAGCGACGGCCACACAGCCCATGTGCGACCGATCCGCCCCGAGGACTCGGCGCAACTCGTGGCCTTCCACGAGCGGCAGTCCTCCGATTCGGTCTACTTCCGCTTCCTCTCACCGAGGCCGGTGCTGACCGGGCGCGAGGTGCGTTACTTCACAGAGCTCGACTACGTGGACCGCATGGCCTTCGTGGCCGAGGTCGACCAGACCCTGGTGGCGATCGCGCGCTACGAGCGCTACTCCGGCTCCGATACCGCAGAGGTCGCGTTCTTCGTCGACGACGACCACTACGGCAGAGGGCTCGCGACGGTGATGCTCGAGTACCTGGCGGCGGCAGCCCGGCACCGGGGCCTCAGGCGCTTCACCGCATCCACGTTGCCGAACAACCGGAGGATGCTCTCGGTGTTCTCCCGGGCCGGCTACGAGGTCAGATCGAGGATCGAGGATGGCCTGGTGATGCTCTCGTTCGGGATCGACCCGACCGACGCATCCACTGCCGCGGTTCGCCACCGGGAGCGCAGCGCCGAGGCCGCCACGGTGCAGCGCCTCCTGCGACCTGGCTCCGTGGTCGTGATGGGCGACCTTGCCGCAACGGACTCCGCTGCCGTGGTGCACCGTGAGATCCACGGTGGCGGGTTCCGTGGAGCGCTGGGTCTTCTCGAGCGACCCGCTGGGTCATCCGGTGCTGGCGCCTCAGGGATCCCGGCCGGCACGGATCTGGCGGTGCTCGTGGCTGAGGCTCCGCAGGTCGAACCGTTGATGCAGGAGTGCGCCGACGCGGATGTCGGAGCGATCGTGCTGATGTCGGAAGGCTCCACGGGGCTCCCCATGCCCGATCCGCGGCTGGAGTCGGTCATAGTCGGCGACGCACGCCGATACGGCGTGCGGGTTCTGGGACCCGATTGCCTCGGGCTGATCAACACGGATCCCGAGGTGAACCTGCGCGCGACGGTGTCCGGCGCGCGTCCGCCGCCCGGGCCGATCGGGTTGTTCGCCGAATCGGGGACCTTGGCGACGACGATCCTCGCGGCCTGTGAGAGCACTGCGCTCGGTGTGTCGAGCTTCGTCGCCGGCGGTACCCGCCTAGACGTCGGCGCGTCCGACATCCTCAGCTTTTGGAGCACAGACGAGGGCACCCGTGCGGTGCTGCTCTACCTGCGATCGAGTGCGCTCTCGCCGCGGTTGTTGCGTGCCTTGCGCAACGTCACCATCGACAAGCCGGTCGCCATGCTCGGGAACATGCTCGCTGTGAACGACGACGAACCGCGGGGAATGCAACGACAGGTCGATGCCCTCACGCGTCAGACCGGTGTCATCAGCGTGGGAACCGCGGAACAGCTCCTCGACATCGGCAGGATCCTGACCTGTCAGCAGATGCCGCGCGGACGGGGAGTAGCCGTGGTGGGCAACTCAGCAGGAGCCGCAGCGCTCGCTGCGGACGCCTGTCGCTCCGTCGGACTCCACCCGGTGCGTCGCATCGCCGGTGCACATGGTCCGGGAGGGCACGGTCCCCTTGGACGCGACACCTCCGAGGGTGTGTGGGCGCTTCAACCGGGTGCGACCGCTGGCGACTATCGCGACGCGATCGACGAGGCCTGCTCGGATGATTCGGTGGCGAGCCTGTTGGTCTTGCACCACGACGGAGGTGGAGCCGGGTCCGACGAGATCCGCCAATTGGTGGCGGATCTCTCCACGCGGTTTTCAGCGGTCTGCATGACCGCGGTGATGGCCGACGCCGAGAAGGCGCCGATGGCGGTTGCCCGAGGTGGCCGTGTCCCGGTGTTCGCGTTCCCCGAGCATCCCGCGTTGGCGCTCGGTCGCCTGGCTTCGTACCGGGAGTGGTCCTCGGTCAACCGTGACTTCTCCCTCGAGCTCCCGATGGGCTGTGACATCGATCGCGCACGTGGGGTCGTACGCGGTGCGTTGGAGCGCGCTGGAGGCCCCGCTGAACACCGCGCCGGAGGCTCGGCTGATGGCGAGCCCGGAGATGGGTTGGGCAAACCTGCCGGCTCGGTGGCGTTGAGCCTGGACGAACAGACCCGGTTGCTCGATTCCTTCGCGGTGGTCGTCGCGGAGCGTGAGGTGGTCACCGACGCCGCATCAGCGTCGTCGGTGGCGCGACGCATCGGCTGGCCGGTCGTGCTCAAGGCCGACCGCAGAGACCGGACGAACCGTTCGGCGGCCTCGGGGGTCGCGCTTGACATAGCCACCGAGGCCGATCTGCTCGACACCTTCGGGCGCATGCAGGACAGCCTCGGTGCAGACATGTTCCCGGTGGTGGTCCAGCGTTTCATCGAGAGGGGGGTCGACGTTGCGATCACGGTCAGGCGTGGAGGCCCATCCACCACGATCGAGGTTGGCCTCGGTGGTCCCGCCACAGGCCTCGACGAGCCGCAGCTGGGGCTGCTGCCGATGAGCCTTCCCGACGCCCAGGCCCTCGTCGCATCCAGTTCGGTGGGCAGGGCGCTCACAGATCCCCTGGACCGGGTTGCGCTCGTGGGTGTGCTGCAAAGGCTGGGACACCTGGTCAGCCAGTTCGAGGAGATCTCGCTGCTCGTGGCAGACCCGGTAGTCGCATCGGTGCGTGGAGCGTGGGTGGCCGACGTACACATCGAGGTGTGCACGCCGCCTGAGCGACTCGATGTGCGCGGCCTCGCCTGAGACCCTCGGGGTGGTGCCCGCGTAGAGTCGGACGATGCGAGCGATCGTTCTCGAGTCCCACGGCGGCCCTGAGGTTCTCAACGCGATGGAGGTTCCCGACCCGGTGCCGGGCCCCGAGGAGGTGCTCGTGGACATCGCCGCCACAGCGGTCAATCGGGCAGATCTGTTGCAGCGGATGGGGCTGTATCCCGGACCGCCTGCGCAACACGAGATCCCCGGGCTCGAACTGGCGGGCACGGTCGCGGAGGTCGGTGAGCGGTGCGCGATGTGGGATGTCGGCGACCGGGTGATGGGTGTCGTCGGTGGCGGTGCATATGCCGAGCGGGCAACGGTGCACGAACGTCAACTCATGGCTGTGCCGGATCCGGTTGGCCTGCCGGATGCCGGGGCCGTCCCCGAGGTGTTCCTCACCGCGTACGACGCGCTCGTGATCCAGGGAGGCCTCGGGCCCGGAGGATGGGCACTCGTTCACGCCGGGGCGTCAGGTGTGGGGACAGCAGCGATCCAGATCTGCGCTCTGCGCGGAGCACGGGTGGTGGTCACCTGTTCCACCGGCAAGGTCGAAGCGTGCCGCGATCTCGGCGCGCATGTGGTGGTCGACTACACCCGGGAGGACTTCGTGGATGTCGTCCGCGAGGCCACACAGGGCGAGGGGGCCGATGTGGTGCTGGACGTGATCGGCGGTGACTACGTGGCCCGCAACATACGCTCGGCCCGTGTGGGTGCAAGGATCATCCAGGTCGGCGTGATGGGCGGTGGCAAAGCGGAGGTGCCCGTGGGGGAGATGCTCCCACGACGGGTGAGCCTCGTGGGAACCACTCTGCGATCGAGACCTCTGGAGGAGAAGATCGCGATCACCCGGCGCTGCGCCCACGACATGGGACCGGCGTTCGCTTCCGGTGTCCTCGCGCCGGTCATCGACCGACGCATGTCGCTGTGGGAGGTCGCGGAGGCTCACGAGTACGTGGCCTCCAACGCGAACGTAGGGAAGGTGCTCCTCGAGCTCTAGCGGGATGCTGAAAGACCGACGACGCGCCAGGTCGGGGATCTAGCGGGCGACGATCGGCACGTAGTCGCGCTCGGGAGACCCCGTGTAGACCTGGCGGGGACGGTAGATGCGGCTGTCCTGGTCGAGCAGCTCGATGTAGTGCGACAGCCACCCGGCGGTGCGGGGGATCGCGAACAGGACGGTGAACATGTCCATCGGGAAACCCATCGCCTGGTAGATCAGCCCTGAGTAGAAGTCGACGTTGGGGTACAGCTTGCGACTGATGAAGTAGTCGTCACTGAGCGCGACCTCCTCCAGCGCCAGTGCCAGGTCGAGCATCGGCGACTTGCCGGTGACCTCGAACACCTCGTACGCGGTGCGCTTGATGATCTTGGCCCGCGGGTCGTAGTTCTTGTACACCCGGTGTCCGAAGCCTTGCAGGCGGGCCTCACCGCGCTTCACCTTCTCGACGTATGCAGCGACGTTGTCGATGCTTCCGATCTCGGTCAGCATCCGGATGACCGCCTCGTTGGCGCCGCCGTGGCGGGGTCCGTAGAGGGCGCTGGCCGCGGCAGCGGTGGAGATGTAGGGATCCGCATGAGCGGAGCCGACCGTGCGCATCGCGGTGGTCGAGCAGTTCTGCTCGTGATCCGCGTGCAGGATGAACAACACGTCGAGTGCCCGGGCCAACACGGGATTGGCCTCGTAGCGCGGCTCGGCGGTCTTCCACATCATCGACAGGAAGTTCGCGGCGAAGTCGAGGCTGTTGTCGGGGTACACGAAGGGCATCCCCGCGCTGTGACGGTAGGCCCCTGCGGCAAGGGTGGGCATCTTCGCGATGAGGCGCACGACCTGGCGCATGAGCACGTCACGATCCTCGATGTCCTTCGCATCGGGGTAGAAGGTGGACAGCGCCGCCACGGTCGACACCAGGATCCCCATCGGGTGTGCATCGTGGTGGAAGCCCTCCATGAAGCGCTTGCGGACGTTCTCGTGGATGAAGGTGTGGTGGGTTATCTCGTAGCGCCACGCCTCGAACTGTTGGGCGGTGGGGAGTTCGCCGTGGATCAGCAGGTACGCCACCTCGAGGTAGCTCGACTGCTCGGCGAGCTGTTCGATCGGGTAGCCGCGGTAGCGCAGGATGCCGTTGGCGCCGTCGAGTTCGGTCACCGCGGATGCCGCCGCGGATGTTGCCCCGAACGACGGGTCGTGGAACCAGATCCCAGGGAGCAGCTTTCCCCACTCGGTCGCGGACACCCCGCCGCGCTCGATGGGTATCTCGAGGCTGTCGCCGGTGCGGTTGTCGGTGATCGTGATCGTCTCTGGCAAGTCGGCTCCTCGGCTGTGCGATCCACGGGTCACGCGGTCTGCGGATCATTCTAGGGGTTCGATGGTGGAGCCGGTTCACGACCCCACATCGGGTTCAGGGTCGACGGTGTCGCGCTGCGCACCCTCTTCGGCGACCACCCTGGCCACGAGCTCCGCGATCACCCTCGCGGCCGCCGATGGCATCCCCCTGTGTGCACGGATCAGGCCCACCTTGCGGCGGGGCACGTCGACCACGGGGATCGCCCGCCAGGGACCGTCCAGGCTGCGTGAGATTGCTGAGGCCGGCACCACTCCTGCGCCGAAGCCGGCGAAGGCGAGCGATGCCAGGAGACGCATGCCGTCGAACTCGGCCCGGGCACGCAGAACCACTCCGGCTTCACTCGCGGCTGTGTCGAGGACGTCGCGGAACGCTGTGCCGCGGGCCTCGAGGAGGAGCTCGTACTCGGCAAGCTCCACGAGGCTGACGCTCTCGCGGTCGTGAAGGGGATGGCCCTCCGGGGCGATGAGGATCCTGTCCTCGGTGAAGAGCACCTCGACGTCGATGTCGGGGTGCTCGATCGGCAGGTTGACCACTGCGAGGTCGACGGTTCCGGTCGTGATCTCGAGCACCAGAGCACTGGAGGGGGCATCCAGGACGACCACCTTGACCTCCGGGTACTCCCGCCAGACAGCCTCGAGCAGCGGGGGCACCAACCAACGCGCGGTCGTACCGATCACCCCGAGCCTGACGGTCCCCACCACCTCGTCTCGTAGGAAGGCGAGGTCGGAGGCCAGGTAGTCGAACTCGCTCTCGATGCGTCGGGCACGGTCGAGCACCACGCGACCCTCGGGTGTGGGTTCGGTGGTCGCCCGGTCGACCAGGGTCACCCCGAGCTCGTTCTCCAGGCGTGAGACGTGGGCAGAGACGTTGGACTGCACCGTTCCGAGTGCAGCGGCGGCCGCCGAGAAGGAGTGGTGTTCGCAGACTGCCAGGAAGGTACGGAGCTGTTTTCGGTCCATCGCCAAGAACGATACCAAGTATCGCATCCATGTCGTTGACCGATTGCTAGCTACTGAGTATCGTGTGAAACACAACAGAACGCCTGAGGGTGCGGACGGTTCCCCCCACCGACCCCCACAGGTAGCGCAACGGAGTTGTCCCCCCAACCCGTGCGCATTTGCTGAAGGACTGGTGCCCCCCGCCGGTCCTTCGGCCGTTTTCGGCAGCTCCTCCTCCTCTCCTGGCAACCGGTCCTGCTCCAAGCAGTCGGTCCTCCACCGCCAAGCGCTCGGTACCTGCCAGCGTCTCCGAACAACGCATCGACGGCCAGGTCCGGGCACTGCCGGGGGCGTTTGCAACCGCTAGCGTGGCGGGCGATGGCAGACCGAGTTGGTGGTTCGAGGACGAAGCGGATCGAGGATCTCGGTGCGACCCAGGGCGCAGCGTTCTTCGACCTCGACCGGACGCTGCTCACGGGGGCATCGGGGCCTTTCTTCTCGGAGGCCATGCGCCACGTCGGGCTGTTGGGCGCGGAGCCCAATCCACTCGAATCGGTCATGTTCAAGGTGTTCAATGCCATCGGGGAGACCCGGCCGGCGATGATCGCATCACGTCAGGGCGCGCGGCTGGCCAAGGGCTGGGATCTGAACCTCGTGCACCAGGCCGCTGAGCGGGCAGCAGGCCCGCTGGCGGAGGCGGTCGCCCCGTTCGCGCTGCCCTTGATAGAGGACCACAGGGATGCAGGGCGCAAGCTGGTGATGGCCACGACCACGCCGGAGGATCTCGTCAGGCCCTTGGCGGAGTTGCTCGGCTTCGACGAGGTTATCGCCACGCGGTATGGGATCGTCGACGGCCACTACGACGGCTCGATCGACGGTCTGTTCGTGTGGGGCAGGGACAAGGCTCGGGCGGTGGCCGAGTGGGCCGGGCGCAACAAGATCGACCTCGACGCCTCCTACGCCTATTCGGACAGCTTCTACGACGTACCGCTGCTGTCGATCGTCGGTCACCCCACCGCTGTGAATCCCGACCCTCGCATGCTCGGAGTAGCGACGCTGCGCCGCTGGCCCGTGTTGCACCTCGACGTGCCGAGGGGAGTGCCCAAGTTCCTGGGGGTGGAGCCCCAGGCCGCGGTGCAGATGGCGGTGCACCCGCAGCTTTTCCCGTATGTGAGGTTCCAGCTCGACGGCATGGACAAGGTGCCGCTCAAGGGCAGCGCGATACTCGTGGCCAACCACCGCAGCTACTTCGATCCGCTGGCGATCGGCTACCTGTTGTCGCGTCGCGGGCGCACCGTGCGCTTCCTGGGCAAGAAGGAGGTCTTCGACGCTCCCGTCGTCGGTGACCTCGCAACCGCCATGGGCGGAATACGCGTGGACCGCGGCACGGGTTCCGACGAGCCGCTCCACGCCGCCGAGGAAGCACTGGCTGCCGGGGAGATGGTGGCGCTCATGCCCCAGGGCACGATCCCGCGCGGCCCCGCGTTCTTCGATCCGGAGTTGAAGGGTCGCTGGGGTGCGATGAAGTTGGCTCATGCCACGGGTGCGGCGGTGATTCCGGTGGGGATCTGGGGCACCGAGAAGGTGTGGCCCCGCAGCTCGAAGGTGCCGAACGTGACCAACGTGCTCTCTCCTCCGACGGTGTGGGTGAACGTCGGCGACCCGGTCGAATACGGCGGCAGCGACCTCGACGCGGACACCGAGGCGATGATGAGTGCCATCGCCGACCTGCTACCCGAGGTGGCACGCGTGCGGCACGAGCCGACCGAGGACGAGCTCGCCGCCACCTACCCCGGCGGCAAGGTACCCGACGACATGGCTGGCGCGGCAGGTCACGAGGCGGGTCGCCGTCCAGGTTCGGACTGATCCGAATCGACGATCGAGCGGGGCGGTACCGACGACCACGCCGGCATTCGAGGAGCTGGTGTTGAGTAGCGGAGCGAGTGGAGGTAATGCGTTATGGTCGAGGGTACGTGGAACTTGAACGGGATCGGCCACTCACGGTCGTGTGTCGTTCAAGTTCGCGAGGGGTGGCCCGGGGGAGTGGGGGTCAGGCTGAGCGCTGGCGGATGATGTTGAGCGCGGAGCCGGCCTTGAACCACTCGATGTGCTCGGGGCTCATCGTGTGCCGGGTCTCGAAGGTGACCCTGGTGCCGTCGGGCTTGACGACCTCGCAGGTGATCGGCCGTCCGGGGGCGAGTTGGTCGAGCCCCGTGATGTCGATGCGGTCGTCCTCGTCGATCAGGTCGTAGCTAGCCGGGTCCGCGAAGGTGAGGGCGAGCACACCCTGCTTCTTGAGGTTGGTCTCGTGGATCCTCGCGAAGCTCCGCACGATGATCGCCTTGGCACCGCGGAAGCGGGGTTCCATGGCGGCGTGCTCGCGGCTCGACCCCTCACCCCAGTTCTCGTCACCGACCGCCACCCAGGGTTGTCCTGCCTCGTGGTAGTGGCGGGCGATGTCGGGGAACGACTTCGTCTCGCCGTCGAGTTGGTCCTTGCCCTCGCCGGCCACACCCGTGAACGCGTTCACCGCTCCGAGGAAGAGGTTGCCCGAGATGTTCTCGAGGTGGCCGCGGTACTTGAGCCAGGGCCCGGCCATCGATATGTGGTCGGTCGTGCACTTGCCCTGTGCCTTGAGCAGCACTGGCAGGTCGGTGTAGTCGCTGCCGTCCCATGCCTCGAAGGGGGTGAGCAACTGAAGGCGGTCCGAGGTGGGCGAGACGACGACCTCGATGCCCGAACCGTCGGCGGGGGGAGCGATGAAGCCAGACTCGCCGGGAGTGAAGCCCGCGGCTGGGAGCTCTTCCCCCACGGGTTCGATCAGCCGGACCTGTTCGCCCGCGTCGTTGGTGAGCGTGTCGGTGAGCGGGTTGAAGTCGAGCGTGCCGGCGAGAGCGAGCGCCACGACCGTGTCGGGAGAGGTGACGAACGCGAGTGTGTTGGCCGAACCGTCGTTGCGCTTGGGGAAGTTCCGATTGTAAGAGGTGACGATCGTGTTCGCCTCCGAGGTGATCGACTCGGGCCGGGACCATTGCCCGATGCACGGACCGCATGCGTTCGCAAGCACCGTTGCCCCGGCGGCCTCGAACACCTCGAGCAGGCCGTCGCGTTCGATCGTCGCGTGGACCTGCTCGGACCCTGGGGTGATCAGCAGCGGGGTCTTCACCTTGAGGCCGCACTCCGCCGCATGGCGCAGGATCGACGCCGCCCGGGTGATGTCCTCGTAGGAGGAGTTCGTGCACGAACCCACCAGGGCTGCGGAGGGCTCAAGCGGCCAACCCTGCTCCCTGGCCTCGGCTCCCAGGTCACCGACGGGTCGGGCGAGGTCGGGGGTGGCCGGACCGTTGATGTGGGGGGCGAGGGTGTCGAGGTCGATCGTGATCACCTGGTCGAAATGCGCGTCGGGGTCCGCCAGCACGGCGTCGTCAGCCCGCAGGTGGTGTGCAACAGCGTTGGCGGCATCGGCGATCGCCTCGCGGCCGGTGCTCTTGAGGTAGCGGCCCATCGCGTCGTCGTATGCGAACAGGGACGTGGTGGCGCCGATCTCGGCACCCATGTTGCAGATCGTGCCTTTGCCGGTGGCGGAGATCGAGTTGGCTCCCTCCCCGAAGTACTCCACGATCGCACCGGTGCCTCCTTTGACCGTGAGGATGTCGGCAACCTTGAGGATCACGTCCTTGGGGGACGACCAGCCGTTGAGGCTGCCGGTGAGGTGCACCCCGATCAGCTTGGGCCAGCGCACGTTGAACGGGAAGCCGGTCATCACGTCGACCGCATCGGCGCCACCGACGCCGATGGCGACCATGCCCAGCCCGCCCGCGTTGGGGGTGTGGGAGTCGGTGCCGATCATCATTCCGCCGGGGAACGCGTACTGCTCGAGGACGACCTGGTGGATGATCCCGGATCCCGGCTTCCAGAAGCCGATGCCGTAGCGTGCCGAGACCGACTCGAGGAAGTCGTATACCTCGGAGTTGCCCTTCTCCGCCGCGAGGAGGTCGACCTTGCCGTTCTCCTTGGCCTGGATCAGGTGGTCGCAGTGCACCGTGGAGGGGACCGCCACCTCGTCGAGGCCGGCGGTCATGAACTGCAACAGCGCCATCTGTGCTGTCGCGTCCTGCATCGCAACCCTGTCGGGGCGCAGATCGTTGTAGGTCTCCCCACGCTCGAAGGTGGCGGCGGGATCATCGAGATGGGCGACGAGGATCTTCTCTGAGAGGGTCAACGGGCGGCCCAGACGCTCCCGGGCGGCGTCGACGCGATCGTCGAACCGTGTGTAGACGTCCTTCACCAACTCGATCGGGGTGGATGCGCTCACTGCCATGGTCGGTCCTTCTGTCACTCGCTATGGGACCTTTCGGTCCCTCTGTCACTCGCCGGGGCCGTCCGGCCCCTTGATTTAGAACAATACAAGTACAATACATGTTGTGAGAGCCATCCGGTACCGCCAGATCGCGCACGACCTACGGGCTTTGGTCGGCTCCGAGTTGGCCCCGGGTTCGATTCTGCCATCCGAAGCGGATCTATCGGACCGCTACGACGCGAGCCGGGTGACCGTGCGTCGTGCACTCGACCTGTTGCGCTCCGAGGGGCTCGTGGAGTCGCGCCAGGGCTTCGGGTGGATCGTCTCCGGTGAGCCACTGCGCCAGGACCTCTCGCGCCTGGCCACCATCGACGCACAACTCGCGTCCGCGGGTGTGAGGTCACGCCGGGAGGTGATCGACTTCGGCTTCGTCGACTCACCCGAGCGCGTTCGGGGTGCCATCGGTGGCGACGAGGTCCTCGAGGTGCGACGGCTGCACCTCGCCGACGACCGGCCGATCGCCCGGGTTACCGTCTGGTGCCCCGCAGAGCTCGGCGCTTCGCTGAGCCGCGACGACGTGCAGCGCTCGTCGTTCCTCGAACAGCTGCCGGTGGTGCTCGGAGGAGCGACCCAACGCATCGGTGCAGCGACGGCGTCCGCAGAAGACGCGGCGCTGCTGGAGGTGCCCGAGAGCTCGCCGACACTGTTGGTCGAGAGGGTCACCCGAAGCGTTGACGGTCGGGTCGTACTCGTCTCGGAGCACGTGTTCCCCGCCCACCGCATGCAGTTCTCGATCGACATACCGGTGGACTCGGGGCTCATCGACCCATCGGGGATGAGGGTGCTGCCCGAGGGGGCCGGGTCGTCCTGAGAGGACCCGTGGGCAGCAGTTCCGTGGGCAGCACAGGTGTGTGAACGCGGAGACGGGGCCCCGCAGGGCCCCGTCACCGGTGGTTGGGGGAGGTTGTCCCCTCAGCGGTTGCTCATTAGCTGAGCGAGTTGCCCGCCTCGGAGAACTTGCTGTCGATCCCACCCTTGAGGAAGCTCATGGCGGCGATGCATGCCACTGCGATCAGGGCGACCAACAGGGCGTACTCCACGAGGGAGGCGCCACGCTCGCTCTTGACCTTGGCCTGGAGGTAAGCGGCGATGAATTCGTAGCTGGTGAGCATTGGGGTTCCTTTGGTGTTGGTGCTTCCTGGTGTGGCGTCTGGAAGTCACTCTCCCCAGTCGGGCAAGCGCTCTCCGTGGCCGGATGTGTTTTGTACCGCTCCAACTTCCGGTTCCCAATAGTCCGTTCGAACTGTCGGTCACCTGATGGTCGTTGGACCCATGGGAGGTATCGGGGCCGTCCAGCGGGACCTTGAGCGTTTTCTCGGCATGAAACCGGGGGTCGGGGACCCCCGC
>JBKEAI010000099.1:0-7862 GCA_047972145.1 Microthrixaceae bacterium
GCCCAGGCGGGAGCGATGACCACGAGGAACCCAACCGCTGCAACCAGGTAGCTGCCCACGCCCACGGTGAGAACAGCGCCGAGGCGCAGGCTCAGCAGCCGGGCACGGCGCGGTTCTGCGACAAGCGCGGTCTCGACGGTGCCGTGACGGAACTCACCGCCGATGAAGCTCGCGGCGAGCACCCAGAGCGCCAGCATTGCCCCCACGCTGAAATAGGCGATCGAACCGTTCCAGGGATGGAAGAGCGATGGAAAACCGATGTCACCGTCGACCTCGGGGATCGAACTCGGCGTGGACTCCGGGCACGCGTCGTCGTAGTTGAAGATGTCGTCTCGACCGTCGGCCCCGCGGTGCGATGTGACGAGGCTCGAGGGGCAGAACGTCGCGGGCACGACCTCGGTCGTGAACCCGGGTTCGACTTCGGCGCCGGGAGCCCCCGACACCGAGTACTCCTCGGTGTAGCTGAACTGCTCCTCGGGCCCCGAGCTGTAGAACACGCTGAGTCCGACGACCACGAGCGCGAAGAGTGCGAACACCCCGAACGCGACCAGCACGCGGCGGTGCAACAGCCGTCGCACCTCTACCTTGAACTGCTCGATCACGCGGTCGCTCCCGGTCCCGGACCGCCGGCACTGCCCGAATCACCGGCAGCACCAGCACTGCCCGAATCACCGGCGATGCCTCCATCGCCGCCCGCGAGCGGGTCCACCCCGGTGAGGCGCAGGTATGCCTCCTCCAGGCCTCCCGAAGCCGAGCTCAACTCCGAGGGGTAGATGTCGTGTGTACCCAACGCCCGGGCAACCGCTTCACCATCTGCGCCTGCGACGACCAGCGCTCCCCCTGGTTCCCCTGCACGGGTCGGCTGCGTGGTTGGCGCCTGCACGTCGAAGCCGGCTTGGGCCAACACGGACAAGGCCCGATCGGGGTCGCGCACCACCACGCGCACGGCCCTCGTATCGCCGACCACCTCGGCCACCGTGCCCGCAGCGACCACCCGCCCCTTGGCCACCACGGCTACCTGGTCACAGATCCTCTCCACATCCGCGAGGTGATGGCTGGAGACCAACACGGTGCGCCCGGTGGACCCGAACGCGGCGAGCATGTCGCGCATCGCGGCGATCCCCGCCGGGTCCAAGCCGTTGGCCGGCTCGTCGAGGATCAACAGTTCGGGATCTCCCAACATCGCCCCCGCCACAGCCAGGCGCTGGCGCATCCCGAGGGAGTACCCACCGAAGCGGTCCCTGTCACGACCGGTCAGCCCGACCCGGTCGACCACGACCTGCACGTGGGAGCGGTCGACCCCCTTGAGCCCCGCCAGGAGCTCGAGGTTGAGCCGACCTGAGTAGTTGGGGAAGAACTTCGGGGTCTCCACCAGCGCACCGATGCGGTTGCGGACCGACCCGAGACCCTTGGGCACGGGTTGGCCCAACACGCTGGCGTGGCCGCTGTCGGCACGGGCGAGCCCCAACAGGACCCGCAGGGTCGTGGTCTTGCCACACCCGTTGGGGCCGATGAGCCCGAACACCCCGCCCTGGGGAACCACGAGGTCGAGCTGGTTGAGTGCGAGGATGCTACGGCCGTAGGTCTTGGTGACCGCACCTAGCTCGACGACGTTCGTGACAGTGGACACCGTTCTTCCTCGCACTGACCCGCAGGTCGGGTGTGCCGACCCTACACGTCGCCATTGTGGATGATCGGGAGAACCCCGTGTGCCCGACGCAGCACTACGGCGTCACTATCGCGAAGTTGGCGTCTGGGGCGTCGAGCCAACCACCGAGGCGTTCGAGCGCATCGGCCTCTCCGTCGATCTCGACACCCTCGGAGGCACCCACGCCACCGATGAGCATCAACAACTCGGCCTTGGTGAGCTTCACGGTCGCGTTCGCATCCTCGAAGTGGGCCTGCGCACGGTTGTGCAGCACCGAGTTCTGCACCCAGACCACGTGCTTCTCGTCCGCGCGGCCCGGACCGACCTCGGTGACGACCAGGTTCAGCACCAGCCGCTGCCCCGCACAGGCCCCGTCGTCGAGTCGCAGCGCTAGGGCGTCGAGCAGCATCGGCACCTCCACCGACATCACCAGGTCGACCGAGGCAGTCTGGATGCCGCCCCCGCCCTCGGGGGCGCCGTTGCGCAACTCGTGTGCACCGACGAGGTAGAAGTTCCGCCACACGGCCGATTCCGCGACGTATCCAAGCTGCTCGTAGGTGTCCGCCAGCAGTGCCGCCGCCTCGGCTGTCACAGGGTCGGATCGGTCGGGATCGGCGAACACCACTCGGTTGAGCACCTCGGCCACCCAGCGGTACTCCCCCGCTTCGAAGTCGACACGCGCCCGCTCAAGCACCGCAGCAGCACCTCCCATGTACTCGACGTACTTCACCGCGGCCGGTTCCGGTGGCAGCGGGTGTAGATCGGCGGGGTTGCCTGTGAACCACCCGAGGTAGCGCTGGTACACGGCCTTCACGTTGTGGCTGACCGTGCCGTAGTAGGGCCGGTTGCACCACCGGGAGGCAAGCTCGTCGGGCAGGTGGACCTCCTCGGCGCACTCGGCCATCGTGAGTCCGCTGTTCGCGTGGCGCAGCGTCTGGTCGTGGAGGAACTTGTACAGGTCGCGTTGGGTGGCGAGGTAGTCCATCGATTCCTCGGCGCCCCACACCGGCCAGTGATGGCTCGTGAACACCAGGTCGGTGCGACCCTCGAAGCGCACGATCGATTCGTCCATGTACTTTGCCCACGCCAGCGCGTCGCGCACCTGCGCACCGCGGGGCGTGTAGAGGTTGTGCAGGTTGTGGCTGCAGTTCTCCGCCATGCACAGCGCACGGAACTGCGGGAAGTGGAAGTTCATCTCCGCCGGCGCCTCGGTGCCCGGGGTGAGCTGGAACTCGATCTGCACGCCGTCAACTGTGAGCGTCTGGCCAGTCTCGGTGATCGTGTCGGTGGGGTGGATCAACGAGATGCTCCCGAGAGAGTTGGTCTTGCCCAACCCCGCGTCGACCTGGCCTCGCGGGCCCCTCGCGAGCAACGCTGCGTACATGTACTGCGCCCGGCGGCTCATCGCGGTGCCCGCGAACACGTTCTCGGACACCGCGGCCTGCACCATGCCCACCGGTGCGATCACACGACAGCGCCCCGCGTCGACGTCCTCCTGGGTGGTCACACCCTTGACCCCGCCGAAGTGGTCGATGTGGCTGTGGGTGTAGATGACAGCGGTGACCGGTCGGTCCCCGAGGTGCTCCCGGGCAAGGGCGAGCGCCTCTGCGGCACATTCGACCGAAACGAGCGGGTCGATCACGATGAAGCCGGTCTCCCCCTCGATGATCGTGATCTCGGAGATGTCGAACCCGCGGAGCTGATGGATCCGCTCCGCGATGGTGAACAATCCGGCCTCCATGTTGAGCTGCGCCTGGCGCCACAGCGACGGGTTGACCGTGTCGGGGGCGCCCGGGGGCTCAGCCCCATCGACAGCGACCGCTCCCGAACCGAGGAAGCCGTAGTCCGCGAGGCTCCACGCCGGTCGAGAACCGGGCCCGGCGATCGACTCGCGCCGGGGTCGGGCGACGAGACCCCGGCGGGCGCCTTCCCAGTCGGAGCGGTCCCCGAAGTCCATAGGCGCCTCATCCAGGAACCTCCGCTGAGCCTGCGCGGTGTGGTCGGTGGCGGGCTTGGGAAGGTGTCGATCCTGCGTGCTCATCATCGGTTCATAGCACCGGACCGATGGCTACGCTCACACGATGAGCGAAGCGGGATCAGCCGGCCCAGCTCCGGTAGCAGGACGGTCCACCGACGACTTCCAGCGCACGGGGGTCGACCAGGCACCACTGGTGGACCATCCACCGGTCACCGATTGGGAGACCGACTTCGATCACACCGTTGCCGAGTGGGCGCAGAACGCCCAGGAGATCTGGGCGGAGTTCCGGCAGGGATGCCCAGTAGCGCACACCGAGCGCTTCGGTGGCTGCTGGTTCCCGTCGCTGTACGCAGACGTGTCGGAGATCGCGCACGACACAGAGAACTTCTCGTCGCGCAACATCGTCGTCAACGACATAGGGCCGTTCGGTCAGGCACCGGTCGGATTCGCCCCACCGATCACCTCGGACCCACCGTTCCACAAGATCGCACGCAAGCTGCTCCTGGGGCCGTTCGCACCGAAGGCGGTTGCAGCCCTCGAACCGGCGACCCGCGAGCTCTGCCGAAGCCTGATCCGCGAGATGCTCGCTGGCGCGGGGCCCGACGGGGTCGTCGACGCCGCCACCGACTACGCCCAACACATCCCGGTGAGGGTCATCGCGAGGATGCTCGGACTCCCCGAGACCGACGGCGAGAGGTTCCGCGCGTTCATCCACAGGATCCTGGAGAAGCCCGGGCAGGTAGCGGTGGCTCCGGGCGAGACGCTGTCTGCCTACCTTCAGGAGGTGATCCAGGAGCGGATAGCCGAGCCGCGCGACGACCTGATCAGCTACCTCGCCCACGCGGACATCGACGGCGAACCGCTCACACCGGACCACGTGTTCGGTTCGATCGCCCTGTTGTTGATCGCGGGCATCGACACGACGTGGTCGGCGATAGGCGCCTCGTTGTGGCACCTCGCCCAGAACCCGGACCACTACGCCCGTCTGCGCACCGAGCCCGAGGTGTGGCCCTTCGCAGTGGAGGAGTTCCTGCGCTTCTACGCTCCGGTGACGATGGCCCGGGTCGTCCAGCAACCCGTGGAGGTGGGCGGTGCCGCGATGGCGCCCGACGACTGGGTGCTGTTGGCGTTCCCCTCGGCGAACCGCGACGAGGCGGCCTTCGACGATGCCGGGGAGTTCGTGATCGACCGCCAGCGCAACCGCCACGCCGCGTTCGGCTTGGGCATCCACCGCTGCGTCGGATCGAACCTCGCCCGCATGGAGCTGAGGGTGGCACTCCAGGAGTGGACCGCGGCGGTCGGCGCCTTCGAGTTGGCCGACTACGACCCGGCCTCGGTGCGTTGGTCGACCGGCCAGGTACGCGGCCCGCGCGAGCTCCCGGTGCACATCATCGAGGCGACTGCCCCCGAATCCGCGGCTAACAGCGACACAGAGGCGGATACCGAATCGACCCGACCGGAAGGGCAATGACATGCGAGTCGAACTGGACCGTGACACCTGCCAGGGACACAACCGCTGCTACCTGCTCGCGCCCGAGATCTTCGACGTGGACGACGAGGGCTACGCGGTGCTGCGAATCACCGGAGAGATCCCCGAGGACCTCACCGACAAGGCCCGCCTCGCGGCGGACAACTGCCCCGAGTACGCGATCACGATCATCGACGACTGACCGGCGACCGACCGACGAGCGGGCCGACGCCCGCCCAGGAGCTCCGCGGAGGTAGATGGGGACCGCGAGACCCCAGGGATACGACCCCGACACCCGCGACGAAGACCTCGACGACGCTCGCCGCAAGCGGTTGATCACGACGCTGTGCAACTACTGCGTCGGTGAGGCCGCAGCGCTCGAAGCCGTAGCGCTCGAAGCCGCAGCGGTTCACACCCGCGAGGTTGACGGCGGTGCGCCACGGCAGCGCTTCGAGCTGACCGGTTCGGGACCGGAGGTTCGCTCACTTGGTCAGACGCGGCAGCACCGCCCCGAGGTCACGGGCCCGCAGCGCACCGGCCCAGACCCCCGCGGAGTAGGCGAGATCGTCGGCCAGGCGCAGCACCCGCACCCGCGGGCGTCCCGGGGTGGTCGCGATCCTCAACGCCACCGCGGCCAGCGCGACCTTCCGCGCCCTGCGCGACACGACGCACGCCAACGCTGTGACCGGGAACCACGGCCGCAGCATCGCCACCGCGATCGAGCGCCCCACGGCCAGGTTGCCCTCCCACACGAGACGTGTCGCCACCCCGACGGGCAGGCCGCTGCGCGATTCACCGCCCCGCACCAGGCGACGTACCGCGGCGGCTCCGATCAGCACCGCGACTCCCGGATGCCCCGCCGCCATCGACATCCACAGCGCGGCACTGCTCGGGTTGACCCTCACCGGTGCGAGGTCGCCCCTGTGGCGCACTGCGAGCGGCGCAGCCGAGGTGCCGTAGCCGAAACGCTGGGACAACCAGGCCACAAGGTCTCCGCGCGGACGGTGGAGCACCTCCACCGCCGGTTCGTACATGACCCGTCCACCTTGCCGCACCAGGCGCCACACGAGGTCGACATCCTCACCGTGGCGCAGCGAATCGTCGAATGCCCCCACCGCCCGCACCGCATCGACGTCCACGACGAGAACAGCGCTCGGCACGTAGGACACGCGCCGTCCCGGTCCCACCGTCGCCGCTGTATCACCCATGTCGAGGGGGCCGTTGATCTCGTCGTAGTCGGCCAAGAGCCCATCACCAGCCGCCCCCCGTACGCGCGGGGCAACAGCCACCACCCCTGCGCACTCGAAGTGACCGGCGAGCATGGCGAGGATCCGCGCCGGGCCTCCACCGGCAGGCAGTGCCACATCTGCGTCGATGAACACGGCGAGGCGCGTCCCGACCCGGCCGAGGCCCTCGTTGCGCGCGGCGGCGGGCCCGAGCGGGTGCCCGTTGCGCACGAGCACCGCTCCGTGACGCTGGGCGAGTGCCGCCACCACCCGGTCGTCGACCGAGCCGTCGTCCACGACAACTACACCTCCCACCTGCACACCCGAGAGGGCCTCGAGCAGACTTCCGAGACCGTCCTCGTCGTCGCGTACCGGCACCACGACCGTCATCGCCGCCAGAGCCGCGGCACCGTCCACAACCACCGGGTGAGCCGCGTCCGCATCGACCAGACGCCCTGCCAGCGCTTCCTCGGCCGCGCCCTGCGGTGTCCACGCCCTCCCCTCGATCAACCGGGTGAGGATCGCTGTGCCGGACCCGGCCATGTGGAAGAGGCGGCGCGGTGAGCCGCCCACGAACAGGTTGTCGGACACTCGACGAAGCGACGCGTCGGCAACGATGTCCGGCCCACTCACGTGGCGGTCATCCCCCCGTCCACCGCGAACACCGATCCGGTGACCGCGGAGGCCTCGTCGCTGCACAACCAGGCGATCGCGTCGGCTACCTCCGCGGGGTCGAGCAGGCGACGGTTCGTGTGGTGCCGCGCGAACTCCCCGGGGGAGGAGAGTCCGTACACATCTGCTGAGGCAGCCAGGATCGAGGTTTCGGTCGACCCGGGCGACACCGCGTTGACCGTCACCCCAGCGTCCGCGAGGTCGGCTGCCATCGAGCGCACCATCGACTCGACCGCTGCTTTGGACGCCGCGTATGCACCCATGAGCGGGAGCCCCCTCCCGGCGGCGGCGGATGCGATCGCCACGAACCGCCCGCCTGCGTGTGGGCCGACCCCCACTCCACCCGACGTCGCAGCGCCGAGCATCCCGGGGATCGTCACCGCAGCGGTGTTGAACACACCCTCGACGTTGGTCTTCATCACCGCATCCCAGGCACCCGGGGCCGTCTCCCACAGCGGAGCGCCTCCCCACACGACGCCCGCGGCACACACCACCACGTCGAACGCGGCGACCGGTTCGCCTCCGTCGGCAAGCTCCGAGCGAGCCTGGTCGAGGACTTCGCTGAGGGTCTCGCGATCCGCCACATCCGCCACCGCCGCGACGGCACGGTCGCCGCAGTCCGCCACCACCACATCGAGCTCCGCTCGGGTGCTGAGCGCGTAGGCGAGCTCGGGATCGTCGTCGCAGCGATCGAGGGCGACGACCGCACAGCCGTCACGGGCGAGCCGACGGGCGACCGCGGCGCCGATCCCACGGGCGGCACCGGTCACGAGAGCAGTCCTGGTCACCCCACAAGCGTGCCACGCTTCGTACCCGGCAACGACCGTGCGATGCGATGCGCCCGGAGCCGCGTTGAACTTGAACGGGAAA
>JBKEAI010000130.1:0-4800 GCA_047972145.1 Microthrixaceae bacterium
GCTGCGACTGCGGGTGCGCGACGACCGCCGAGTTCCACCGGAGGCAACCGCGCCGGCGGCCTACGGGTCCCAAGTCAAAGCCCATGCCGTTTCGTACGGCCAGAAGCCTTGGCACCTGTGCGCCCACGGCAGGATTCGAACCTGCGACGCACGGTTTAGGAAACCGACGCTCTATCCCCTGAGCTACGTGGGCGGGTCCGGCGCGAAGCGCAGTGCGCGGCATGCCGGTTGCACGATTCTAGGTAGGCCGCCACGTTCTAACCTTCGATCTCAGGGGAGTGGAGTACGGGTAGTCGCCTCAGACGTCGGGGTGACAGGCCTGGCTGCCGAGTGCATTGAGACCCGCGAGGTCGCCCGTACCCCAGTCCAGAAGAGGTTGTTGACCCCCCTCGCTGTACATGAGTTGTGCCTGGTCGGCGACATGGTCCAAGCCGACCAGATGTCCCAGCTCGTGTTGGATGACCGACCTGGCTGCATCGCTTTGACCCATAGCGATCGCCTCTCCTAGTTGGTCGCGGTCCAGTGCGACTGAACCACTGACGGAAACCCCGGTTCCGTCCCGGTCAGACGCTACGGAAGGTCCGCCCAATCCTGCGATATACCCCGCAAGGCCCGCCAATTCCTGCTCGTTGGACCACACGATGAGTGCAGGTGCCCAAGACTCGCCGTAACGCTCGGGCTGGTAGGGCTCCCGTTGTTTGGACCACACCTCGTCGGTGGTTCCGACTGCCTCGAACTGCAACCCCGTTGCAGCTGAAGTTCGAGCGATGGCGTCCTCGAGCAGGACTTGGGCACCTTCGGGTGCTCCCTGTGGGTTGACCACGTACCTGATCGGTCGGCACGGGTCCCATGCGACAGGATCGGTGCTGTCGGTCTGGGTAAACAGAAACTCATACGCTCCTGGGTCTGCTGGTGAGGGGGGTGCTGTGCCGAGTGGGTCCGGGGATGCCGATTCATCCTTGGGTGGATACCCCTCGGGTCGGCGTTCAGGCGCCAGGGCCGTGCCACCCGACAGATCAGACCCACCCAGACTCTGATTCGTATACATCCACGCCGCACCACCGATCACCACTACGACCACAGCCCACGGGAGGAAGCGCCGTGCCGAGGACACCTTGGCAACCCTTGCGTCTCGGCTGTCGCGGCGATCCTGTTCGCGCTGGAGCCTTGCTTCTTCGGAGAGTCGCTCTGCCAGAGCGGCCTCCCGGGCCCGGCGCGCCTCGGACTTGGCCTTGGCGTTCGCCGCCCGCTCCTGCGCGCTGAGCTCCTTCGGGCCGGGTGCCTTGTGGAACTCGGGATCGAGGAGTTGCTCGAACGGGTCCTCCGATGGATCTCGATCCACTCTCATCCCCTCCACGAGTGGCCGATCAAGTGTCGCGCGCCCAGATTCGCGTTCGCCACCTGTGACATCGGGCGGTTGAGCGGGTACCGGAGGCGGGGGGTCGGCCATAGTGGACGAACGGATGCGGCCGCTCGGACTTCGCATTGATATACCGAACATCGCCGCAGAGCTGAACCAGGGGTATCCACGTGAGCCATGATCGGACCGAGTTCTTCATCGGGGGTGACTGGGTGTCGCCCGCGACCACCGCGACGATCGATGTCGTCAGCCCGCACACCGAAGAGGTGATCGCTTCTGTGCCCGAAGGGACACCGGCGGACATCGATGCAGCGGTGGCAGCCGCCCGGCGGGCGTTCGACGCGGGTCCGTGGCCGCGGATGTCGCCCGATGAGCGCGCGGATGCGCTGGACCGCCTCGCGGAGGCCTACACGATGCGCCTCGATGACATCGCCACGACGATCACAGCGGAGATGGGCGCACCGATCCTGTTCTCCCAACTCGCCCAGGCGCCCATCCCGTTGATGATGTTGCAGTACTACGCCAACCTGGCGCGGACCTTTGCCTGGGAGGAGAACCGCGAAGGGCCCCTCAGCGCGACGCTGGTGCGCTACGAACCCGTTGGCGTGGTGGGTGCAATCGCGCCCTGGAACGTTCCCCAGTTCACCGCCATGAGCAAAGTGGCGCCAGCGCTCGCTGCGGGCTGCGCCGTGGTGCTCAAGCCGTCACCGGAGACACCGTTGGACGGCTACATCCTCGCGGAGGCAGTGATCGAGGCCGGGCTTCCAGAGGGTGTGGTCAACATCGTGGCCGCGGGTCGCGAGACGGGTGAGCATCTGGTCACGCATCCCGATGTCGACAAGATCGCGTTCACCGGTTCGACCGCGGCGGGCCGCAGGATCGCCTCACTGTGCGGCGAGCGATTGCGCCCCGTCACCCTCGAACTCGGTGGGAAGTCCGCGTCGATCATCCTCGACGATGCCGACATCACAACGGTGTCCGAGGGGCTCGAGATGTCGTCGTTCCTCAACAACGGAGAGGCGTGTGTTGCGCAGACCCGGATCCTCGCTAGCAAGAACCGCTACGACGAGGTTGTCGAAGCCGTCGCTGGCGTCGCATCGTCGTTGAGCGTCGGCGACCCGATGGACCCCACCACCCAGATCGGCCCACTGGTTGCACAGCGCCAGCGCCAGCGGGTGGAGGACTACATCGCATCCGGGCTCGACCAGGGGGCGAAGGTTGTCACCGGAGGTGGCCGGCCCACCGGCGTCGATCGCGGTTGGTATGTGGAGCCGACGGTGTTCAGCGAGGTCGACAACTCGATGCGCATCGCACAAGAGGAGATCTTCGGTCCGGTGCTCGCGGTGATCCGCTACGAGGACGAGGCCGACGCGATTCGCATCGCGAACGACAGCGACTACGGCCTCGCCGGATCGGTGTGGACCGCGGACGAACAACACGGCGCCGACGTGGCGCGCCAGGTGCGCACCGGGACCTTGGGGATCAACAAGTACGTCATGGACCTCGCTGCGCCGTTCGGTGGTTGGAAGGCGAGTGGGATCGGCAACGAGTTCGGCCCCGAGGGAATGGCTGCGTACCTGTTGAGCAAGTCGATCGCGATCTGATCCCGCTGGCCGCCTGTGATGCTGAGCGCAGCGCAACTGCCAGCGGGATGCTCGCCAAGGGTGCGGAGACCTTCGTGAATCCCGACAACCCCCGGGTCGAAGGTCTCACCCACACGATCGTGCATCCCGGTGGCGAGAGTGACGTGCCGTGGATCAAGGTCCGAAGCCAGCGCAACGCGGACGGCAGCGAGTCCCACGTCTGGGAGCGCTGGGTCGCGTTCTCGGCGGAGCCGCTCTACCTGGCGTTGTTCGCGCGTTGGGATCCCGGGATGATCGTGCGTCGCCACGGCCACTACAGCCCCCACACCCTCACGGTGCTCGCCGGCGAGTTCACCTGTGACGGTGAGCTCTGCGGGGTCGGCACCCACCTGGAGCTACCGCTCGGTGCGTCCTTCGGTCCCTTGGTCGCGGGGCCCGAAGGAGTGGAGCTCTACGAGGTGATGATGGGCGATCCGCGCTCGTGGAGCGACGAACCAGAGGTGATGGTGCGCATCCTCGAAGAACACGGTGTGGAGCAGCTCCCCGACCCGCCGATCGACCTGCCAGCGGGCCTCGAGGACCTGCGAGCGGTGTTCAGTGCCGGTGCGTCACCGCAAGGGTGAGCTACTACCCGGTGATGTCGAAGCGTTCCAGGCCGTAGGCCTTGATGGCGTTGCCGCGCAGCACCTTGTAGCACTCCTGCGCATCCATGCCGGCAGCTGCAAACATCGAATGGGCGACCTTGCGAGAATGCGGGAACGTGCCGTCGGAGTGCGGGTAGTCGGTCTCGAAGAGGATCTGGTCGATTCCCACCTCGTTGCGCTGACGCAGGCCGACCAGGTCGTCGAAGATGCAACCGAAGATGCGCCCCTCGACGATCTCGCTCGGCAGCGGACCCGAGCCACCGACCCCGCCGCGGCCCTCGCGGAACACCGAGTCCATGCGCTCCACCTGGAAGGGCATCCAGCCGACCTGGCTCTCGGCGTAGGCGATCTTGATGTCCGGGAAGCGCTGGAGAGTCCCGGAGAACACCCAGTCGACGAACGAACCTTCGGCGTTCTGTGCGTACAGCGACATCGATGTCGCCAGTGGAGCATCGTCGGAGGTGGTCGGCATCGACGATGACGAGCCGATGTGCATCGAAACGGTCACCTCGGCCTCCTCACAGGCCTTCCAGAGCACGTCCCACTCGCCGCTGTACATCGTGGCGCAACCGAGCTTGGAAGGGTTCTCGGAGAACGCAATCGCGTACGAGCCCTTGTCTGCGCAGCGCTTGACCTCCTCGGCTGCGAGGGTCGGGTCCCACAGCGGAATGAGCGTGAGCGGTATGAGGCGGCCCTTGCCGGCGCCGCCGCCCCAGTCGTCGATCATCCAGTCGTTGTAGATCCTCAAGGCTTCGAGGGCGAGCTCCTTGTCGTCGCGCTCGAGGAAACCCTGCCCGCAGAACCGGGGGAAGATGTTCGGGTAGTTGATCGCAGCTTCGACGTGGTTGAGATCCATGTCGCTGAGGCGGTCGGTCTGGTTGTAGGTGCCCGGGCGCATGTCCTCGTAGACCGCGGCCACGTTGCGCTGCTCCTCGCGGGGCACACCGGCGGGGCCGTGCAGGAAACCGGTGGGTACCACGGCATCCTCGAAGAGCCACACATCGCACATCTGGCCCTCGGGGTCGTTGCGCTCGAAGCCGTAGTGGCCGCCCTCGAACTTGAGGCGCACCTTCTCCTGGACGACACGGGGACCCTTGTCGCGCATGGACGGAGGCAACTGCTGCTGCCACAGGTCCTTGGGCTCCATCACGTGGTCATCCACCGAGATGATCAGAGGGAGGTCTTCCTCGGCTGGTGTCTCGATGTTTGTGGG
>JBKEAI010000277.1:0-2219 GCA_047972145.1 Microthrixaceae bacterium
ATCGACCGACTCTCGGTCTGGTCGGGATCCCGGCATCTCGCATCGTCTTGTGCACCGTGCCTACATCGACTCCCAGTCGTTGCCCGATGGTGGCCAAGGACTCACCAGCGTCGTGGTACCAGGCCCTGATCTGGCCCAGCTGCTGAGGTCTGATGCGGCGGTATCGCCGGTCGATGCTGTGGCGTTTCAAGGTTCTGTTGACCGTCTGACGGTGAACAGAGAATCGCTCCGCCAGCTCGATGAGCGTCACCCAGTTCCGGTAGGCCTGCACCAGTTTCGCCTGGTCAGCGGCACCGAGCCGGGTCTGACGTTGGCGAACCCCTCGGTCCTTCTTCGGAGCTTCGGAACGATATCGAGCAAGCACGGACCGTAGCTTCTCCAGGGAATCACCCCTGTTGGAGTACGTTCCCAGGAACTCCACCATGGCGTCCTTACTAGAACCGTCGTCACCGAGGCCGGTTGCTAGCAGGGAGGCTCTGGTGGTGGGAGGCCGGTGGCACGTGAGTGCCCACCGGCCTCTTGCGCTTTGGTGGGGTCCTTCTGTTCGGGCGATCTCGACGATGGTGCCTGCTCGGTGGACTTCGACGAGTTCGGCGAACGGAGTGTTGAGCTGGTCGTCGGTGATCTCGTCGCCGTAGAGGTAGAGCTTGGTGAAGATGGCCTGGTTGACGGCTCGTCGAGCTTGTCCGCCGAGCGACTGGTAGAGCGACCCGGGGGCTTCGAGGAGCTGCAGTGCCTGTTCGATGACCGCAGCGCCGGTCTTCAGGTCGGCGGTGTTGTCGGTGAGCCGTCCATGGATGCGGGTGCGATCGCGTTGCAGTTTCTGGAGTCGTTCCTTGATCTTGGCCTTGGGGAGTTCGCCATCTGCGGCGAGGTCGATGAGGTTCTCTTCTTGGCGGTCGAGGCGGGCGAGTTCGGTTTCGAGCTGTTGGCGTAGGAGCCGGGTGGCGGTGTTTTCGTTGTCGAGGATGTCGCCGAGGCGGGCTCGGGTGAGGGTGAGGAACTCGGGGGTGAAGGTGAGCCGTTGGTGGTGCTGCTCGACGGCGTCCTCGACGTCGTCGATGCGCCAATGCGGTTGGTCACATTCGCGGCGTTGGCGGGCGGCGCAGAAGAAGTAGAAGTAGGTGTTGCCGCCCGCGCCGACGCTGCGTTGGATGATCAGCCGTGATTCGCGTCCCTCGCGGTGACATGCCCCGCACCACAGGGAGCCTGGGGTGAAATGCGTTCGTTCTCGCGTGGATTGGGGCGCGGGGGTTGGGGTCGGGGTGTAGCCTCGGTTGGTGGTTGTGGTGGCCGGGGCTGGTCAGGCTGCGGGGGTGATGGTGACGGTGTAGCCGGCTGCTTCGAGTTCGGCGATGTGGTGTCGGGTCTTGCGGTCGGGGTCGGTGCGGCGGTCGTAGAAGTCGGCGCCGAGGTCTTGGTAGAGCTCGCCGGTGGTGAGCATGTGGTGGGCGGCGACCAGGATCGAGTGCGCGATCGCGACGGCGGCTTTGTTCGGTCCTCGTCGGCGAGCGATCCGGCTGTAGCGGGCTGAGAGGAAGGTGCCCTTGGTGCGTGCCGCAGCGCGGGCTGCTTCGATGAGGGCCTCGCGAAGGTGGCGGCTGCCGTGACGGGTTCCGGCTGGTCGCCGTCTGCCGGCTGACTCGTGGGACGCGGGCGCGACTCCGGCCCAGGCGGCAAGGTGGCCTGCGGTGGGGAACCGGGACATGTCGGTGCCCATCTCGGCGATCATGGTCTGGGCGGTGAGCTCGCTGACCCCGGGAATGGTCTTGAGCAGCTCAGCCGCCACCTCGAAAGGGACGACACGCTCGACGATCTCGGCGGTGAGGGTCTCGATCGTGTCATCGAGGAAGTCGATGTGGGCCAGGATCTGGCGAGCGACCGTGCTGTGGTGGGCAACCCAGCGGCTCTCGAGTGCTTCGACCAACGCCGGGATCTTGGCTCGCATCCGACCCTTGGCCAACTCGGCGAGCACGGCCGGGTCGGTCTCACCAGAGATGAGCATCTCGACCATCGCCCGACTCGACTGGGACCACACCTTCGACGCCACCGAGGTCAACTTGACCCCCGCGTCTTGCAGGAGCTTCTCGAGCCGTTGAATCTCCTGGCCACGAGCCCGGATCTGGGTCTTGCGGTAGCGGGTCAGCTCCCGCAGACCCCGAATGTCAGGCGGTGGCACGAAGCTCGGGCGGACCATCCCATGTGCGCCAACATCTGCG
>JBKEAI010000270.1:0-7993 GCA_047972145.1 Microthrixaceae bacterium
TACCGAAGTGGAACTTCGACTGGCAGTTGAGCTACGAACCGGTCGAGGGTGTGCACATCGACCGCGACGACGTGATCCGGGTGGAGTGCGTCTGGGACCGCTCCCTGGTGCCGATGGAAGAGCCGCGCTACATCACCTGGAGCGACGGGACCGTGGACGAGATGTGCTTCTCTCCGCTCACGGTCATACCCGACAGGTAGGCGATGCAGCCAGTGCCGCGGCTGAGCCTGACGCGCCCGTGTGCTGGGAAGTGGCTGGAGTCACCAAGGTGGTACAGCGGTGGCCGGGCCCCGTAGCGTTCCTGATTGCCAGCACGTCCTGCGGGGGGCCCGGCGACGGCCGGGGGACATCTGTGGGGCTCTACACACGAGGATTCGACAATGACCGCCGATACCGACAGCGCCGTGCCAACCCTGAGCGTCGAGGAGGTGGCCCGCTACCAGTTCAACGGCCAGGACGTGCCACACCTGGTGGACCAGCGGGCGTCGGAACGACCGGACCACACGTTCCTGGTGTGGGAGCCCAAGGACGGCACGCCGCGCGAGTGGACCTATGCCGGGTTCGCCGAGGCGACCCGCCAGGTTGCCGGTGGGCTCGCCGCCCGTGGCGTCGGCGAGGGTGACGCGGTGCTGATCCACGCAGAGAACTGTCCCGAAGCGGTGATCGCCTGGTATGCCATCGCCCGCCTGGGCGCCATCGCAGTGACCACCAACACGCGCAGCGTCGCGGCGGAGCTCGACTACTTCATCGAGCACTCCGGCGCCATCGGCGCGATCACCCAACCGAAGTTCGCCCCGGTGCTCGACGACGTGCAGTCCGACCTCGCCTGGGTGTTCGTGACCGAGGACGACTCCGGGGAGGTACCCGACCCCGCCGAGGTGGACTCGGGCTTCGAGCCCTTCGCCTCGCTGAGTGGCGACCCCGCGCAGGTCCCCGAGCTCGAGCCCGATCCGTTGCGCCCGGTCGGGATCCTGTTCACCTCGGGGACCACCTCCAAACCCAAGGCGGTCGTGCACACCCACGGCAACGTGTTGTGGGCAGCGAAGGTCAACCCGACCAACATCGACTTCGGCCCCGACGACACCTACCTGTGCTATCTGCCGTTCTTCCACGTCAACACCCAGGGCTGGGCGATCTGGACCGTGCTGGGAGCGGGCGGCACCGTGGTGCTGCAACCCAAGTTCTCCGCGTCGCGCTTCTGGGATGTGATAGCGGCTCATTCGGTCACCCACATCTCGCTGATCCCGTTCGTGTTCAAGGCGATCGGAGGGGAGCCGATCCCGGAGCACACCGTGCGCGTGGGCGTGTTCGGGCTCATCATGCCCTTCCTCGACGACTGGCTTGGCATGCGGGTTATGGCCGCGTATGGGATGACCGAACTGGTCGGTCACTGCGTGCGCTCCACGCCGAATGAGTCCTACCCCGACATGGCGATGGGTCGGGTCGCCCCCGGCTACGAGATGGTGATCGTCAACCACGAGACCGGACGACCCGCCGAGGTGGGCGAGATGGGCGAGATCTGGATCCGCGGGGTGCGCGGGATCTCGGTGTTCCTCGAGTACCTGAACAACGCCGAGGCCAACGACAAGATGTTCACCGCGGACGGTTGGTGCCGCACCGGTGACGTGGTGCGCCTCGAAGAGGGTGGTCACATCTTCTACTGCGACCGTGACAAGGACGCGCTCAAGGTCGGCGGGGAGAACGTCTCCGCGCGAGAGGTCGAGGACGCGTGTCGCACGGTTGCGGGCATCGACGACATCGCGGTGGTCGCCAAGTCCCACGAGATGCTCGACATGGTGCCGGTCGCCTTCGTGGTGCGCAACGAGACTGCCGAGGCCGAGGAGCCGATGGCCGCCGCGATCATCGAGGCCTGCAAGGGGACGCTGTCGGACTTCAAGGTGCCCCGTGCGGTGTACTTCCTCGACGAGTTGCCCACCGCGGAGCTGGGCAAGATCTCCAAGAAGGACCTGCGCGACCTCGCCGACACGTTCGATCCGGTCTGAGGACCTGCCCTTCCGCCACCCCACCCGCGTGGCCGCATGACCCCGATGTGACGCGCACCACAGGAAACATTGGTTGACCAATATATATAGGTTGGCCTATGTTCGGTAGGTGGCTACGCAGGCCGAACGGCGCGCCGAGACGAGGGGTCTGCTGCTGGACGCGGCCGCCGAGCTGTTCGCCGAGCGCGGCATAGACAGCACCTCGATCGACGCGATCGCCGATCGTGCGGGGCGCACCTCGGGAGCGGTGTACGACCACTTCGGGGGCAAGGAAGGGGTGCTGCTCGCGCTGCTCGACGGCTGGGTCGACGATGTCGCAGCCGTCGTGGGCGCGGAGTTGATAACCGCATCGAGCCTCCGCGAGAGCCTGATGGTGCTCTGGCGCAACGTGACCACGCCGGTCGCAGGCGGCGGGCAGTGGATCGCTCTCGAACACGAGCTGTGGACATATGCGATCCGCAACGAGGACGCAGCGGGGCACCTCACCGCTCGATACCGGGTGGCGGGAGAGGGGATCTCCACGGCGCTCACGCGCTGGACCGGGGGAGCCGACACGGTGGGCCAGGTGCTCATCGGGATGCTCCTGGGCCTGGAGATGATGCGGCGCGTCGCACCCGATTCGATCACCGACGAAGCAGCGGTGGATGCGCTCGTGCGTGTGGTCGCAGAGACGAGTTCGTGAACGGCATCGCCGATGCCGCCGATCTGTTGAAAGGAACCGAAAATGCAAACCCCAATCTGTGGAGAGCTCGGAATCGAGTTCCCGATATTCGCGTTCACCCACTGCCGCGACGTGGTGGTGGCGGTGTCCAAGGCCGGCGGCTTCGGCGTGCTCGGAGCGGTCGGATACTCGCCGGAGCAGCTCGAGATCGAGCTCGACTGGATCGACGAGCACATCGGGGAGCACACCTACGGCGTGGACATCGTGATCCCCAACAAGTACGAGGGCATGGACGAGGACATGTCGACCGAGGACCTCACCAAGATGCTCCAGGACATGGTTCCCAAGGGACACCTCGACTTCGCCCACAAGCTGATGGTCGACCACGGGGTGCCCATCGACTCCGACGACGAGGACAACACGCTCAAGTTGCTCGGTTGGACCGAGGCGACAGCGACACCGCAGGTGGAGATAGCGCTGCGCCACCCGAAGATGACTCTGATCGCGAACGCCCTCGGCACGCCTCCCAAGGACATGATCGACCACATCCACGCCGAGGGCCGCAAGGTGGCCGCCCTGTGTGGCTCTCCGGGGCAGGCCCGCAAGCACGCGGATGCAGATGTCGACATAATCATCGCCCAGGGTGGCGAAGGGGGAGGCCACTGCGGCGAGGTCGGCTCGATCGTGCTGTGGCCCCAGGTGGTCGCAGAGGTCGCCCCCCGCCCCGTGCTCGCAGCGGGAGGCATCGGCAGTGGCCAGCAGATCGCGGCGGCACTTGCACTGGGCTGCCAGGGAGCGTGGTCGGGTTCGCAGTGGTTGATGGTCGAAGAGGCCGAGAACACCCCTGTGCAGCAGGCCGCCTACGCGGACGCCACCTCGCGCGACACCGTGCGATCCCGCTCGTTCACCGGTAAGCCGTGCCGGATGCTGCGCAACGACTGGACCGAGGCCTGGGCCGCGGAGGACACCCCCGATCCGCTCGGGATGCCGTTGCAGTACATGGTCTCGGGGATGGCTGTCGCAGCGACGCACCGCTGGCCCGACGAGACGGTCGACGTGGCCTTCAACCCGGTGGGCCAGGTGGTCGGCCAGTTCCAGAAGGTCGAGAAGACCTCCGCTGTGATCGAGCGGTGGGTCACCGAGTACCTGGACGCCACCTCGCACCTCTCCGAGCTCGAGGACCAGCTCGGCTAGCTCGTGCGGGGCCGTCGCTGGGGTCGGCTCCGCACACGAACGCCCTCGCCGTGTCGGGGACACCTGTTCCCCGACACGGCGATTCCCCGATTCCCCGATCCTCCGGTTGCCCGCGCCCCGCTCAGATCTCGTAGGGATCGATCAGTACGTGACACGCCCGGCGGAGCTCGTCGATCACCCGGTCGAAGCTGGAGCGACCGTTGGACCACGACACGAGGTTCGAGTACCAGACATGTGCGAGCACGGCGAGTATGTCGGTGCGCACCTGCGGGTCGAGGTCGCTGAGTACGTCCTCGCCCATCGCTGCGATGGATCGGCCCACCTCGTCGAGCGCGCCCACGACACCCTCGTCGGGTGAGGCCAGCGCCCGGATCAAGGCGCTGGACAGCTTGGGTTGGCGTGCCATCGCCCGGCACGCGCGCTCCAACACGTCGATCATCCTCTCTGCTGCTGTGTCACCCTCGGGTGGGCGCTGACCCACCCTGTCGCGCAGACGGATGGTCCAGTCGGTCATCGCGGCCGACAGCAGGTGGTCCTTGGAGCTGAAGTTCCTGTACAGGGTCGCCATGGCGACATCAGCGGCGGTTGCGACCTCGCGCATCTGGACCGCGTCGTAGCCACCTTCGGCCCCCAGCTTGAACGCGGCATCGATCAGCCGTTGGCGGCGGTCCTGTTGGCGGGGTGTGAGCCCTTCGGTGGCTGTCGCCGGAGCAGGCATCGCAGGATCCTAGAACGAGTTCTATTCGCCCGGGATCTCCTGGCGATCCAGACCCGGATCAGTCGGCGAACTCGGGCGGTCGGCCGTCGCGCCGGGCGCGCACCGCCTCCTCGAAGTTCTGCGTGGTCAGGCGAACGAACAGCTGGGTGTGGCTCTCGAGCTCGGTGGCCGCGCGCAGGCTGGAGGTCTCCAGGCCGGCCCACATCATGCGCTTGGTGAGTGCAACCCCCTGGGTGCTCCAGCCGTTGATCCGCTCCGCCAGGTCTAGCGCTGCACCGAGGAGCTCGTCGTCGGGCACCACGCGCGACACGAGCCCGATGTCCGCTGCCTCGGTGGCGGGCACGTCGCGACCCGACAGCATGATCTCGAACGCGCGCGACGAACCGATCGCCCTTGGCAGCAGGAAGCTGAGCCCCAGTTCGGTCGCGGTGAGCCCGTTGTTGATCCCCGCCGCCCTGAAGTAGGCGGACTCGGCGGCGATGCGGATGTCTGCGCCGAGGGTGAGGCACATGCCCCCACCGATCGCGGCTCCGTTGATCGCGCAGATCACCGGCTGGGGCATGCGCTGGATCATGGGCACCAGATCCGCGAGCATCGTCATCGCCTTGGTGGCGATGCGGCTCATGGTCATCCCGTCGATGTTCGGCGGTGGGTCGGATTCGGAGGTGTCCGCCCCCGAACAGAATCCCTGCCCGGTGCCGGTGAGGACCACGCAGGTGGTGTCGTTGTCCTGCGCGACCCGCTCGAATGCCTCGCGCAGGGGGACCATCAGCTCGAAGGCCATCGAGTTCATACGCTGCGGGCGGTCCATCCTGATCACAGCGGTATGTGACCGTGGCCTTTCGATTCGCACCCATGCGTCACCACTGCCGATCGACTCGCTGCTGTCGGCGGGATCGCCGGGTTTCGGTGGGGGTGTCATGTGTGGGTTTATACAAGAATCGGTACATGAAGTTCACCTTGGCGCTCGCGATGACCCCGCCCGAGCGGTTGCTGGCACTCGCGCGTGCGGCCGAGGAGGCCGGTTGGGATTCGGTCGCGTTCCCGGATTCGGTGTTCTATCCCGAGGCGGTGTCCGCGGAGTATCCCTTCACCCCCGACGGCTCGCGGTTCTGGCCCGAGGACTCCCCGTTCGTTGACCCCCTGGTCGGTCTGCCGGCGGTCGGAGCGGTCACCGAACGGCTCGGGCTGTACACCAACGTGTTGAAGACCCCCCTGCGCGAGCCGCTGCTGGTCGCCAAGGCTGTCGGATCGCTCGCTGCGATGTTCCCCGGGCGGGTCGGGATCGGGGTGGGTCTCAGCTGGATCCCCGAGGAGTTCGAGTGGCTCGGCCAGCAGATGCGCACGCGTGGCAAGCGCCTGGACGAGCAGATCGAGATCATGCGTGCGGCGATGGCCGGCGGCTACGACGAGTACCACGGAGACCACTACGACTTCGACCGCCTGAGGATGGACCCTGCGCCCCCCGCCGAGCATCCCGTGCCGGTGTACGTGGGTGGTCACTCCGACGCAGGGATCCGGCGGGCGGCGCGCCTGGGCGACGGGTGGATAGGTGCTCAGGTGAGCCCCGAGGAGCTCACCGAGCTCGTCGGGCGGATCCGGGTTGCGCTCGACGAGGCCGGCCGAACGGGTGAGCCCTTCGAGATCAAGGCCACCCCGATGGTGGCCCCCACTGTGGACGAGATGGCGGGGCTCGCCGAGATCGGCCTCACCGACGTGATAACGATCCCCTGGTACTTCTCCGGTGGCGACCCGAACGATCCACAGCACCAGGTCGACTCGCTGGGTTGGTTCGCCGAGACCGTCATCGAGCCGCTGCGCGAGAAGGGGATCTGAGCATGGGTGAGTACCTCGATCCGCCGTTTCCCGAACCAGGCGACCGGTCCGCCCGGGCTGCGTCACTGAGATCGCGGGCGGCGGTTCACGCAGATGACCGCGACGCGTGGCTGGCCCTGTTCCGCGACGACGCGCTGGTGCAGGATCCGGTCGGACCTTCGCCGCTCGACGAGACCGGCGAAGGTCATCGTGGAAGAGACGCGATCGCCGGGTTCTGGGACACCGTGATCGCCCCCAACCCGGTCCGCATGGACATCCGGGCATCGCGCGCGGGTGGTGACGAGGTCGCCAACGAGCTCACGATCGCAACCACGTTCCCCGACGGTTCCAAGGCAGTGGTCGACGTCGTGGCGATCTACCGCGTGGATGGCGATGGCCTCATCGGGAGCCTGCGTGCGTTCTGGGAGTTCGACTCGCTGCGCATGGTCGCACCTGACTGAATCGGTGCGCGAGGTGCCTGCGTGTCGGAGCGCCCCTCGGCCAGCGCCTCACCGTGGACGTTGGGTCCGGGGCACCTCGAGGATCCATGGCTGTGGGCCCAGCCGCCATGGTTCCGCGGCGAGGTCCACCTCCGGGTCGATCAGGCGTTGTGAGGGGCGTCCGTTGAGCGACATGCGTGCATCCGCCCGCACCTCGAGGTGGTGGGCCGGTGTGGAACCCGCCTCGACGGCTACCTCGTGTGCGGCCTGTCGGATCAACTCGGGTTCGGTGCTCATCACGCGCCACTGCTGGGGGGTGTAGATCGAGCGAGCGTCGTCGCGCCACGATCGTCCTGTCGCCGGGTCGGTCACCGTGAACACGACATCGCCTGCCTTTTCCACCAACATCACGTTCCAACCGAAACGGAATGCCTCGCCGCTCCAGCGGTGGTCCCCGGGATACAGGTGGTGGCGCAACGGCAATGCGACCTGGGTGCCGGCCCACAACAGGATCGCCGCCGTGACCCAGCGGGTCCGGCCGCGCTGGCGGATCGGAGACTGTGCAACCGGCAAAGGTGCGACCGCCAGCTCCGGACCCGGCGCATGCCCGGTGGTGGTGAACCGCCTCAGTCGATCGCGGAGCTCCGAGGGCCAGCCGGGGTCGAACATGATCGTCGACATCGGGATCATCAGAGCGGGGAACACCCCGATTACCGGCAGCAGCACCCAGGTGGTCACGTGGAATCCGACCACCACCAGCCAGGCGAAGATCCGGGTGCGCTTCCAGAGGAGGAACCCGACGACCGTGCAGTCGAACAGCGCCCCGGCCCAGCTCGCCACCAGCGCGGTGGAGCGCCAGGTGAGCGCATCGCCGACGAGCCACAGCCCCGAGCTCGCCGGGAGCCACAGCCCGAGGGGCAGCCCGTTGAGCCAGTCACCGTTGAGCTTCGCGATCCCTGCGAACACGTACACGGTCGCCACCTGGAACCGCAGGATCCACACCGCCAGGCGCGGCACCCGCTGTGGTCCTTTGCGCAGGGTGTCCAACGACCACCGGGCACACACCGGCAGCACGAGCATCGTGGCGCCGGCGAGGGTCATGAACCAGTAGTGGTTCAGGTAGATCGTGGATTCGATGAACTCCACCCAGGTGAACGCCACG
>JBKEAI010000279.1:0-1603 GCA_047972145.1 Microthrixaceae bacterium
ACGGTGCTGGCCAACAAGCTGACCGCCGTGGTCTGCGGTACCTCGTTCAAGAACAAGGGGGTGCAGCCAATGCTGGACGCGGTGATCGACTACCTGCCGTCCCCGCTTGACGTGCCCGCCATTGATGGCTTCAAGCCCGGCGATGAGAGTGTGGAGCTGGAGCGCAAGCCGAATAGCGACGAACCGCTCTCCATTCTGGCGTTCAAGGTGGCTGCGGATCCGCATCTGGGTCGGCTTACCTACGTGCGGATCTACTCCGGGGTGCTCAAGGCGGGGTCATCGGTGCTGAACGCGACCAAGGGCAAGAAGGAGCGGATCGGCAAGATCTACCAGATGCACGCGAACAAGCGTGAGGAGATCGCCGAGATCGGCGCCGGCATGATCTGCGCGGTCATGGGCCTCAAGGACACCACCACCGGCGAGACGCTGTGTGATCCGCAAAATCCGATCATCCTGGAGTCGATGGAGTTCCCGAACCCGGTGATCGAACAGGCCATCGAGCCGAAGACCAAGTCTGACCAAGAGAAGCTGTCGAACGCGATTCAGCGGCTGGCTGAAGAGGACCCGACCTTCCGGGTGCACACCGATGAGGAGACCGGGCAGACGATTATCGCCGGTATGGGTGAATTGCACCTTGAGGTGCTTATCGACCGGATGAAGCGCGAGTTCCGGGTGGAGGCCAATATCGGCAAGCCGCAGGTGGCCTACCGCGAAACCCTGCGCCGGACCGTGGAGAAGGCCGATTACACCCACAAGAAGCAGTCGGGTGGTTCGGGTCAGTACGCCAAGGTGATCATCTCGCTGGAGCCGATGGAAGCCGGTTCGGGCTATGAGTTCGTCAACGGGGTGACCGGCGGTCGGATTCCGCGGGAGTACATTCCTGCGGTGGACCAGGGAATTCAAGAGGCGATGGCCTTCGGCCCGCTGGCTGGCTACCCGGTCGAGGACATCAAGGTGACGCTGCTCGATGGCGCTTATCACGATGTCGACTCCTCCGAGCTGGCGTTCAAGATCGCCGGGTCGATGGTCTTCAAGGAGGCCAGCCGGCGGGCGAACCCGGCGCTGCTGGAGCCACTGATGGCTGTGGAGGTAACCACGCCTGAGGACTATCTCGGGACTGTCATCGGCGATATCAACAGCCGGCGCGGCAACGTCCAGGGGATGGAAGAGGTGCATGGCAACCAGGTCGTGCGCGCACTGGTGCCCCTGTCGGAAATGTTCGGTTACGTCGGTGACCTTCGGTCCAAGACCTCCGGGCAGGCGTCCTACTCCATGGAGTTTCACGCCTACGGGGAATGCCCCAAAACGGTGGCCGAGGAGATCATCGCCAAGGGACGGGGCGGCGAGTAAGGCTCACCAACACGTCTCCCAGCCTCTGCGATGAGCGAACACGACACCACCGAGTTTGACTCTCCCGCCGGGCTGCACAAGACTAGGGCGGGCCTGCCCTTCGGTGGGCCAACCCGTTGACCAACGAAATACTCCGCTGCGCGAACCGCGTGTAGCGGCAAAGGTGAAAGAGGAGCCCAAGTGGCAAAGGCCAAGTTTGAGCGGACCAAGCCGCACTGCAACATCGGCACCATCGGGCACGTCGACCATGGCA
>JBKEAI010000040.1:0-35702 GCA_047972145.1 Microthrixaceae bacterium
TCGCAGACTGCCCGACCCCCGATACGCGAAAGACTTCAAAGGCGCCCGATGGGCACTGTTGCGCAACCCAGAGGACCTCACCGACACCCAAGCCACCCAACTCACCAAGATCAAGAGAACCCGTGGCGGGATCTGGCGGGCCTACGAAATGAAAGAACAGTTCCGGGCGATCTTCGCCGGGGACCTCACCCGCGACCAAGCCGCCGAACTACTCGAGCGGTGGTGCGCCCGAGCCCAACGATCCCGACTCGCCCCGTTCAACAAGTGCGCCCGCACCATGCGACACCGCCGCGACCTCATCCTCAACGCCATCGAACACCGCATCAGCAACGGCCGCGTCGAACGACTACCCACGACAAAGGCCGCCTGACCGAGTGACCGAAAGTGATGGCGAGCTCTACATGGAACACCTCAACAGCGAGGTCCAACCGGTTGCAGGCATCAAGGGCGTACGTCGCAATGGCGCAATTGACGTCGTGTTCATCCAGTACTGCGTCCCATGAGCCGCCGATCCGACCACTACGCGAGGCCCGTCGTACCGGGGAGTTGGTTGGCGGTGAGGTTGGTGGTCGCGTGACGCCTCCCTGCAGTTGTCACGCAACGACCGCCTGAATCGTCGAGTACGTATGAACGTCGATTCGAGATCCCATGTGCCCACCTACATCGTCGGAGGTGGCCTCGCGGGCTTGACCGCTGCCGCAATCCTGTCCGCCGCTGGCCAGCCGGTGGTCGTGCTCGAGGCCGGCCGCACACTCGGGGGTCGGGCACGCACACGCTGGGTCGACGGGTTCGGCATCAACGTCGGCCCACATGCCCTCTACGTCAGTGGATCGGGAGCCCGGATCCTCAAAGAGCTCGGTGTCGACCTGAGCGGTGGCATGCCGAGACTGTGGCGCTACGACGTTCTGATCGACCACGAGCCGGTCTCGATCGCTTCGTTCACCGCGAGGCGTACCCGCAGCAGACGATCGATGCTGCGGGTGGGCATGGGCCGGTGGCCTCGGACCCCGCCGGGGACCAGCGCCGCGGAGGTCCTCCACGCAATGCCCCTCGACGACGTCGGCAGGGCCGGCGCGGAGATGCTGTGTCGCATCGCCACCTACAGCGGGGACCTCTCCCTGCTCGATGCAGCGGTCGCGCAGAGGCAGCTGCGGATGGCCCTCTACCCGGGTGTGCGGTACCTGCACGGCGGCTGGGAGCAGTTGGTAGCGGGATTGAGGCGTGTGATCGAAGCCAACGGTGGTGAGATCCGTACCGGCACAGCGGTAAGCGCCGTGCACCACGACGTGGCGGTGCGTTCGATCGAGCTACGAAACGGCGAGGAGATCCCTGCCGAGCGGGTCGTGGTGGCGCTGCCCGACGCCTCCCGCGCAACGCGCCTCCTGGATGGCCCCGGTGCCGACCGGTTGAGCGACGCCACCTGTGACCACACCCCGGTGCACATGGCACACCTCGACGTCGCGTTGCGCTCAGGCGGCCGACGGCTGCGCTCCCTGATCGATCCGGCACAGCGGACATATGTGAGCGTGCCCAGCGACGTGAGCCGTGTCGCTCCGGGTGACGGCGTGATGGTCCACGCCGGCAGGTACCTGCTCGATTCGGAGCTGCGCGGTGACTATCGCCCCGCCCTGGAAGCGGCCCTCGATGTGATGGAGCCCGACTGGCGTGATCATGTGGTCGATGCCCGCTACACACCGTCGTCGATGGTCGCAGGCGACCATGCCCGACCGCTTCGCGAAGGAACCCGCAGGGTCGGTGTCGATGGTGCCGGTGTCGCCGGTCTCGCACTGGCAGGCGACTGGGTCGCGGCCGATCCGTCCTTCGACGAGGGCATCCTCGCCGACGCTTCGATCACCTCGGCAGCGACCGCCGCCCAACGGTTGCTGCATCGGGGTGTCTCCCCTGCGCATACCCGGGGCGCAACGATGGTGCGATGACATCGCCGAACAGCGGCGCCGAAAGCGTCGGCGACGACAGAAACGTTACCGATACAGCGGGTACCGACAGAGCCCTCCCCCGGAGCATGGAACCCGAGGCCACCTTCGAGGCCATGAGACCTACGCTCACCGGGCTCGCTTACCGGCTGCTGGGCTCCTGGAGCGAAGCCGAGGACGTCGTCGGTGATGTCGCCGAGCGATGGCTGCGCGCCGATGGGACCACGATCGAGAATCCTGAGGCATGGTTGACCACGGTCACCACCCGGCGGGCACTCGACGTGCTGCGCTCGGCGCGGGTCACACGCGTGGAGTACCCCGGCGAGTGGCTACCCGAACCGATCGCCACCGATGGCCTGCCCGCCGAGTACGTCGAACAGCGCGAGTCGCTTCGTCTGGGGTTCCTCACCATGCTCGAGCGTCTCACCCCCATCGAGCGGGCAGTGCTCGTGCTCTACGACGTGATGGGGTGGGACCACGCGGCCATCGCGGAGGCGCTGGAGCGCGAACCCGCCGCGGTACGACAGGCACTGCACCGCGCCAGGAAGCACGTCGGCGACGATGAACGGACACACGACGCAACCAGGGTCGACCACGACACCGTCCAGTCACTCCTCGATCGGGCCCTGGTCGCACTCGCGGAGGGTGACGAGATCGGCGTGGCGGGACTGCTGTCACCAGATGTGGTGCTGATAGGAGACGGCGGCGGGGTGGTGACCTCCGCGATGCGACCGGTGACGGGTTCCGAACGCGTCGGGCGCTTCCTGTTGGTCCTCGCCAGTCGTCAGTCCGATTTCGAGGTGAGGTCGATCGAGATCAACGGGGTACCCGGATACGCGCTCCACTTCGACGGCATCTGGTCGCTCATCACGATCGATACCGATGGAGACAGGATCACGAGGGTCTACAGCGTGCGCAACCCCGCCAAGACGTCCACCGCCGTCGGCCAAGCCGGCCTGGTCCAAGCCCCGGACTGCCTGTAGCGCGGTCCACGGCTCAGTCGAGGCCAAGAGCGGAGCGGAGGTTCACCGACGCGATCTCGGTGATCGGTGATGCGACGCGCAACGACGTGGCGAGTTCGCGGGCGAGTTCGAGGTCCTTCAGTCCGAGCGCGGCGGAGTGCTCGAAGATGGGGCGGAGTGGATCGTCGGAATCCATGACATCGGCGGTATCGCGCACCATGATCGCCCCGGGTCCTCCGGTCACCGAGTCGGAGTGTCGAACCACTTCGCCGAGCGCCCCCAGGTCGAGTCCGGCGGCCTGGGCCAGGTGCGACGCCTCCCCAACCGCCACATAGGACGCGAACGTGATCAGGTTGCGTACGACCTTGGCGGTGGTCCCCGCACCGATCGGACCGAAGTACTTCACGACGGTCGCCATCAGCTCCAACGGTTCGCGGATCGTTTCGAAAGCGGCCGGGTCTCCCCCCACCATCAGGGCGAGCGTTCCCGCGTGAGCACCCATCGCGCCGCCGGAGACGGCGACGTCGAGCAGCTCCACTCCGTACCCGGATGCGACAGCTGCCAGGCCCACAGCACCCGCCGGGCTTATGGTCGAGTGCACAGCGACCACGGGCGTGCCGGCGGCGTCGCTCCCGGTGCCCGCGAGGATCCCGTCGGAGTCCTCGAGCACCGCACGGACCTGCGCTTCGGTGTTGACCATCACGCCGATGAACCCGCAGCGTTGAGCTACCTCGGCCGCGCTGGCGGCCACCTCGGCCCCCTTGGCTGCCAGCGCTGCGGTCGCGTCGTCATCGAGGTCGAACACCACCACACCATGGGGCCATGCGGTCAGGCGCTGCGCCATCGGGCCACCGATGTTGCCGAGCCCGACGAAACCCACCGGGCTCCCGGTCACACTCGACCTCGCATCACCGGGGTTGTGATCCGGTGCAGGTACTTCGCCTGTGCTCACTGTGCCTCCACGGGTGCTTCGGGTTGGATCTCCAGGATCGCCCAGCGCGCACCGCGTGGGATCGACACCATCGAGCGGACCGCGTCGGCCACCTGGTGGGGCCGCAACGTGGAACCGTGGCGCATCAGGCCCCAGCGCTGCCAGTCCTCCATGACCCCCTCGAGCGAATCGGGGTCCCAGGTGCTTCCCTGTTCGGTGCTCGCCGGGCCCGGCCGCACTATCCCGACGCGTACCCCGGTACCCTCGCACTCCATCGCCATCGCCCGGGCGAACCCTTCGAGTCCGGCCTTCGATGCGACGTACGCGGCCATGGTCGGGCGAGGATCCCTTGCGACCTCGGAGGTCACGAACACGACGTCACCCCGATGCCGTTCGTACATTCCGGGCACCACGTGGTGCACCAGAGCCTGGGCACCCAACAGGTTGACCTGCACCTGGCGGGCGAACTCCGCGGGATCGGCCTCCGCGGGTATCGGCTGCACGTCACCGGCGTTGGACACCAACACCTCGATCGGTCCGAACACCTCCCCGGCTGCCTCGACGAACCCGGCGACATGGCCATCGGTGCCCACCGGTGCCGCCAAGTCAAGCTTGAGAGCCTCCGCCCTACCGCCACCCGCTCTGATCTTGTCGGCGAGCTCCGCACACCGCTCGACGCGCCTGGCGCCGAGGATCACCGGATGGTCCGCCTCAGCGAGCGCCAGGGCAGTCGCAGCGCCGATGCCCGACGAGGCACCGGTGACGATCGCGGGGCGCGTGTCGGGATGTGGGTCGAAGCGGGGCATCAGGCGTCTGTTCCTGATCGTGGGGCCTCTACTGACCCTGCCGCCTTTACTGACCCTGCGGCCTCTACTGACCCAGCGGCCTTCCCTGGCCCTTGGACCTTCCCTGAGACTGCGACACCACCCGAGGCGGATCCACCAGCGCGCGGCGTGACCGTCGTCGGCATCTTGGCGAACCCACGCACGTTCACGGAGTGCACGCGCTTGATTCCGGTCGGGTCGATGTCGTAGTCGCTGACCGCCGAGGCGAGCTCCTCGAGTGCCACCCGGGCTTCAAGCCGGGCGAGCGATGCACCGAGGCAGTAGTGGCGGCCGAACCCGAAGCTGGCAAGGCCCGCCATCGGCTCACCCGTGGTAACCCGTCCAAGGTCGTAGGAGTCCGGAGATCCGAAAGCCCGGGGGTCGCGGTTGGCCGATCCGATCAGCAGCAATACCCGCTCACCTGCGGGGATCACGGTGCCGTGGAGTTCCACGTCGGTGGTGGTCACCCGGGCGAGCATCTGGGTGGAGGTGTCGAAGCGCAGCGTCTCCTCCACCCATGCCGGCACCCGTTGCAGGTTCGGCCCCTGCGTGGCATTTCCGAACACGTCGCGGCGTTGCAGTGGGTGCTTCCACGCCCACCACCATGCGTTGCCCAACAACTTGGTGGTGGTCTCGTTGCCGGCGACGACCATGAGGAACAGGAACCCGATGATCTCATCGTCGCTGAGCCGGTCCCCGTCGATCTCGGCGGCCAGCAATGCCGACACGAGATCGTCACCGGGCGAGCGGCGTCGCTGCGCGAGCAGGTCCGAGTAGCGCCCGACCAGGATCATGGCCGCCTCGACCCCTTCGGGCGGGACGTCGTGCATACCCTCCTCGCGGTGCACCAGCAGGTCCGATAGTCGTCGCAGCTCCTGACGGTCCCCCATCGGCAGGCCGAGCAGCTCGGAGATCACGTCCATCGGGAGGCGTCCGGCGAAGTCGTCGACGAAGTCGAACGAGCCGGCCTCTACCGCTTCGGCGATGTAGCCGCGGGCGATCTCGCGGATGCGTGGCTCGAGCTCCGCCACCCGGCGGGGGGTGAACCCACGGCTGACCAGGCCGCGCATCCGGCCGTGCATCGGCTCGTCCATCGCGAGGAACGACATAGTGCGATGGGCGTGGGGTCCCGAGGCCGAGGGGTCGAGAGACACGCCCTCTGCGGAGCTGAACACGTCCGCGTTGCGGAACGCCTCCAGCACGTCCTCGTGGCGCGACAGAGCCCAGAACCCGCGCTCGGAGTTGTGGTAGACGGGCGCCTCGTCGCGCAGACGCTCGTAGGTCGGGTACGGGTCCTCGTGGATCTCGTACGCGTACGGGTCATACGTAGGTGGCCCCACTGTGGTCGTCGCGGTCATCGGCGCTCCCCCTTGGTGGGCTCATGCTCGGTCGTTCGTGCACCGCTCACGATCAGCTGTGCAAGATCCGAGAGCAGCTCTGGTAGCAGTTCGTACGACAGGTGACCCATACCGGTCTGTAGCAGAGCCCCCGAGATCGCTATCTCGAGTGACCGGAGCACCACCGGGTCGGCGTCCTGAGCGAGGGCAGTCGTGAGCCGGCGGTGCCACTGGGCGCCGATCCGGTCCCGGAGGAGCGCCACCTCCTCGTCGGTGGACAGCATCGCCTGGGTGCACGCGGCGGAAAGCTCAGGTTCGTCGGCCACCACGAGCGCAAGCTCGACCATCGCGTCCGCGGCACGCCGGGCCGCGCTACGACGCTGGTCCACCAGCGGATCGTCCATCTCCATGAGACGGCGCCAGAACAGCTCGGTGACGAGGTGCTCGCGCGACGAGAAGTACGTGTAGGCGGTAGCCGGAGCCACACCTGCGCTCGCTGCCACCCCGCGGATGGTGAGGCCGTCGTATCCGCTGTCCCGCAGGGCATCCAGCGCAGCAGATACGAGCCGGTCCACCGTCGCAGCCTGACGTGCGGACAACCGCCGACGCGTCGTCTCGTGCACAGGCTCCTGCATGCTGCTGCCATTGAGCGACGCCGCTCGGTCCTCAGGCCGCCTGAGCTCTTCAGGTCGGTCGGACCCCTCAGGTCGCTCAGTCTCCGGGGCATCCGTCGCCGCTCGACTGGACATGTGTCCAGATAGTAGTCCAGTTCGCCGAAAGGTCAACCCTGCCCGCACGACTCAACTTCGCCCGCGTGACTCAACTTCGCCCGCACGACTCAACTTCGCCGAGATAGTCACCTACGCGCAATAGGACACCCACCGACTCACACGAACAACGTGAGTCACCCCCACACACGGGAGTCCCCAGGGATCAGTCCTCGCTGACGGGGTGTGTGAGTCGCAGCGGTTGGACCACCGAGTCGTACAGGTCTGGATCCACCCCGGACTGCAGGGCTGCGTCACGAAGCGGCAGGTCCTCGTCGACCGCGACGTGTGCGATCTCGGTCGCCAGGTCGTAGCCGATCTGCGGCGCGAGTGCTGTCACGAGCATCGCCGAACGTCCGACGTACGCCTCGATCGCGTCGAGATTCAGCTCGGTCCCCACGACCATGTGGGTTGTGAAGCCGGTGACACCATCGGCGATCAACCGCATCGAACGGATCAGGTTGGCGATCGACACCGGCCGCAGCGTGTTGAGTTGGAGGTTCCCGTCCTTGCCGGCCATCGCGACGGTGGCGTCGTTGCCCATCACCTGCAATGCAACCATCTGGAGTGCCTCTGCCTGGGTGGGGTTCACCTTGCCCGGCATGATCGAGCTTCCCGGCTCGTTCGAGGGCAACCGGAGCTCGCCGAGGCCGGTGCGTGGTCCCGAGCCGAGCCACCGGAAGTCGTTGGCCAACTTGAACAGCACCACCGCCACGTTGCGCAATGCCGATGAACACCGAACGACGGCATCGTTGGCGGAGTTGGCTGCGAACTTGTTGGGCGCTGGTTCGAACGGCCTTCCCGTACGCTGCGCTAGCTCGGCACAGACATCGCTGTCGAACCCCTCACGCGTGTTGAGGCCAGTGCCCACTGCGGTCCCACCGATGGCGAGACGCAACAGGCCCCCGGAATCCTCGGCGAGTGCCGTCGCGCTGTCGCGCACCATCGCCTCGAAACCCGACCACTCCTGGCCCACGGTGAGTGGGGTCGCGTCCTGGAGGTGGGTACGGCCGATCTTCACGACTTCGCGCCACTGCTGCGCCTTGCCTCCGAGCGTGTCGGCGAGGTGGCCGAGCGCCGGCAGCACTGTGGCCTGCACCAATGCGTCAGCAGCTACGTGCATCGCCGTGGGGAACGTGTCGTTGGAGGATTGCGACGCGTTCACATCGTCGTTGGGATGCACCGGCACCTTGGTTCCCAACTCACCACCTGCAAGCTGGATGGCTCGGTTCGAGATCACCTCGTTGACGTTCATGTTGGTCTGGGTACCCGAGCCTGTCTGCCAGATCCTCACGGGGAACTCGTCGTCGAGTACCCCGGACGCGACCTCCTGCGCTACGTGTTCGATCAGCTCCGCCTTCCAGAGGGGGAGTCGTCCTGATCGGCCGTTGACCTTTGCGCAGGCCGCCTTGATGAGGCCGTACGCATGGATGACCTCGATCGGCATGCGTTCGGAGTCCCCACCGATCGCGAAGTTCTCGACCGCTCGCTGCGTCTGTGCCCCCCAGTAGCGGTCGGCAGGTACGGCCACTGCCCCGATCCCGTCGGTCTCGGTGCGTTCCGCGGCATCGCCTTCGATCCCCACGGGCAGGTCCAAGCGGATCGTCGGGGGCTCGGTGTCCCTACCGGGGGTGCCATTCTCAGCCATGGACCCCACCGTACGCCAGTGCTCAGCGACTCAAGTTGCGGGTCTGAGTCAGCCAGAGTCGTATTGCGCGCCAGCGACTATCACGCGCAACTTGAGTCACGCACGCGAAGTTGAGTCACCCAGGCAAAGTTCATTGCCCCGGGCCTTACTTGAGTCACGCACGCCAACCTGAGTCACGCACGCGCGAGGGTGGCGGGGGAACGGAGCTCGATGCGACGGTCACCGCAAGCGACGATGGGTGATGGAGCCGTTCAGCGCAAGCGACGTTGGGTGATGGAGCCGATCAGCTCAAGCGACGTTGGGTGATGGAGCCGATCAGCGCAAGCGACATTGGGTGATGGAGCGGATCAGCGCAAGCGACGTTGGGTGATGGAGCCGGGCCCCTGTCTGTCAGGGTGGGGTGAGAGCCGGCTGTCACCGAGGCGTGTGTCAGCGCATGCGTCGGGCGCCGCGCACGAGCACGCCCTGGTACAGGCGGGCGGGGAGCCGCGAGATCAGGTCGATCGCGACCGCGTCGGCGCCGATCAGCACCCGGCGGCGGTTGTGCTGCACACCGGCGATGATCTTGCGGGCAGCCTTCTTCGGTGACGTCCGTGCGATCCGGTCGAAGTCGGCTCCGATGTCCGCATCGCCCGCACCGACGTCCGCGACGCTCGCATCCACTCGGGCGTTGCGGGCGATGTTGGTCCTGATCCCACCGGGGTGCACGGTGGTGGACGACACACCGTTGTCGGCGATCTCCAGTTCGATGCGCAGAGCGTCGGTAAAGCCGCGCACCGCGAACTTGGCGGAGTTGTAGGCGGACTGGGTGGGGATGCTGATCAGCCCGAACACGCTCGAGATGTTGACCACGTGGCCTGCGCCCGATCGCTCCAGGTGGGCCAGGAACGCCTGGGTGCCGTTCACCACACCCCAGAAGTTGATCCCCATCAACCATTCGAAGTCCTCGGCGGACATCTGCTCGATCGTGGCGCCCAGCGCGACTCCGGCGTTGTTGACGACCAGATTGACCCGTCCGTGCTCGGCGACAACCTCGTCCGCCCAGGCGAACACCGCCTCGCGGTCCGACACATCCAACACGCGAGATGTGACCTTCACACCGGTGCCCTCGCACATCCCGACGGTCTCCGCGAGTCCGGCTTCGTCGACATCGGCAAGCGCAAGGTGGCACCCGAGCTTGGACAGTTCGATCGCCAGTGCACGGCCGATCCCCGACGATGCGCCCGTCACCGCTGCGACCGCCCCGCGCAGGTCCGCCAGGGGCGCCGAACGGCCGCTCCCACCCGGCACCGGCCCGCTGAGCACCTGGGGGGCATCGGGGTCCGGGTTGGAGAAGACCATCGTTCCGTCCTGGAGGTCGTTGTGGCGCATCCCGCGCCAGTCCGCAAGGTAGCTCTGGTGCATGTGCCACGGCTCGCCATCGCCCTGTTTGGGGAAGCGATCCACCGATCGCTGCACGTAACCGGAGTTGAGGTCGAGCAACGGTGCGGGCTCGAGCGCGGAATCGTGGTTGACCGGTTCGCACTGGCGGAGCCCACGGCTGCGCATGTGGTTGAGCAGACGGCTCACGTAAGAGCTGATCAGGTCGGCCTTGAGGGTCCACGAGGCGTTCGTGTAGCCGACCGCTATCGCGAAGTTCGGGACCCCTTCGAGCATCATGCCCCGGTATGCGAGGCGGTCCGAGACGTCGACCGGTTCACCGTCGACCACGAGGTCCATCCCGCCGATGAACAACAGGTCGAGTCCGGTGGCGGTCACGATCACGTCCGCGGGGATCACCTCCCCGGAGCTGACCCGTATCCCCTCGGCGGTGAAGGTGTCGATCGTGTCGGTGACGATCGAGGCTGTCCCCGCGCGAAGTGCCTTGAACATGTCGCCGTCGGACACGGCACACAGGCGCTGGTCCCACGGGTCGTAGGTGGGGGTGAAGTGGGTGTCCACGTCGAACCCGTCGGGCAACTTGGACTCGACCTGCTTGCGCAGGATGCGGCGCACCAGCTCCGGTCGGCTGCGACTGAGCTTGTAGCTCGCCTGTGTGACCATGGCGTTCTGCCAGCGCAGCATCGGGCCCCAGACACGCTCGGGCAACCGTCGACGGGCGACCGCTGCAAGCGGGTTCTCCGATGGAACCGCCGCCATGTAGGTGGGCGAGCGTTGCAGCATCGTGACCTGCGCGCCCCTCTCCGCGAGCGCGGGCACGAGGGTCACCGCCGTGGCACCGCTTCCGATCACCACGACGTGGCGGCCGTCGACCTCCAGGTCCTCGGGCCAGAACTGCGGGTGAACCAACTCGCCACCGAAGTCCTCGACACCCGGGAACTCGGGCGTGTAGCCGCGGTCATAGCGGTAGTAGCCGGTGCAGCTGTAGAGGAAGTCTGCGCTGTAGTCGACCTCCTCCACCGCATGCTCGGGAAGGTTCGCCGGATCGAACCCCTCGGCAGGTACTGCGGCGTCGGGGAGCTCGGGCGACAACCGCTGCGCGGTGACATGCCAGCGGGCCTCGGCGGAACTCCACTCGGCGCGCACCACGCGGTGGTGGAAGCGGATGCGCTCGTCGATGCCCACCTCGGCGGCGGTGTCGACGATGTAGTCGCGGATCGTGGCGCCATCCGCGATCGACTTGCGGCCCGCCCACGGCCGGAACGAGTAGCCGAGGGTGTGCATCTCGCTGTCGGGGCGCACCCCGGGATAGCGGAACAGGTCCCACGTACCCCCGATCGATCCCCTTGACTCGAGCACCGCGTAGTCGGCCCACGGGCATTCGGCCTGGAGCCGGTGCGCAGCACCTATTCCCGACAGTCCGGCACCCACGATAAGTACGTCGAAGTGTTCCATCGGAATCTACCCTAGATGATTTGAGTGTTTCCATCAATCTCTCATTTCTGCTATGCTCACCCCGACACAGGAGTGCAGATGGCCACAGATGCCCCCGAGCGTGCCAGCAAAGGTGAACGGACCAGACGGGCGATCCTCGGCGCTGCCGTGCAACGCTTCGCCAGCGACGGGTACCGGACCGCTTCGGTGGCAGACATCGCCCGCGATGCAGGCGTCGGCGGATCGCTCCCATACGCGTACTTCCAGAACAAGGCCGACCTGTTCCTCGCAGCCCTCGACGAGGACACCGCAGCGCTCATGGCCCAGGGGCTCGCGAACGTGACCGACGACCCCGAGGACCGCTCCTGGCGCGAGAACCTCGTGTTCACCCTCGTCGCCGCGCTCGAGGACCACCCCCTCGCCAAGCGGGTGCTCGCGGGTCTCGAACCCGAGGCCACCTACAGCGTGATCGACCTGCCGGCACTGGCCGAGTTGTCCAAGGCGGTGGTCGAACGCCTCCGCTCCGAGCAGGCCACCGGCGCCGTGCGGTCCGACATCGACCCCGAGGAGATCGGCAACGGATCGGTGGTCATCATCATCTCGCTGGTGATGTCGGTGCTTCAGTTCGGCGAGGAGCGGACCCGAAAGCACAGCCGCGACGTACTCGCCGTGTTCGAAGCGGCAATCGACCCACCCGCTCCGCCAGCCCACGAGGCGAGCCGACCCACACGACGGGCGAGTGGGTAGCGGGCCGACCGAGCTGCACTGTCGTCCCGAACTGCACTGTCGTCCCGAACTGCGCTGTCATCGCGAGCTGCACTGAGATCCCAAGCAAGGCTGTCCGGGAGATCGACCCGCCCGGTTTCTGCGTAGGTCCAACTCCTACAAGACTGTCCAACTCCAACAAGACTGTGGAGGTGAGCATGCCCGACGACCCACCGCGCCAAGAACGCGATGCGGTGGACGACGTGATCGTGGAGGCGCTCACCGAGGTCCTCTTCGACTCACGGGCGCAGATCGACTTCGTGGCGGGCGACGTGCCACCGGAGCCGCCCGCACCGGCGATCGGCAGCGCGTGGGCGAGCGCTCCGGGCCCCGGAGACGGCTACAGCACCGTGTCGATACAACTCAGCGACCGTTTCGCGCATGTCCTTGCGGACCACGGGTCGCTGCCGTTCACCGAGTTGCTGGAGCTGATCCCCGCGGCTGCACTGGCTACCGCACAGCGGATGCGCACGACCCGGGGACGGGTCAGGTACCTGCCTCCGACGGCCCGCCGGGTCGCGCGCGACACGCTCACCGCGGAGATCCTCAACAGCTACCTGCGCGCCCGGGTGGGCGTGGATGACCCGGGAGAGCTGACCGCCGAGGTGATCGAGTACCTGATCGAGATCAGCGGCACCAGGGTCGAGGCGAGCGAGCTCTCACACGGGGTAGTGATCGCCGACGCACTGAAGGACATCCCCCGCATCGACCTGCGCTACCCCGCGGATCTGCGCGCAGCCAAGCGGGCACCCCTGCTCTTCGACGGTGAGCAGTCGGTGCTCGTCGTTGACCCCCAGGGTCGGGCCCGCACCGAGGTGCAGCGCCACCGGCTCCCCGCGCTCGAACCCCTCGACGGGTCGTCAGCCGCACGCGGCCGAACAGCACCGGAGATGGGTCTCGCCAACCAGTCCCTCGTTGCCGATGCGACCCGCCTACTCGGAGGTATCGGATTCCTGGTACGCAAGGACCGCAGCATCTGGACCTTCGTGGATGGCATGCCGTTGCTGGTGCGGCGCGCCGAGCGCTGGACCGCGTTCCCGCTCGCGTTGACCGGATCGATCAACGACCTCACAGACGGCGCGCCGGCGGCGGCACTGGTCGCGCGGACCGCGTTCTTGATCTCGACGCGCCCCAAGGGTGCGATCCTCGCGATCGTGGATGAACCCGACGACGTGGCGCACGTCGTGCCCACCAAGGACCGCTACGACCTGCGCAACGAGTTCGACCCGGTGGCGATGCGCCCCGAGACCCGGCTCCATCACCTGATCGACACCGAGGACCTCGACGAGTTCACCCTCGCCCGCGTGGCAGCGCTCGACGGCGCGACCATCCTCGACCGCGACGGAGCCCTGGTGGCCTATGCCGCGGTGGTCGCGAGCTCCGACAGCGTGCAGGAGGGTGCCCGAACGGCGGCCGCGCGCTCGTTGTCGCGCGATGCTTCGGTGGTGTTGAAGGTGTCGATCGACGGTGACATCACGATCTTCAAGGACGGGTCTGAGGTCGTGACCCTCCTGGGTTCCACCAGCCTCGGCGGCCCGCGCTCCGACGAACGCAGCGCGACCACCCATACAGGCACCGACGAGCAGAGGTGGCCCCTGTGATCACAGATGTCCACGGCCTGGGCGGGATCCGACTCGCCGCCGATGTGGACGGTCCCGAGGGTGGTCCCACCGTGGTGCTGCTTCACGGCGGTGGGCAGACCCGCCACTCGTGGTCAGGGACCTACAGGGTGCTCGTCGATGCCGGCTGGCGGGCACTGTCGCTCGATATGCGGGGCCACGGTGACAGCGCGTGGCCCCCGGACCACGACTACTCCCTCGAAGCGTTCTCCGGTGATGTGGCTGCGGTGAGCAGCACCCTGGACCAACCACCGGTGCTCGTCGGTGCGTCGCTGGGTGGGATCTCCTCGATGGTCGCGGTCGCAGATGCCGAGGTGCAGTCCGAGGTCGCGCGAGCCCTGGTGCTGGTCGACGTTTCGCACCGGGTGGAGGACAGCGGCCGCGAGAGGATCGTCGAGTTCATGACAGACCACCTCGACGGGTTCGCCTCCCTCGAAGACGCCGCCGATGCGGTGGCGGCCTACAACCCACACCGTCCCCGGCCCAGCGACCTCGACGGCCTGCGCAAGAACCTGCGCCAGAACGCGGACGGCCGCTGGTTCTGGCACTGGGACCCCGCGTTCGTGGCCGGCCCGCAGGGTTCCGCGGACGAGACCCGCACATCGGTTGTAGACCCCGCGCGCCTCTCCAACGCGGCTGACGCCCTGGCGATCCCTACCCTGTTGGTCCGGGGACGTCAGAGTGACCTGCTCAGCGAGGAAGGCGTGGCGGACTTCCTGGCGAGGGTGCCAACCGCGGAGTTCGCGGACGTCGCAGGCGCTGGACACATGGTCGCCGGTGACCGCAACGAGGTGTTCAACACCGCGATCCTGGAGTTCCTGGAGCGCCACCGGGACTAACCCACCGGCGGGTTCATCAACCGTCGGTAGGTGCCTCACGGGGCACGAGTGCGAGCTGGCGCGACTGGGCCACGAGCTCACCGGTGGAGTCCCACAGCTCCCCGTCGGCCTCGAGGAAGCCACCGGTTACGAACCGGCTCGTGAAAGCGCAGGCCAGCCAGCCGGGTTCAGGTCGTGCACGTATGTGCGCCGTGAGCTCGACCGTCGGTGCCCACCCGACCGGAAGGTTCGCGTTGAAGATCGTCGGTGGGAACGCGTCGACCGCGCACAGCAGTGCGATCGTGTCGATGGGTTCGGCGTCACGGAGCCGGAACCACCCCCTCATGCGCGCCGAGCCCGAGGGCTTGCCGAACGCGAATCCGGCGTCGTCGGGATGCAGGCGCATCTCCACCTGCTTCATGAACGAGGGCTGTTCGTCGCCCCTATCGAGCGGTAGGCAGGCCTCGGGTTCGGGCAGCTCCGGTGGTCTGCCGTCGACGAGGCGGGCCTCGTCGTCACCCGAACCGCTTCGACCCAGCTCCCCGAAGGTGCCGAGGGCTGCGACCACCGGCTTTGTCGACGACATCGTCGCCGAGACGCTGGAGAACCGCGAACCCGCCTTGACGAGTGTGGTCTCCAAGCCGACGGGCCCGGCGCGACCCGGCGATAGGTAGTGGGCTGTCATCGACACGGGATCCGGTCGTTGCGCCGTGGCCGCCATCGCTCGCCCTGCCGTAGCGATGAGATAGCCCCCGTTGGCGTTGCCTAGGATGTCCCAGCCCGGCTTGATCTCGGCTTCGAAGAAGCCGGGTGCGGTCCGACACACCGCTGTTGCGTCGGCGAAGGGTGCCATGGCGACCACCTTGGCAGACACCGTCGCCCGCACCAACACCGGCGTCATCGGCGATCGGCCTGCCGAGGTGTCGACCGACAGTTACGATCGGACAAACCTACCCAGGGGGAACATGGCACACGATCTGGTCATCACAGGTGGAACCGTGGTGGACGGCACCGGCGCCCCGAAGCGCGGAGCCGACGTGGCGGTCGACGGGGACCGCATCACCGCTGTCGGCAAGGTCGACCGCGGAGGTGCCAAGCGGGTCATCGACGCGGACGGGGCCCTGGTGACTCCGGGATTCGTCGATCTGCACTCCCACCTCGACGCACAGGTGGGATGGGACCCGACGATGTCGTCGTCGTGTTGGCACGGCATCACCTCGGTGGTGATGGGCAACTGCGGCATGACCTTCGCTCCGGTCGCAGCCGGCGCTGCACCGGTGCTCGCCACCGCCATGGAGTCCGTCGAGGACATCCCGGCGTCGTGCATCATGGACGGTCTGCCCTGGGACTGGGAGACCTTCGGCGGGTACCTGGACGCCATCGAGAAGCTCCCCCGGGGCCTCAACGCCGGGGCCTACGTGGGCGACGTCGCGATACGGCTGTACGTAGCGGGCGACGCGGCTTGTGAACCCGACTTCAAGGCAACCCCTGAACAGCTGGAACGGATGGCCGCGTGTGTCCGCGAGGCGATGGAATCGGGCGCGCTCGGGTACTCGATCTCGCGGAGCCTGTTCCACCGCGTACCCGACGGCCGAAACGTGCCCGGCACCTGGAGCGCACCGGAGGAGTTCTTCGCCACCGCCGCACCGCTTGCAGAGATGGGACGCGGCGTGATCGAGAGTGCACCCCGCTACAACGTCGAGCACACCAACGAATCCCGTGTCCGAGAAGAGGTTGCCTGGATGGCAGAGCTGTCGCGCAGCACCGGGCGACCGTTCACGTTCAACCTCCAGCAGGTCGCCTCGCTGGGTGACCACTACCGACAGGTCCTCGCTCTGGCCGCCGAGGCCAACGAGACCGGCGCCCAGCTACGACCCCAGATGACACCGCGCAGCGTCGGTGTGCTGTTCAGCCTCGCGGCGAACTCGCTTCTCGACGATCTGCCGTCCTATGCGCCCCTGCGCGACGAGCGGTTGGCTGCACGCCTCGAGGGCCTGCGCGATCCCGACCTCAGGGCCCGGCTGATCGACGAGGGTGCCGACAAGGACCACGAGCCCTACACCCGGATGTTCCTCATGGCCGGGGACCAACCCGCCAGCTACACCTACAACGACGCCGACTCGATCGCGGCGATCGCGCAGCGCGCCGGGGTGTCACCGATCGAGGCATACATCGACGAGATGCTCGCGTCCGACGGCAAGTCGATCGTCAACTGGCCCGTTATGAACCAGGACGAGGCCGCGATCCGCGAGCTCATCACCGACGAGGGTTCGATCATGGGGCTCGCCGATGCCGGGGCGCACGCAACCCAGATCATGGACGCCTCGCAGCCGACCTACTTCCTCGCCCACTGGGTGCGCGACGAAGGGCTCCTGTCGATCGAGGACGGCGTGCACGCGATCACAGCGGACACCGCCGGGTTCATCGGGTACACCGGTCGCGGCACCGTCACCGAGGGCGCGTTCGCGGACCTGAACGTGATCGACCTCGACGCGCTGTCGTTGCCGGTACCCGAGATCGTGCACGACTTCCCCGGTGAGGCGCCCAGGTTCATACAGGGCGCCGAGGGGGTCCTTCACACGGTGGTCAACGGCCGACCGTTCATGGAGTCGGGGCAGCACACCGGCGAGCTGGCCGGGCGGATCCTTCGCAGCACCGATCGCTGAGGGTCCGACCAGGGAGCATCCGTGCGCACCGGGGTGTCGATCCGTCGGTCAGATCGATCACGACCTCCGATGATGCTTCGATCGCGCAACGCAGCGGTTCGGTGAAGCAGCCTGCCCAGATGTGATGGCCCACCTCGTTGGGGTGGAACGCGTCAGCGGTGAACAACCCGGGTCCTGCGGACGCGAAGAACGGGTCGGCGGACCGGCGCACGTCCACCCTCACCACATCGGTGCGGCGGTCGCACTCCTGCGCGTGGATCCGGTCGATCGTCGCGCTGCGGCGGGCGGCGAGGCCTCTCAACGCGGGGGTCAACCGCGGGATGACCGACAGGTCGCCCACCCCAACGGTCACCACGGCACACACCGACGACAGCGCGTCCAACACCTCGCCGAGCCTGCGCCGGAACACCCGGGTCGGGGTGGCGTGCATCACGTCGTTGGATCCGATCGCCAACACGGCGACCTCCGGCGGATCCTCGAGCAGAGCCGGAAGCTGGGCTGTGAGCACATCGGCGACCCGTGAACCCCCCTTGGCGAGGCTCCTCAGCTCGATGCGGGAGTCCATCGAGTCACAGGCGAGGGCGATCCAGCTCAGGCGTCCGGAAGCCAACCCGGGAGCGGTGACCGAGCTGTCACCGAGCACCGTCACCTGCACGGTCGCACCGAGCGGGTCGCCATAGACACCAGAGGGGTCGTTGTCCTCGAAGTGCGGCAAGGGTGCGTGCGCGACCTTGTGCACCTCGTGTACCAGTCCTGCACCCAGCACCACACCGAGTGCAGGAACTCCGAGTGCAAGCCCCCTCTGCACACCTCAGAAGGTACCCGCCACAGCGCTGACGTCAACCCGCTGGGGGTATCGACCCACCTCGGGGTCGCCGCGGCGTGCTCAGATCGGTCTGCGTGCTCAGATCGGTCTGCGTGCTCGGATCGGTCTGCGTGAGGTCAGCCCACGGGTGCCGACGGCGTGAACCGCACGGGCAGGCGCTTGATCCCACCGACGAGGGGCATGCCCAACGCTTCGAGGGGCACCGCGTCGCCGGTCACCTCGATGTCGGGAAGGCGGGTCAGCAGCTGCTTGAACGCCACCGACAGCTCACGACGTGCGAGGTGGGCACCGAGGCAGAAGTGAGGACCGGGACCACCGAAGCCGACGTGGTTGTTCGGATCGCGTGTCACATCCATCACCTCGGGATCCTCGAAAGCCCGGGGGTCGCGGTTGGCCGCGCCGTAGAGCATCACCATCCGGTCACCTTCGGAGAACTTCTCACCCGAGAGCTCGAGGTCGTGGGTGACCGTGCGACGCATGAAGGTGACCGGCGACGCCAGGCGGACGATCTCCTCGATCGCGCGGGGGGTGACCCCATCGAGGTCGTCCTGCCAGATCCGGCGCTGGTCGGGGTTCTTGGCCAGCAGGTTCATCCCATGGCTGATCGCGGTCCGGGTGGTGTCGTTGCCCGCAACCGCCAACAGGATGAAGAAGGGGGCGATCTCGTTCGGAGCGAGCATCTCCTCGTCGAGCTCGGTGTAAACCAGCTTCGAGGTGAGGTCGTCGGTGGGGTTCTTGCGACGGTCCTCGACGACCTCGTTCATCAACTGCACGAGTTCCATTCCCGCTGCGAAGAAGTCCATGACCGGGTCGCCCCCGCTCATGTACTCGGGGTCACCTGAGCCGAGGATCACGTTGGTGGCGCGCAGCACGGTGTCGAACTCGCTGCGCGGGATTCCCATCATGTCGCAGATCACCAGCAGCGGGAACGGTTGCGAGAGCACGTCGACGAGGTCGGCCTCGCCATCGGCACAGAACCCGTCGATGACCTCGGTGCATATGTTCTCCACCGAATCGAGCACACCCTGGAGCTGCTTGGGGGTGAAGGACCGCGCGACGATTCCCCGCTGGCGCGCATGGCGGGGGTCGTCCATGTTGATGAACGAGCCGAAGAAGTCGAGTGCCTCCGCGGGCATGTCGGGGATCGTGGTGGCGCCCTTGCCCGAACAGAAGTCCCTGGGTCGCCGGCTGATCTCGAGCACCTCGTCCATGCGGGTCACCGCGAAGAACTCCTCGTCCTGTTCGGTGAGGAGGTTCTCGTAGCCGACACGGGCGAACGGTCCGCTCTCGCGGATGTCGATGAGACCCGCCATCCGCTCCTCCAGCGGGCGGCGCCAGAACTCGGGGTCGGCCAACACGTCGGTGTGGTCCTGAATCATCGCTCACTCCCTGTCATGGGCATGTCGGTCATTGGGTCATGTGCATGTCGGTCATTGGCATCGAGGGCACCGTGGTGGGGAACCTAGCGCCCGACCCGCTGGGCAGATGCCCCCCTCGAACGCAACCCCGGCATCGGTTCGATAGTGGTTTCAGGGAACCTCGACGACGTGCAGGTCGTCGCCCGCCTCGATCCGGCCACCGAACTCCGTCGCTGCCTGTGCGATCCACTCGGCGTTGTCACCCTCGGGGAACTCGGGCACGTAGTGGGTCAGAACGAGTGTGCCCACACCTGCACGCTGCGCGGTGGCTCCCGCCTCGCCGGGAGAGGAGTGGTAGTCGATCGTGTCGACGATGCGCTGGATCGGGAGGGCCCCGATGATGTCCTTGCGGATCACCGTGTGCACGAGTGCTCCCGCGCCCGCACAGAGCCGATCGAGCGAATCGCATGGAACCGTGTCGCCGGCGACCACCGCCGAGGCCCCCCCGGAGTCGAAACGGAACGCTATCGACGGTTCCACGGGTCGGTGATCGGTCGGCGCACAGGTGATGGCGACCGCGGTGGGCAGCTCGACTGGTCCATCGGCGACCTCGATGACCGTGACCTGCGGCGGACCGTCGAGGTCCTTGTGGTGTGCCAAGCGGTACCCGATGTCGGGTCCGAGCGACTCGATGATCGAGTCGAGCACTCCCTGGGTCCCCGGGGGCCCGACGATCGTCAGGGGCGCGGGTTCGAGGCTCGTAACCCAGCGCGAACAGATCACATCTGCGATGTCGGTGATGTGGTCGCTGTGCAGGTGGGTGAGCAGCACCGCGTTGAGGTTGGTCGCACCCAGGCCCGCAGCGGCCAGGCGCATGAGCACCCCACGGCCCGCGTCGACCAGGAAGTGCTCGCCATCGGCGGACACCAGCGTGGACGGTCCGGCGCGTGTGGCGCTCGGCAGTGGACTTCCGGTACCCAGCAACCTGATCGAGATCATGGGGCACCCTACGCCCGATCGGTCACCGCTTCCGGTGGATCACCCAAGTGTCGAACCCGCCAGCACCCGCTCGGGTGTCTCGGTGCCCTCGACCGCGTCGAGCTTGGCCAACACGGCGCCGGCGATGTCACCCATCGTCTCGAGCTGCTCCGCGGTCAACAGACCGGTGAACAGCTCCCGCACGTCGTCGAGATGCGAGGGAGCGGCTCCCTCGATCTCCTTGCGGCCCTCGTCGGTGATAGCGACGAACCAGCCCCGACGGTCGGACTCGCACTGCTGCTTGGCGACGAGCCCCCGCTCCTTCATCCTTCCGATGTGATGCGAGAGTCGGCTCTTCTCCCAACCGAGGCGGTCGGCCAGCTCGTAGAGCCGTGCTGCCCCTTGGGGATGCTTCGCCAGCACGATCAGCACCGAGTAGTCCTGGGCAGAGAGCCCCGATTGGGCCCCCAGCCTCCGGTTCATCTCGGTGCCGAGCCGGCCGTACATCTCGTGTAGGCCTGACCATGCGCGCTCTTCGTGTTCATCTAACCACCCAGCGTCATTCATAGGTGCAGAGTACAACGAATAAATTTCTGATGCATGCTCAGTTTTATTCGAGTCCGATGCTTTAACGACGTTAGGGAAGCATGGTCTCAGGCTGCGTTCACCTGCTGTTCACCGTAGGACCTGAAAGGTTGCCCCACGGTGAACAGCGCGAACGGTGAAGCGTGAGCGTGCGGTCGGTCCGCTCAGCACAACGTTGAGCGGGCGGGCTCAGGAGGCAGCGTCGCCGTCGGTGGCGATGGCGGCGACCTCGAACTCCAGGGTCACCTTCTCGCTCACCAGCACACCACCGGCCTCGAGGGGGGCGTTCCACTCGATGCCCCAGTCCTTGCGGTTGACCGTGGTGGAACCCTCGAAACCGATCTTGTCCTGTCCGAAGGGGTCCTTGGCCGCGCCCTCGAAGGTGAAGTCGATCGACACGCTCTTGGTGACGCCCTTCATCGTGAGGTCGCCGGTCACGTTGTAGCCGCCACTACCATCGCCCTCCACCGAGGTGGAACGGAACTCGATCGTGGGGTAGGTCTCCATGTCGAAGAAGTCGTTGCTGCGGAGGTGGTTGTCACGGTCCTCGTTGCGGGTGTCGACACTGTTCGCCTGGATGACCAACTCGAGGTGCGACTTGGAGGGATCGTCCGCATCGAAGAACCCGGTGCCGGTGAAGTCGTTGAACGAGCCGCGGACCTTGGTCACCATCGCGTGACGGGCCACGAAGCCGACTCGGCTGTGGGCCACGTCGATGGTGTAGTTACCTGTGTTCTCGGTGGTGGGAGCGGTCATGTCTGTCTCTCTCTTGTCGTGGCGCTTGCATCGCTTTCGATGTCGCGCGGGTTGTGGTTACGGCACAGATGCATCGAGTGGAACCGCGCCTGGGCAACAGCCGACCCGAATGAGTTGAAGCATCAAGCTACATAACTGACATGAAGCATCAAGTATTCCGGAGCTCTCGATTTCCTGCGGTGGTGCGGATCAATCGAAGTTGGGTGGACGCTTCTCCAGGAACGCGGCCACGGCCTCGCCCATCGCGTCGGTGCCCGACGCCACGATCTGCGTCCGGTTCTCGAGGTCGATGCCAGCCGACAGCGAGCCCACCTCGAGCTGTGACCACATGACCTCCTTGGTCATCTCGATGCCAAAGGGGCTGTTGGCCATGATCAGCTCTGCCTCCGCGACCGCCTCATCGAGCAGATCCGCGGGCTCTGTGACCTTTGTGAGCAGACCCATCGCGTCCGCTTCCGCGGCGTCGATCAAGCGGCCGGTGAGCATCAGCTCGTATGCCCGCGAGGCACCGATCAGCCTGGGCAGGAGCCATGAGACACCGATGTCGCATCCCGAGAGTCCGATCCGCACGAACGCCACGTTGAACCTCGCGGCACTCGATGCGATCCGGATGTCGCTCGCCAGTGCGAGGGCGAACCCACCACCCGCTGCCGCGCCGTTGACCGCAGCGATGATCGGCTGCGGCAACGAGCGCATCTTGGGCACGAGCGATGCGATGAACCGTTGCACCGCGAAGCCTGTACGGGTGCGGTCGAGACCCTCCGAGCCTGGCACGACCGGCCCGTCCGCGAGGTCTAGCCCGGCGCAGAAGCCCCGGCCGGCACCGGTGAGGATCACCACCCGGCAGCTCCGGTCGACCGCGATCGCGTCGAGCACCTCGTGAAGCCCCGACAGGAGCCCGGTGTCCATCGCGTTGAGGCGATCGGGCCGGTTCAGGGTGACGACGGCTATGCCATCGCGGCTGCGGTCGACCAGCACGCAAGCCGCTCCCCCACCCTCGCCGGCGTCCGCGCCGCCCTTGGCGTCGGTCACGTCACAACCGGCTCGAGCAGGAACACGGGGATCAGCCGATCGGTGTTCTCCTGGTACTCCGCATACGCAGGCCAGGCCACCAACGCCCGGTCCCACCACTGCGACTTCTCGTCACCGTCGAGCTCACGCACGGTGTACTCGTGCACCTCCGCCAGGTCGCGCAGCTCGGCAAGCGGGTTGGCCCGCAGGTTGTGCACCCACGCCGGGTCCTCCGGCGCTCCGCCCTTGGAGCCCACCATCAGGTAGTTGGTCCCGTCGGTCACCTTCATCAACGGGGTCTTGCGCAACTTGCCCGACCGCGCGCCGACGCTCGTGAGGATGATGCACGCGGCATCACCCATCGTCGCCCCCTCTACCCCGTCGGTCCGCTCGTAGAGAGCGACCTGGTCTGCTACGGGCTCACTCGTGCTCGGTTCGTACTCACCTACCAGTGCCATGCGTTCCTCCTCGGTTCGCGATCAGGCCAGTCATCCTCGCGCACCCTGTACACCCCATACGTCGGTGGCTCACAGGTCGGTTGCCCCACAGGTCGGAGCCCACAGCCATGGGGCCGGCCTGGGAAGCACGACGACGTGTCGAACGCGACGGGAGTTGCGCGGGCAGACTGGCGCGATGGCGGAACTATTCGAACGGGCCACACTCGGGCCGCTCACGCTGCGCAACAGGATCATCAAGTCCGCGACCTTCGAGGGACGGACACCCGGTGGCCTGCCGAGCCCGGAGTGGGTCGAGTTCCACCGCCGGGTCGCCGCCGGTGGAACAGCGCTCACCACGGTGGCGTACATGTCGGTGTCCCCCGAGGGTGGAACCGACCGCAACTGCATCAAGGTGCTGCCCAGCGTCGTGGAGGGCATGCGTGAGCTCACCGAAGCCGTACACGCCGAGGGCGCACTGGCGGCCGCACAGCTCGGCCACGCAGGGCCGGTCGCCAACTCACGCTCCAACGGTGCCCGATCGGTCACCCCGAGCGTGATGTTCAACCCTCTGGGCATGGAACGCTCACGGGCCGCCACCGAGTACGACATAGAGCGCATCACCAGCGACTTCGTGCGCTCGGCGGAGCTCTGCATCGAGGCCGGCTTCGACAGCCTCGAGGTGCACCTCGGTCACAGCTACCTGCTCAGCTCGTTCCTCAGCCCCAAGCTCAACAAGCGCACCGACCGCTGGGGTGGATCACTGGAGAACCGGGCACGGTTCGCCCGCCAGGTGATCGCGGCGGTGCGTGCCCAGGTGGGCGGCCGGGCCGCGGTGACCGCCAAGTTGAACACCAGCGACGGGTTCAAGGGCGGCCTGGGTGTCGATGAATCCCTCCAGGTGGCCCGCTGGCTCGACGGCGACGGCCACCTCGACGCGATAGAGCTCACCGGTGGGTCGTCGTTGCAGAACCCCATGTACCTGTTCCGCGGCGATGCTCCGGTGCCGGAGTTCCGAGAGACGCTCCCGTGGTACCTGCGTGGCGGGTTCCGACTGGTCGGCGACAGGTTCTTGAAGTCCTACCCCTACGAGGAGGCGTACTTCGTCGACAAGGCGCGGCGCTACCTCGAGGCGCTCGACACCCCGATCATCCTCCTCGGTGGGATCAGCCGCCTCGACACCGCCCGAGCCGCCCTCGACGAGGGGTTCGGGTTCGTCGCGATGGGCCGGGCGCTGCTGCACGACCCGGACCTACCCGACCTGTGGCGGGCAGGCACCCGGGACGACTCCGGGTGCATCCACTGCAACCGCTGCATGCCGACGATCTACACCCGCACACGTTGCCCACTGGTAGAACCAGAACCCGGTGACCGCCCGATAGCGGTCCCCGACGCAAGGGCCTGAGCCCGCAGGTCCGACCGGGAGCCTGCGGTCGCGACCGGGAGTACCGTCGGGGTGACAGACACGCCTAGGCCGCAGCTCGGGTTTCCCATCCGCGCCGGCACCGAGGGGGCAACATGTTCGATCTGGTGATCAGGGGCGGAGCGGTCATCGACGGCACCGGTGCCGTAGCGTTCCACGGCGATGTGGCGATCTCCGACGGGTTGATCGCGGCGGTCGGACCCGACGTGGGTGAGGCCCGCCAGAGCATCGACGCTACGGGGGCGATCGTCACGCCGGGCTTCGTCGACATACACACCCACTACGACGGCCAGGCCACCTGGGACCCGTACCTCACACCGTCGAGCTGGCACGGGGTGACCACGGTCGTGATGGGCAACTGCGGGGTCGGGTTCGCGCCGGTGGAGCCCGAGCGCCACGAGTGGCTGATCGGGCTCATGGAGGGGGTCGAGGACATCCCCGGCTCGGCGCTGTCGGTCGGCATCGACTGGGCCTGGGAGTCGTTCCCCGAATACCTCGACGCCCTGGAGCGCACGCCGCGGATCCTCGACGTGGCCACCCAGGTGCCCCACGGTGCGCTTCGGTCCTACGTGATGGGCGAGCGCGGTGCGGCCAACGAAGCGGCCACCGCGCAGGACATCGAGGCGATGGCGCGGCTCGTTCGCGAAGGCATCGAGGCGGGCGCACTCGGGTTCTCCACCAGCCGCACCCTGGCGCACCGCGCGATCGACGGCGAACCCGTTCCGGGGACATTCGCGGCGCAGGACGAGCTGTTCGGGATCGGCGCGGTGCTCGGCGAGCTCGGAACCGGTGTGTTCGAGCTCGCTCCAGCGGGTGCGCTCGGCGAGGACCTCATCGCACCCGGGCGCGAGGTCGACTGGATGGTGCGTCTCTCCAGGACGATCGGACGTCCGGTCAGCTTCGCACTCACCCAGAACAACGCCGATCCCACACAGTGGCGGCACCTGCTCGACCTGGTCGCCACGGCGCGCAGTGGTGGGGCCGACGTGCGCCCGCAGGTGCACGGGCGGACCGTGACCCTCCTGTTGGGCCTGCACACCTTCCACGCGGCGCAGTTCACCCCGGCGTGGGGCGAGCTCGGCCTCGGCCTGATGGACCATGCCGACCAGCTCCGCACGATGTCGCAGCCGGCGGTGCGCGAGCGCCTTGTCGCGGAGTTGGTCGAACTGGAGCACGACCCGATCGTGATGGGCTTCATGGACCCGGCCCGCACCTACCTGCTCGGCGACCCTCCGCAGTACGAGCCGTCGCCGGATCGTTCCATCGCGGCCATCGCCGAAGCATCCGGTAAATCGAAGTGGGAGGTGCTCATCGACGCACTCTTGGCCGACGACGGTGACGAGTTGTTGAACGCACCGGTGCTCAACTACAGCGACGGCAACCTCGACGCTGCATACGAGATGCTCGTGGAGCCGGGCACGGTGTTCGGGCTCGGTGACGGCGGTGCACACGCCGGCCAGACCTGCGACGCCTCCACCACCACGTTCCTGCTCTCTCACTGGTCACGCGACCGCAAGGGCCCCAAGTTCCCAATCGAGATGGCCGTTCACAAGATGACCGGTGCCACCGCTGAGCTGTACGGCCTCGGTGACCGGGGCACCCTCGAGGTCGGCAAGGTCGCGGATGTGAACGTCATCGACTTCGAGGCCCTCCGGTTGCACCGACCCGTGTGGGTGAACGACCTGCCCGGCGATGCCGGCCGGCTGATCCAACGCGCGGATGGCTACCTGGCAACGGTGAAGTCCGGCGAGGTGGTCGCCCGCGACGGTGAGTTCACCGGAGCGCTCCCCGGCACCCTCCTGCGCGGAGCCCGATAGCTGCGCGGAGCCCGAAAGGACAGTATCGGGTGGCGATCGGGAACAATCGGGAGCCGGAAGGTGTCTTTTCCTATGTTGAAATGGGTGCCGGCGTCATCGCTCCCAGCGAACACCACCGGTCCGGTGAGCACCACGACCCTTCGACCCCAGACTGTGAAGCTGACCGACGAGATCTAGCGAGGAGAACCACCTTGAGGTTCATGAAGCCATCGGGTCCGCCCGAACCGCAGGACTGCCTGGCGGGCCGCCCCGACGCCATGCACGTTCCCGAAACCCACGCCGTCAACGGCGCACCGCTGTTAGGTCCCTGGCCCGATGACATGGACACCCTCATCGTCGCGATGGGCTGCTTCTGGGGCGCCGAGCGCCTCTTCTGGCAGACCCCGGGGGTGTACTCGACCGCGGTCGGCTACGCGGGTGGCACCACACCGAACCCGACCTATCAGGAGACATGTACGGGCATGACCGGTCACACCGAGGCGGTGCTGGTGGTGTTCGACCCGCAGATCGTCTCGGTCGAGGACCTGCTGGCGGTGTTCTGGGAGAACCACGACCCGACCCAGTACATGGGCCAGGGCAACGACATCGGCAGCCAGTACCGCAGCGCGATCTTCACCAACTCCGATGCCCAGCTAACGGTGGCCGAAGCCAGCCGCGATCGCTACCAGGGGCAGCTCAGTGAAGAGGGCTTCGGAGAGATCACCACCGAGATCGCCCCCGCCGGCGAGTTCTTCTACGCCGAGGACTACCACCAGCAGTACCTGCACAAGAACCCCGGTGGCTACTGCAACCACGGCTTCTGCCAGGTCGCCTACGCATGACAGGCAACGGCAGCAACGACAACGGCAGTGGCGACAACGACAGTGACGGCAACGGTGGGGACGGCAACGGTGGCGGGAGGGCCGCTCCGGTCCTGTCGGTACTCGACCTCGCGGTGGTCGAGAGCGACGGATCGGTGCGCGCTGCCCTCGAGGGCAGCGTCGCCACCGCGCAGGCCGCCGAACGACTCGGGTACCGCCGTGTCTGGTACGCCGAGCACCACAACATGTCGACCATCGCGTCGTCCGCCACGAGCGTTCTGATCGCGCATGTGGCCGCGTGCACAGAGACGATCGGGCTCGGCTCGGGTGGCGTGATGTTGCCCAACCACTCCCCGCTCACGATCGCCGAGCAGTTCGGCACCCTCGCCACGCTGCACCCCGGGCGCATCGACCTGGGGCTCGGGCGGGCTCCGGGAACCGACCAGGTGACGCTGCGTGCCCTGCGCCGGGATCCGATGGCCGCCGAGTCGTTCCCCCGCGACGTCCTCGAGCTACAGGGGTACCTGGCCGACCAGTCCCGCGTGCCCGGGGTGAAGGCGGTGCCGGGTGCGGGTACCAACGTGCCGCTCTACATCCTCGGCTCGTCGCTGTTCGGGGCGTCTCTCGCCGCGCAGCTCGGCCTGCCCTACGGGTTCGCATCGCACTTCGCACCCGAGGCCCTCGAAGATGCCGTCGCGTTGTACCGCCGGGAGTTCAAACCCTCCGAGCAACTCACAGAGCCCTATGTGATCGCAGGGGTGAACGTGATCGTCGGCGACACCGAGGAGGAGGCCGCGGTGGAGCTCCAACGCATGGTGCGTGCGAGGATCGGCAACTTCCTGGCCCGCGACCGCGAGCTCTCCGAGGAGGAGCTCGACGCCCTGGTGAGCTCACCGGGAGGACGCCAGGTGGCGTCGATGATGACCTACACCGCGGTCGGTACCGCAGAGAAGGCCTGGAAGTACCTGCTGGACTTCCGGGACCACGCGGATGCCGACGAGTTGATGCTCGTCGCGGCCTCCCGGGGGGTCGAGGGTCGCATCGCCACCCTCGAAGCCCTCGCCGGCGTCGCCCTGAGCTGACCCCACACCCCCTCGACTCTCCCCCTCGCCTGACCCCACGACCCCCCACCCCACGACCCCCCACCCCCGTTCTGTGGTGCGAGACGAGCTTGTGGGGCTAACGACGCACCACAGAACGGGAGTTTGGGGGTGGGGGCGGGGTTTGGGCGCGGATCAGGTGGGGATGAGGGTCCAGATGTCGAGGTCGAGCAGCACGCCCGGGGCGTACTTACCGTCTTCACCACGCAGGGTCATCGACTCGTCCCGGCCCTTGGTCGCCACCAGCCGTAGCCGCAGTGCACCCACGCCCGGAGCGGTCGTCTCGGCGCGCTCGAGAACCTCTGACCACGCGTAGACCGTGTCACCCGCGAACGCCGGAGCGGTGTGGGCCCCGGCGTTGATGGCAGCGAGCAGCTGCGCGTTGGCCAACCCGTTGAACGACAGCGCCCGGGCGAGCGAGATGATGTGCCCGCCGTAGACGAGCCGCCGACCATCGTCGCGGGCCTGGGTGTTGAAGTGGACCTTTGCGGTGTTCTGCCACAGCCTCGTGGCCATCATGTGCTCCGCGTCGGTGAGCGTCACACCGTCGACGTGGTCGATGCGCTCCCCCACCTCGTAGTCACCCCAGCGGTGTGACTCGCCGGCCGCGGTGAAGTCGTAGGCGGACCAGTCCAGCCCGTCGGGGACGATCAGGTCGGCCGGGTCGACGACGTCGGCGAGCTCGGGCACGACGGTTTCGGGGGCCGCAGCGCCGTGGTCGCGCTTGTGGACCATCACCCAGCGCGCCCAGTCGATCGCGGTGTCGCCGTGCTGGTCGGTGGCGGTGGAACGCACGTAGACCACACCGGTGCGGCCGTTGGAGTTCTCCTTGAGTCCGATCACCTCGGAGCTGGTGCGAAGCGTGTCGCTGGTGTGCACCGGGCGATGGAAGCGACACTCGGCGTAACCCAGGTTGGCCACGGCGTTGAGCGACACGTCGGCAACGGTCTTGCCGAACGCGATGTGGAACCCGATCAGCTCCTCCACCGGGGCTGGGTCGAGGCCGCTCGCAGCGGCGAACGGAGCCGACGACGCCAGGGCGAAGCGTGTCGGGTACACCGCGCCGTAGAGGGCCCGGTCACCTTCGGTGACCGTGCGCGGGGTGGCGTGCTCGATCACCTGCCCCAGCTCGAAGTCCTCGAAGAAGTTGCCCGGGTTGGTCTTGGTCATGTCGTACCTCGTCACTCGTCCACGATCACGTGCTGCGCTTCATCGACCGGCAGGCCACCGCGGTCGAACGCACCGAACCTACAAAGCCGCAGGCGTTCGGGCTCAACCCACGCCGCTGCTATCGAAGGGCCGTCACCGGAGATCCACGTGGATCGGTGGGCGCTGAACGCCACTCCTGGACCGAGGGTGACTCAGGTGCCGCAGAAGGTGCGGAACCCGGCCTCGAAGTCCGGGGGCGCCGGCTCGGCGAAGCGCTGCTCCAGGCCGTCGCGGACCACGAAGGGCTCGGCGAGCACGCCGACCAGCTCCGAGAACCGGTCCAAGGATCCGGCGGTGGCATCCCGCAGTGCTGCATCGAGAACGTGGTTGCGGGGGATGTAGGCAGGGTTGACCAGGTCCATCGCATCGGCCGCCGCGCGAGCCATGCCCTGGGAGTCCAGTTCGGCCAGCCAACGGCGGCGCCATGCGCTCAGCGCGCCCGAAACCTCCACCGGTCCCCCGGGTGCCGACGCACCCGGCGCGGTCCCCGTGTCCGAACCAGAGCGGTCAACGGCTGTCGATTCACCGCGCAGACCCGAAGCCAGGGAACGGAACGTCGAGGTCCAATCGAGCGATTCGGAGCGGAACACCTCGATGAGATCCCCCAACAGGTCCTCATCGGTTGGCGGAGCAACCAGGCCGAGCTTGTGGGTCAGCCCGGCGCTCCAGTGTTCCCGGAAGCACACCTCGAAGCGCTCCAGCTCCGCGGTCGCGGCCTCGACGGCCGCCTGGGGAGCCTGGTCGAACAAGCCGAGCAGCGTCTCGGCGAACCGGGCGAGGTTCCACGTGGCCACCGCCGGCTGGTTGCCGTAGGCGTAGCGCCCGCCGTGGTCGATCGAGGAGTACACGGTGCGCGGGTCGTAGCGGTCCATGAACGCGCACGGTCCGTAGTCGATCCCCTCACCGGAGATCGTCATGTTGTCGGTGTTCATCACCCCGTGGATGAACCCGACGAGCATCCAGTTGGCCACCAGCGATGCCTGCGCCTCGATGACCGCACGCAGAAGTCCGAGGTAGGGGTCCTCCGAGTCGCGGGTGCCCGGGTGGTGACGGTCGATGCAGTAGTCGGCGAGGCGTCGCACCAGGTCGTCACCGCCGAGGCGCACCGCGTACTCGAAGGTTCCCACCCGGATGTGGCTCGCCGCGGTTCGTGCCAGCACCGCCCCCGGCTCGGGGGCGTCTCGCATCACCGTCTCGCCGGTGGTCACCACCGCGAGGGAACGGGTCGTCGGGATCCCCATGGCCGCCATCGCCTCGGACACGACGTACTCGCGCAGCATCGGGCCGATCGTCGCCTTGCCGTCGCCGCCGCGCGACCACGTCGTACGACCCGTTCCCTTGAGGTGCAGGTCCCGCAGGGTCCCATCCGCAGCGGTCAGCTCACCCAGCAGCACCGCGCGGCCGTCGCCGAGGCGGGGTGAGTAGTTGCCGAACTGGTGCCCTGCGTAACCCATGGCCACCGGCGTCGTACCGGCGGCGACCTCGTCACCGGCGAGCATCCGGGTGCCCTCGGGTGAGGCCAACCACTGAGGGTCCAGGCCCATCTCGGTGGCCAGTGCCTCGTTGAGTTGGACCGGTGCAGGGTCCACCGCTCGGTCGGGTCGGAACTCGACGCACAGCTCCGGGAACGTGGTCGCGAACTCCGCCGCCAGCGCGGCGGAGTCGAGCCGGGTGCCCGAAGCAACCACCGGTGTAGGGACCATGGCTCCAAGGTTAGAGCCAGGTGGTGCCGCCCAGGTCCCGGGGAGGCCCCCAGCAGGGTGCTACCCGGCCCGCACGGTTCAGGCGTCACCGTCGGAGTCGCTGAACCCGACGGTCAGACCCAGCAGGCTCGCGACCTCGGTGGCGAGGGCGGAGCGCACCGTCATCACGTCGTCGGTCGCTCGCTCCAGCGCGCCCTGCGCGTCGGGGTCGGCGGCCGGATCGAACTCGAACAGCGTCGACGGGACGCTCTCGATCGAGCTGATCGCATCATCGAGGCCGTCACGGATCGCCTGGTCCGTCTCGGAGTCCTCCGATGCGGACGCCGCAACGAGTTGGCTCATGCCCGTCGGAGGATCGGCGGTCGAGTCACCGTAGACCGCGGCGACTCCCTCGAGTTGGTCGACGAGATCCTCGAGCACGCGGTGTGCCGGGGCCGCGTCGAGCTCGGTCGGGTCAGTGAGCTCCCCGTCGGCACCCGTCGCCGCTGCCAACACCCGGTCCACCTCCGAGAGCGTGGACAACATCGAGTTGAGCAGGTCCTCGAGCACCTCGGTGGGCGAGGACCACATGGCATCGCCACCCGGGTTGGTGAACTGCTGCCGGGCGGGCGCCTCGCCGTCCACACCCTGGGTCCACGCATCGGACAGCTCCATCGCACCGGCCGCGACCAGGTCGCTCGCCGCCAACGCGTAGGAGCACTGGCGCGCGCTCAGGGCATCGGTACCAGCGGGTTTGAACAACAACTCCTGCACCGCGTTCAACCCGCGGGCATCCGCACCGAGGGCCTCGACCGCTGCCGGATCGAGCGGTTCGACCGATGCGGGGTCGGCCAGCTCGGCGACCTTGTCGACATCGAGTGGGTAGGAGATCTTGGCTGCCGAGCGCAGCGAGCGGACAGGTCCGAACTCGAAGGCCATCGTGAACATCCAGGCACTGATCGCTTCGTTCCAGGCCTGCCTGGCGGACTCCAGGGAGTCCGGCTGGGCGTTCGTGCAGAGCTGGTCGATCGCACCGGCGAGCTCCGTGGTGGTCGTCGCGAGCACGTCGTAGCCGGGCACGATCACGTCATCGGCGATCTCGGTGATCACAGCCTCACGGTCGGGGCCCTGCGGCTCCGATCCACCGTCGTCGGATCCTCTGGAACAACCCACGCTCAGCACCGCGACTGCGAGGAGGATCGCGGTGCGAGAGGGAAGTCTCACAGCGAGCCCAAGAACGCGATCAGGTCGTTGCGATCGGTCGTGGAGAGTTCGGTGAAGCGATCCCTGGACGCTTCGGCCTCACCGCCGTGCCACAGGATCGCCTCCTCGAGGTTCCGTGCCCGGCCGTCGTGGAGGAACCTGGTGTGGCCGTTGACCACCTCGGTGAGCCCGATTCCCCACAGCGGCGGCGTGCGCCATTCGTTGCCATCCGCGAGGTAGTCGCCTCGGCCATCGGCCAGGTCGGGGCCCATGTCGTGCAACAGCAGGTCGGTGTAGGGCCGGATCGTCTGGTTCGACAGCGGCTCCTCGTCGGCGTCGCCGGTCTCCAGCTCGCTGACATGGCACGACACACAGCCGATCTCGTCGAACGTCTCCGAACCCCGCTCCGTCGCAGGGTCCCCGATGTCGCGTCGTTCGGGCACCGCGAGCGTGCGGGTGTAGAAGGTGACGCGTTGGGACTTCGAGTCGCCGAGCTCGGGATCGCCGCCGGTGGGTGCCCCGAGGCACGCGGTCTCCACCGACGTGCACTCCTGGTCGGGATGCTCGGTGGAGGTGATGCCGATGTCGCCGAGGAACGCACCGACTGTCTGGTCCCCCACCGTCGCCACGTTGGCCTTCCATCCGAACCGACCGAGCGCGTAGTCGCCGAGGGTGGGGCTCCACACCCGGTTGGCCTTGCCGGATATGCCGTCGTCCGAGGCCTCCTGCGAGGCGGCCAACTCCTCGATGGCCGATTCGGGAACGGCCTCCAACAGCCCGACCCCGAACACCGGTGGGGCGACGCGCGGCGAGGTGAGTATCCCGGAACCCAGCTCGCCGAAGGAGAGATCCGTAACCGAATACGTCGGCTTCTCGAGGGTGTAGGTCGTGCCGTCCGCGTACTCGCCGGTCATCTCGGTGCGCTCGATGGCGAGTGTGCCCTCGGCGGGCACGCCGTTGATCGCGCGGTCCTGGAGTTGGTTGCCGTACGCGGGGTGCGGTGTCGGTGCACCGTCGTCGTCGGATCCGACCGACAGACGCATCAGCAGGCCCAACTCGTCGGGGTCCTCCACGGTGGGCGGCGCGCCCCGGCCGTCCTTGAAGTGACACGACGAGCACGACTGGGCGTTGAACATCGGCCCGAGCCCATCGCGCGCTGTCGTGGAGGAGGGCGCGGTCACCCAGTTGTCGTTGAAGAAGTTGTTGCCGACAACGAACGCCCGCCGCTGATCCGCGTCGAGACCCGGTGCGGCCTGGGCGAACGCGTTCGCGCCGGAGTTGGCGACCGTCGCTGCCCCGCCCGATGCTGCGAGGTCCCCTGTGGCCGACACCGCGGAGGAGCCAGACACCGCGGAGGAGCCAGATCCCCCTGCCCCCTCGTTCCCCTCGACATCACCCGTGGAGCCGCCCGAACACGCTGCTATCACCAGGGCGAGGCCGACCGTCGCGACCAGGGCACCCAGTGCGGGCACCCAGAGCGGTCGCTGACGGTCCACCTGTGTTCAGATCCCTGTGTCGACGGTGATGCCGAGTGAGTTGGCGGCTTCGGCGATCAGCTCACCCTGGGTCTCCAGTGCGGTCACGGTGTCCTCGAGGGGAGCGTTGTCACCGACAAGCATCTGGTCGAACGTCGTCGGGTAGTCAGCGGTCATCGCGACGGTGGCTTCCATCTGGTCGGTGAGCTGGCGGTCGAGCTCGGCATCGGATGCCTCGACGAGGCTGTTCAAGCCCGGGCCTTCGGTGATGCCGGGATAGGTGCCGAGGTACACCATCTGGATTCCCAGTGCGTTGTTGTGCACATCCGCGTTGGTGTTGTCGCTGAAACAGGAGTGCTCGTCCTCCTGGTCCGCAGTCTCGAGCGCCACCGCGATCCGCTCGCCGGAGAGCTCACCGACGGTGAGCGCTCCGATGCCGCGGAACATGTCGCTCACGGCCTGGACGGGATCCGCGAGGAACTCGCTTCGGTAGTTGTCGGCACCGTCCGGGCTCCACTGGTCGGCCACCGAGGTGAGGTCGGATACGAGCAGGTCCGCGAGCAGGTTCAGGTAGGTGGCCCGACGTTCCGCGACCGGACTCGTTGTGTAGTCGGTCAGCGGACGCTCACCGGGACCGGTTTCGGAGAGGTCCTGACCCCACAGGAGGAACTCGATCGCGTGCCAGCCGGTGGAGATGTTGGTCTCGCCGCCCTCTTCGTTGGCCGAGACGAGCACCTCGGTGGTGATCTCGGGGTAGCCGGCCGGATCGTTGATGATGCCGGCCTCAGGATCGCCCTCGACGTAGTCGACATACGCCTCGTCCATCGGCCAGGCGTTGATCTGGCCCTCCGGCCCGTCGTCGGGGTCGTCGATCGGACCGTCATAGAAGCGGAACGCCTCGGTGGGGCCGTAGTCGTCACGCGCGGCGATCCACTGGTCCTTGGCGGCCTGGAGGGTCTCCTCGGTGGGGTTCTCGGTGAAGTCCGCGATCGCGGTCTTCAACTCGGTGGCCGACGCGAGCGACGTCTGGTAGCTGGCGTAGACGCCGTCCGCGTAGTGGGTTGCGACCGGTTCGGCCGCCTCGGCGGTCAGTTCCGCCGCCGGGCTCGACGACCCACCATCGGCGGTTGTGGTGTCGGTAGAGGCATCGTCGTCGCTGCTGCACGCGCCTGCCACCAGCGCAGCTGCTGCGAGGGCGGCCACGCCGATGTACCACCTGGGGGTGCGGGTCCTGGAGGGTTCGCCTCGGCGATCGGTCGCCATGGTCGGTTCGATCACTGGTGTTCTCCTAGCGATTGGTGGTGGAATCGCGCCAAGGATTCATGCGGCATGGTTCCATCAAATCAAGCAGACTGCTGTCTAGCAGACATTAGGTCTACCTAACAACAACCGGAACAGCAGATATCCAGCAATCGCAACCATCGAGCAACAGCCACCATCGAGCAACAGCCAGGCACACGCCATGAACGTGCTCTCCCAACCACAGATCCCCAACCTGGCCGAGGAGCGGATCGTCGTCCACGGCGTGCGCGGCGACCGGCTCGCCAGGGGGTACATGCGCGTGGTCACGGCCGCAAGGTCACCCGTCAGCGGCCAATCGCTCGCCGTCGCACGCATCGCGTTCGGTTCGATCGGCATTCTCAGTTCGATTCGGCTGTTCACGAACGGTTGGGTCACCAGCCTGCTCGTCGACCCACCGCACCACCTCCGTTACGCCGGTCTGGAGTGGGTGCCGGTGCCACCGGGTTGGATGATCTACGCGCTGGTGGCGACGGTTGGAATCGCCTCGTTGTGCATCCTCGTCGGGTTGTGGCACCGGGTGGCGGTTGCAACGTTCCTCGTGGCGTTCACCTGGGTGGAGTTCATCGAATCCACGATCTACCTGAACCACTACTGGTTCATGACCCTCGCCGGCGCCACGATGCTCGTGCTGCCGGTGTGTGCCCGGTGGTCGTTGGAC
>JBKEAI010000113.1:0-23906 GCA_047972145.1 Microthrixaceae bacterium
GCGACCGTCGCAGCGGCCGCGACGCTCGTGGATGAGCTCTGTGCGGAACTGGCCGACGAGCTCGGCCACCCCGGTCCACCGCAGGTCGACGGATCGCAGTTCGGCGACGGCTACGGGATACCGACCGGTGCGTCGCGCGAGGCGATGCGCTTGTTCGCGCGCACCGAGGGGATCGTGCTCGATCCCGTGTACACCTCCAAGGCCGCCGCATGGCTCATCGACGCATGCCGGAGCGGCTCGCTCGAAGCTCCGGTGGTCTTCGTGCACACCGGGGGATCACCGGGGCTGTTCGCCTACGGGACCGACGCGTTCACTCCGCCATCACCCTGAGCTCGGGATGGGTGCGGCGCGTGGGCGCCAGCTCCTCGTCGATGCGCCTGGCGAGCGTCGCGAAAGCGGTCGACGCCTCGCCGTCTGGATCCGTGACGGTGATCGGCCGGCCTATGTCTCCGCCCTCGCGCAGCTCGGGCACAAGCGGCACCTGTGCGAGCAGCGGCACCTCCAGGCGTTCGGCCAGCTCCGCTCCCCCGCCCGCGCCGAAGAGCTCGTAGCGCTTTGCGTCGTCGCCGGTGAACCACGACATGTTCTCGATCACACCCTTGACCTCGAGGTTGACCTTGTGGGCCATGAACGCGGAGCGCTGGGCGACCCGCTGCGCTGCGGGTTGTGGGGTGGTCACCACGTACAGCTCCGCGCGGGGCAGGAACTGCGCGAGCGACAACGAGATGTCGCCGGTACCCGGCGGCAGGTCGATCACGAGGAAGTCCGGATCGTCCCAGAACACGTCGGTGAGGAACTGCTCGAGCGCCTTGTGCAGCATCGGACCGCGCCAGATCACGGGCTGGTCCTCCTCCACGAAGAACCCCATCGAGATGCAGCGCACACCGTGGGCCTCTGGGGGCACGATCATCTCGTCGATCACCGTCGGTGGGCGGTCCACCCCCAGCATCCGCGGGATCGAAAAGCCCCAGACGTCCGCGTCGACGACCGCCACGCCGCGCCCACGCTGACCCAGCGCGATCGACAGGTTCGTGGTGACCGACGACTTGCCCACCCCGCCCTTGCCGGATGCGACCAACAGCACCCTGGTGCGCGAACCCGGCTCCGAGAAGGGGATGCTGCGGCCCTCGGCGTGGCCGTGGGCGGCCTGGGACCCGGCGGTGGCACCCGGGTCGCCGTGGAGGTCCTTGCGAAGCGCGACGCGTTCCTCGTCGGTCATCGAGTCCCAGGTGATGTCCACCCGATCGACCCCGTCGAGGGCGGTGAGCGCACCATCGACGCGCGACTGGATCTCGTTGCGGAGGGGGCAACCCGGGATCGTCAGCACCACCTTCAGAGAAACCGCCGTGCCGGCGACGACCACGTCGCGCACCATGTTCAACTCCACGATCGAGCGATGGAGCTCCGGATCCTGCACGGGCCGCAGTGCTTCGATGACGGCCTGGGGGGTGACGGGGGGGGCCATGGGGGCAATTGTTCCCGAAATGGACAGAAAAACCCAGCCGGGCCGGCCATGGGCACGACACGGCGTTCCGGTAGCCTGTGGAGATGACGGCTGTCACCAGCCAGAGCAGCACCGCACCTGCCGGGAACACCCCGCCAGACGCTGCGGTCCCGGTCACGGGACTCACCCCGACCGAGTTCGCCTCCGCGGTCACCGCGATCACCTCGGCGTTCGGTGACCCGACCCGGCGCGAGATCTACCTGTACGCCCACGAGAACCCCGACGGGATCACCGCATCGATGGCGGCGCAACGCTTCGACCTGCATGCGAACGTCACCAGGCACCACCTCGACAAGCTCGCCGCGGGTGGCTACCTCGAGGTGCACACGGCCCGGCCGGCGAGCGGCGCGGGGCGACCCTCCAAGCACTACCGCACACCCGCCGAGCGCGTGGAGATCGACATCCCGGTGCGCCACGACGACGTCCTCGTCGCCCTGCTGGGGCGCGCCCTGGCCGAACTGGGTACCGAGAGGGCCACGCAGCTCGCGGAGGAGGTCGGTGAGTCCTACGGGGTGCAGATGGCCGATTCCATGGGTGACGGCGGATCACGGGGATTCCGCGCGGCGCTGCACAGCGTCGCCGACGCGCTGTCGGCCCACGGCTTCGCGGCGCACGCCGAGAAGCACGGCGAGGAACTTCGCATCGTCAGCGAGAACTGCCCCTTCGGCGAGGCGGCGGTGGAACACCCGGTGATCTGCGCGGTGGACCGCGGCATGGTGCGCGGCATGCTGGGCACCCTCTACGGGGAGACCTCGGTCGCCGTCAGCTCTTCGGTGGCACGGGGAGCGGATCACTGCGTCACCTCGGTCGACAGCTGAGCTCCGGCGACCACCCAAGTGACACGCCACTACCTCGACCACGCCTCCACCTCGCCACTGCGCCCCGCGGCGCGCGACGCGATGGCAGAGGTGCTCGACGCCATGGCGTCAGGGGCCCTGGGTGACCCGGCGAGGATCCACGTCGAGGGGATGCGTTCTCGGGAGCTCCTCGAATCGGCACGTTCGACCGTGGCGGGTTGGTTGGGGGTGCGCCCGCGCCAGGTGATCTTCACCTCCGGTGCCACCGAGTCGATAGCGATGGCCGACCACGGTGCCATGCAACGGGGTGCCCGGGACGGCCTGGACCACGCCGTGTTCGCCACGGTCGAGCACTCGGCGGTCCGCCAGAGCGCGGAGCGTTCCAGGCACACCGCCGTCGGCGTGGATCACCTCGGGCGAGCGGATCCCACCGAGTTCGTCGCCGCTGTCGGGGATCGCACGGCGGTCGCCCACCTCCAGTGGGCGAACCACGAGGTGGCGACCCGCCAGGCGGTCGAGGCGGTTGCCGCCGAGCTCGGGGACCGGCCCACCCTGTTGCACGTGGATGCGGCCCAGGCCGGAACCGACGCACCCCGAGCGATCGCGAGCGGAGCGGACCTGGTGTCGATCTCGGGACACAAGCTGGGCGGACCACCCGGGGTCGGCGTGCTGGTGATCCGCTCGGGGCTCCGCATCCCACCGCTGATCCGAGGCGGTGACCAGGAGCGAGCGAGGCGGGCGGGTCTGGAGAACCTCCCGGCGGCCATCGGACTCGCAGCGGCCATCGAGGAGATCGCCGGTCATCCAGACGAGGCGGACGCTGCCCGCGCCCAGACCGATCGACTGATCGCATGGGCGACAGGCACCGAAGGGGTGAGCGTGCTGGGTGACCCCGTCGACCGCGCGCCGCACCTGGTGTGCCTCGCCCTCGAGGGGGTCGAACCCCAACCGGTCCTGCTGGGCCTCGATGCCCGAGGCTTCGCTGTGCACTCCGGCTCGTCGTGTTCCTCGGAGGCCTTCGAGCCCTCGCCGGTGCTCGCCGCCATGGGCGTGGATGCGCAACGCTCGCTGCGCATATCGGTCGGGTGGTCGACCGGAGACGCCGACATCGACGCGCTCGTGGGCGCACTCGACGACGTGTTGGGCGAGCTGCGGTCCCTGGCCCGATAGGTGGGCAAAACCCCCAATCGCAGGCACGCGTCTCGAACCCCGCAGTAGGGTGCCGTCGCCTGAGGGGCAAAGATCGGGGCGTCGGGGGGAAACGTGACACAGGCAACCAGGACGGCTCCGTCGGGACGATCGCGCGCAACTTTCGCCGCCGGATTGTTGGGGATCTTCGTGCTGATCGCGGTCGCCTGCGGACCGCAACCCCCCATCCAGGTTCCCGACACTCCCCCACCGCCACCTGGGGACCCTCTCGCACCGGCACCGCTGGACTGCGCGCGCTGGCGCTACGACGGCATCGAGCCGCAGAACCTGCCCGGGGAGTGGAACGAGGACGACTACCGCTTCGGGTCCTGGCGAGACCCCGGCTCCGCGGCCTCCCCGCACCGGCTCTGCGGACAGCTCGGTTCCGCGTCGGACCTGTCGTGGAACGTGAGCCTCGGCTCACCCGACGTGTTGATCGCGGTGATCGACTCCGGCATCGAATGGCGTGGCGACAAGATGCCCGACCTGGTCCGCAACGCCTATGTGAACACCGGCGAGCTCCCGGTGCCCCAGCCCGCGGGTACCGGGGCGAACCCGTTCGACTCCAACGGCGACGGCCGCGTCAACGCGGCGGACTACAGCGTGGATCCCAGAGTCGGGGACCGCAACGGCAACGAGTTGATCGACCCCGAGGACCTGATCCTCGCGTTCTCCGACGGCACCGACGCCGACGGCAACGGCTACGTGGACGACATCTCGGGTTGGGACTTCCTCAACGGTGACAACAACCCGCTCGACGACGTGGGCTACGGCCACGGCACCGGCGAGGCCCGCGATTCCACCGCAGCCCACGACGGCGAGGGCTCCGCGGGGACCTGCCCCAACTGCAGCCAGCTCCCTGTGCGCGTGGGTGACTCGTTCATCGCCGAGGGTGGCCGCTTCGCCGCATCGGTGCTGTTCGCCCTCGACTCGGGAGCCGATGTGATCCAGGAGGCCCTGGGCGCGATCTCCAACCCACCTCAGGCGCAGCAGGCCATCGACGCCGCCTACCGCCGGGGTGTACCCGTGGTGGCTTCCATGGCCGACGAGCAGTCCCAGCACGCCAACCTGCCCGGAATGCTCGAGCACACGATCCCGGTGAACTCGCTCACACAGGCGCCTGGGCTGCTCGAATCCGAGCTCGCTACCCTCACCGGCCGACGCGATGCCCTCGCGCTCAACGGCTGCACCAACACGGGCGCCGTCGCGTGGGTGTCGGTGCCCTCCAACGGCTGCTCGTCGGAGGCCACCGGAAACTCCGCCGGCATGGTCGGTCTGCTCGAATCGGCGGCGCGCGAAGGTGGGGTGGCACCGCACCCGGATCTTGCCGCGGCCGGGCCAGGCTCCAACGTCCTGTCGGCGAACGAGGCGGCCCAGATCCTGCGCGCATCGGCCGACGACGTCGACTTCTCGACCCCGAACGCGGTCGACCCGGCCAACGAGAACACCGACGACTTCGGGGTGAAGCGCTTCCCGACGGTCAAGGGCTGGGATGCGACGACCGGCTATGGACGCATCAACGCATATGGAGCCGCGCTGGCGGCCAGCACGGGTGACATCCCCCCCGAAGCCGACATCACCTCACCGGAGTGGTTCTCGCTGAACCCGACGCGTGGCACCCTCGCCGTGGAGGGGCGCGTCGCGGCGGTGCGGTCGTCGTCCTATGACTACCGGGTGGAATGGACCGTCGGCCTCCAGACCGATCCGTACCCAGCGCAGGACACCTGGCACGTCGCCGGCAGCGGCACGGGACTCACCGCTCCGCTTGCGGGCACGCTCGCGAACATCGACCTGGCAGAGGTCGCGGCAGCACTACCCGACGGCGCCACCGGCACCCCGACCGACAGCGCAGGTCTGCCCGAGCCCGACCGATTCACCATCCGCATGCGGGTGGTGGTCACCGATGCCGAGGGCAGGGTCGGCACCCAGCACAGGGTCGCGATGGTCCACGACGACCCCGACGGCGGCGTGGTGAACGCACCGGCCGGGCTGGGCACCGGTTCACCGGTGTTCCACGACCTCGACTCCGACGGCGCAGACGAACTGGTGGTCACCAGCGACGACGGAGCCGTCCACGCTCTGCGGCCCGGCGGTTCGGAGCTGCCGGGGTGGCCCAACGTGTCGACGACGGCTCCGTGGTGGCCGACCTGGTCTGCCACCGCGGCGAGCGATGGCATCGCCGCACCGGGCTCTGCGGTGCTCGTGGGTGCACCGGCGATCGGCGACCTCGACGGTGACGGCGACCTGGAGGTGACCGTCACCGACGCCGACGGCGGTGTGCGGATCATCGACCATGCGGGCCGCACGGTCAGCACCATGTCGAGCAATCCGGCTTTCAGCGCCCAGGAGACGACCGACAAGCTCAACCGGCTCAAGCCTGGCTTCTACGGTTCGGCCGCGATCGGCGACCTCGACGGTGACGGCGACCTGGAGGTGGTCGCCGCATCGGCCGACCGTCACCTCTACGCATGGCACCACGACGGCACACCGGTGGCCGGGTTCCCCGTGTTGCTCGTCGACCCGGCACAGACCGCTGCGGTCGACCCCGGGTCCCATGCGGTCACCTTCGCGAACGAGAAGGACACCGCCATCGGTGGAGAGCTCATCGCCACACCCACCCTGTCGGACCTCACCGGGGACGGTCGACCCGAGATAGTCGTCGGCGCCCAGGAGGAGTACATGGAACAGGTGGCTGTTTGGCCACCCCTGGGACTGCCCGGCGTGTCGGGCAACACGAGGCTCTACGCGGTGTCCCCCGACGGCACCCTGGCGGGCGGCGCCGACCGCAACGCCGCACACCCCGACGAGGCGGCCTACCTACCGGGTTGGCCCGTTGCGGTCCCCATGTTGCTCACCGACGTGCTGCCGACCATCGGCAACGGGGTTGCAACCCAGGCGGCCACCGGCGACATCGACGGTGACGGCGAGAACGAGGTGGTCGCCGCATCCGCGAGCGGGCAGGTCATGGCCTACGACGCGGACGGCACGAGCCCGTACGCCGAATGGTCGGGCCTGCAACTGGGAGCCAACTGGCTGGGCGCGCCCGGTGGGGGCACCAACAGCGAGGACACCCTGATGACCGTGGTGGCCTTCGGAGGTGCATCCCTGGGCGAGCTGGGCGGATCCGAGGGCTTGGACATAGCGGCGCCGACCACCGGGTTGGCCCGGGCACTCGACACGCTCCTGCCCAACGACCAGCCCGGAGAGAGCCAACTCACCGCGTGGTCGGGGTCCACGGGGGAACAACTCCGGGGTTTCCCGCGGGTGACCGCGGACCTCGGGTTCTTCGTCACCCCCGCGATCGCGGACGTGGACGGCGACGGCACCAACGAGGTGGTGGCGGGCCACGGGGTGCAGATGCTCGACGCCGTGGGCAGTGCTGCCACAGGCGCACCGGCACGGATCCCCTCCGGTTGGCCGAAGCTGACCGGCGGGTGGACTGTCGGCACACCCGGCATGGGTGACTGGGACGGCGACGGCACCGCGGAGCTGGCTATCACGCGCCGTGACGGTCATCTGCTCGTGTGGCAGACCCCGACGCAATCGACAGCGATGGGTGACTGGATCCGCTACGGCGGTGGGCCCACCAACTCGGGGGCTTCCACGGGCCGGTGACCGCCGACCCCCGGTCGGGATGACCCGGAAGGTCAACCGATGGGGGTCCTGTCCAGCGGTGCGCGACGCCCGCGCCGCTGCGAGCCCGCCACGACAGACTCCGGCAGGTCGACCCTCATGCGCAACAGCGCCCCGCCGAGGGTCTTGCCGAGGTTGTCCGAGCGCAGCGACCTCGGGCCACCTCCACCGAGCGCGTCGTGAAGCACGAACTTGAGAGCCAGGATCTTCGGCACCTCGTAGCGGTCCACGGTGGGCACCCCCTCACCGGACAGACCCGCGAAGTGTTCGGCGACGCGCTCTGCACTCACCGCTTCGAGGACCGCGTCGTAGGTTTCGCGGTCGTCCATGAACAGCGTCAGGTCGCTCAGGTTGCCCTTGTCGCCTGAACGGACTCCGCACACGTCGCGCAGTTGCACCTCGGTCACCCGCGGAACCCTACCAACGCCGCGCGCACAGCCATCGCTGATCTATATTCCGCCACGATGACGCTGCACCTGGTGAGGCACGGATCGGCCGGCTCTCGCAACCCCGGCGATCCGACCGACACCGAGCGGCATCTGGACATCCGGGGGCTGGCGCAGGCCGAGGCGGTCGCCGATCGGCTCGGATCCAGTGGGTTGACCCGGGTTCTGTCGAGTCCGCTGCCACGTTGCATGGAGACCATCGGCCCTCTGGCCGACCGATACCGCCTGGAGGTCGAACCACAGGAGGCCCTGCGCGAAGGCGCCGATCCCGGACTCACATGGGCATTGCTGGAGCAGCTCGCACACACCGAGGCGGCCATCTGCTCCCATGGAGATGTGATCCCCGAGATGCTCGCGCGCAGCGAAGCGCGGGGGACCCGGATCGGCGAACCACGAGGGTTCTCCAAGGGGTCGATCTGGTCGCTGTCGGAATGGACGGGCACGCACTTCGACCGGGCGGTATGGATCCCGTGCCGTGCCGCGTCACCGACCACCTGAGCCGCCGGCACGGGCCGGTCACCCGCTCAGGTCGTGTCGATCTCCACGACCACCGAGGAGTCCACAAGCTCACGGTCCACCGCGATCGCCTCGAGCCCGAGCAGTCCGGTGGGACCCGAGTCACGCGCGCGACCGAACGGGGAGACCATCGGTGGGCCACCCAGTCCGAGGGTCCGGTACTCGGCCATGAGCGCTGCCGCATCAGCCCGTTGCGCACAGCGCCACACGAGTCGACCCATCACCTCGGCGGGCTCGGCCGCGTCGTCACCCGGTTCGGGCAGTTCGACCGTATCCATACCGAACGCGTTCAGCCCGAAGTACTCCTCGTGCCATTCGAGGACCTCGAGTCCCAGCTGATCGGCACGGCGACGCAGGAATCGTGCACCCGCACGCGCCTTGGCCTCCGCGTCGGGCCACGGATACGGGAACCTCGCCTCACCGCTGTAGCCGGCCCTGGTGCACACGAGGCCCTTGTAGGTGTCGGGACGTGGTGAGCCGCGGACCTCGGACACCTCCACCCTGTCCCCTCCGAGGTCGGTCAGCTCCACCGAGGTGAAATCCGCGGTGACATCCGGGTTGAGGTACGCCGCGGGGTCGTGGACCTCGTACATGAGCTGCTCGCGCACGGTGTCGAAGCTGACCCGACCGCCGGTGCCGGCCGGCTTGGTGATGACCGCTGTACCGTCGGGCTCGCACTCAGCGATCGGGAACCCGGGTTGGGTGAAGTCGCCGTCGGCCCACCAGTCTCCCGAGTAGTTGCCGCCGGTGACCTGCGCGGAGCATTCGAGCAGGTGGCCGACGGTGACCCCTGCTGCGAGGCGGTCCCAGTCGTCGCGCGCCCAGCCGAACTCGTGGATCAGAGGTGCGAGGAACAGCGATGCGTCGGCGACACGCCCGGTGATCACCATGTGGGCTCCCGCATCGAGTGCTTCCACGATGGGGGCGGCTCCCAGGTACGCGCTCGCGAACACCGCATCTTCGCCGATTCCAAGTGTCGCCGAATGAGCACGCAGGTCGTCGCCGACGACGGTCGCCACCTTCACCCCGTGCAGATCGTTGGCCCGCAGCGCATCCACCACGGCCCGGCCCGCTGCGAGCGGGTTGATGCCACCGGCGTTGGTGATGAAACGGGTGCGACCCGACACGACGTGGGGCGCGACCATCGACGCGTACAGGGGCAGATCCCGGGTCCAGCCCGCAGTCTCGTCACGCGCACGGTCCTTGGCGAGGATCGCGAGGGTGAGCTCGGCCAGCGCCTCGCACACCAGGTAGTCGACCCCCTCCGCGAGCAGCGGTCCCACCCCGAGATGACCGTCGCCGTAGAAGCCCTGGCCACCTCCGATTCGCACCATCGCCAGATTCTGCACCATCGGAGCCTGTCACATCACCGCGCTCGATCGAGGTGGTCGACCAGGAGGACAACGATCCCGGCGACGAGCCGTACGTGATCCAACTCGGTTTCCGCTCCAAGCTGGGAGTCGAGAGCTCGTCTTCGGCGTTCGTGGTGTCGCAGTGCCGCTCGAGGGCACTGCCGGCTTCGACCAGGGTGTGCTCGACATCCCCGATCTGCCGCCGACGTTCCAGTTCCGGGTGGGCAACCTTCTGCCGTCGGAGGTCACCTTCACCTTCACCGGCACCTTCACCGGTCCGGGCTACGAGCACCGCTACACCAGCGCGGTCACCTCCGGCTGAGCTGGCAGGGTGCTCGAACGGGTCCGAGAGGGTTCAGCCCGGTGCCTGGGTGCTCGAAGGTGTGCCGGAGGAGCCCGTGGCAGGCGGTGAACCCATCTGGTCCATGGCAGAGGCCAGCCATGCGGCGTCACCGATGAGGAACGCCCCGGGGCCCCGCGGGAGGTCCTCCAATCGGGCCGAGATCGCTTCGGCCGAAGCGACGTCGCCGTCGCGGAGGTCGATCGAGGCCAACAACACCAGGGCGTCCGCGTCGTCGGGCTCGGCGGCGAGCAGTCGCTCGAGAAGCGTCCGCGCGGCTGCCGGGTCGGAGCGCTCGGGTCCAATGTAGGCCATCGAGCGTGACAGGAGAGCGTCGGGATCGCCCGGGTCGGCTTCGAGCACTGTGTCGAGACACGCACCGAGCTCGTCGAGGAACTGCTGGTCGAAACCGGTGTCGAGGCCGCGGTCCTGGCCGCTGCTCAGAGCCTCCTGCCAGCAGGTGCGTGTCGGCGCTCCCATCGCACCGAAGAACACCTCGCGTTCGATACCCTCGCTCGTCACCACGGCAACCGCGTCATCTGAGGGGTCCTTGGACCAGAACACCTCCATCTCACCCGCAGCGGCGTCGAAGTCGCCGTTGTCGACAGCATCCACCGCCAGGAACACGTGTGGGTCTGCGAGCGAGTCGTCGGCTCCGATAGCGGCGTTCAGATCCGCGAGGCCCGCCTCACGCTGCCCGGCGCGCAGGTTCGCCCATCCGCGGTATGTGAGTGCCTGGGCGTTGCCAGGGTCCAGCTCCAACACGCCGTCGTAGCATCCGACCGCGGATGCAGGGTCCTCGCGGGCCAGGGGCATGCAACGTGCGAGCTCACCCGAGACGGTGCCGGTGCCACCGCTCAGCTCGCCCCCACCCCGGTCCGATGACCCCCACGCGACGAGCCACGCTGCGAGCCCTATGAAGGCCAGGGTTCCCACACCGACGAGAACCGGCCTCAGCGCCCCGCCTCGCCGACCGGCTGCAACCCTGGGGTCTGCTGCGGCTCTTGGGTCTGCTGCGGCTCTTGGGCTACTCGGTGCAGGCATGTGACCACCGGCCACTGGGTCCCCGTCGGGTTCGGGCACCCGCTTCCAGCGACGGAACGCGAGGACCAGACCGATCACCGCCGCAATAAGCACCGCGACCGGTAGCACCCAGATCAGAAGCGAGACCCCGCTGGTCGCCGGTTCGAGGAGCACCTCCTCGCCGTAGCGTTCCACGAAGTACTCGACGATCTCGTCGTCGGGCACCCCCTGGTCGATCTGTTCCGCGATCTCCTCACGGAACTGCTCCGCGAGGGGGGACTGCGAGCCGGCGACCGACTCCCCGGCGCACTGGAGGCACCTGAGGCGCAGTGCCACGTCCTGGAGACGAACCTCGTCGGTGCGTTGGTTCGCCGGGACCCCTCCCGCGAAGACGACCACAGCCAGCACGACCACGCCCATGACCGCCCACCACCACCACCGCAGGCGTCCGGAGTGTCGCCGGGGCGCACCGGGCCCCGCCCCGGATCCGGAGGACTCCCCGGTGGGAGCACCGACGTCAGGAGTTCGCTGCAATGTCCTTCTCGATCTCGGCCGCGGTGATGCCGCCCTTGTACTTCTTGACCACCTCTCCCCCGGGGGCGACGAGGAAGGACTCGGGAAGCCCGATCACCCCCCAGTCGAGGGTGATGTCGGTCGACTCGTTGACCACCGGCCAGTCACCGCCACGCTCGTCGAAGAACCTCTCGATCACCGGTGCCGGTTCGTCATACGCGACGCTGATCACGTTGAGCCCGGCGGGACGACTCTCCGAGAGCGCCACCAGCTCGGGGTGTTCGACCACGCAGGGTGCACACCAGGTGGCGAAGAAGTTCACGAGCACCCATTCGTCGCGCAGGTCCTCGATGTCGACCTCTCCCCCGTCGATCGTTGGTCCGGCGAGATCCGGCGCGATGTCGGCGACGACCTGACCCGACGAATCTGCTTCGCCGTCTCCACCCGCAGTGGCGAGCAGCGCGACCAGGCCGACCAGGACCACTGCGACCGCTACCACCCCGACGAGCACCGGGTTGACGCCCTTCGAGCCGGACCCACCGTCCGCGCCGGAAGCATCCGCGGGCCCGGCTTCATCGTCCGCGGCGGTCCTGTCGTCCACGGCGGTCCTGTCGCCTTCGATGGCGTGCTCGCTCATCTCGTCGTCGCTCACCGGGTGACCTCCGCCTCTGTCGGCGTCCCGTCCGCAGACGGGCCGGTATCGGTCGCAGTGCTCCCCGATGTGGCAGTGCTCCCCGATGTGGCAGTGCTCTCAAGGGAGGCAGGGTCCTCCGCTGCGGCGCTGTCCTCGGAGCGGCGCCGCGAAGGCACCAGCGCGAGCGCCGTGCCGAGCACCATCACGATCCCCCCGAGCCAGATCCAACTCACCAACGGCTGCACCACGACGCGCACCGTCACCTCGTCGGCCGCCTCGTCGCCACCGCCCTGGGTGCCGTCGGTGCTCGCCTCGGGTGAGGACACGAGCGCGAGGTACACGTCCTCGAAGGGCCCCACGCGCACCGACGGCGTTCCGATGACCATGCCGCTGCGGCGATACCGGTTGAGCCTCGGCTCGAACGTGCGGTCACCGTCGACGCGGATCTCCGCTCCGATGGTCATCACCCGGTCCGTTCCGCGCACGGTGGTGTCGATGAACTCGACGGTGTGCCCGTCGACCTCGACGGTGTCACCGCGGGCGAGGGTCACCTCGGTGGTCACCAGGTAGGTGCTCGACGCCGCGAACGCGACCGCTATCAGCACCACCCCCAGGTGCACGACCATGCCGCCGTTGGTACGTCCCACAAACCCGCGCAGGCCCTGGCGGCGCACCGCGCCCCAGAGCTGGCGCACCGCGGAGCCCCCGGCGAACGCCCCGAGGCCGAACGCCACGAGCGCGGCCCAACCCCGCGCGCCGGCCAGCGCGGCCAGCACCATCGCACCGACACCGGCCCAAGCGGGCCAGAAGAGTCGCTCCTTGAGCGAGTCCGCGGTCGCCCGGCGCCAGGGCATCACCGGTGCGATCGCCATGAGGGTCAACAACGCCAGGCCGATGGGCATCGTCATGCGGCTGAAGTAGGGCACCCCGACCGAGATCCGGTCGTCGTTGAGGGCCTCCAACAACAGGGGGAACACCGTTCCGAGAAGTACCACGAAGGCGAGTGCGCTGAACGCGACGTTGTTGGCGAGGAACATCCCCTCGCGCGACACCGGGTGCCTGATCCGTCCGATCGAGCGCAACTCGCTTCCCCGCCACGCGATGAGGGCCAACGACACCGCGACGACGGTCACGAACAGCCCGAGCAGCATCGGGCCCACCGCACCCGACGCGAAGGCGTGCACCGACTGGACCACACCCGAGCGGGTGAGGAACGTCCCGAGGATCGTGAGGCTGAACGTCGCGCACAGCAGCGCATAGTTCCATGCGCGGAGCATCCCGTGGCGTTCCTGGACCATCACCGAGTGCAGGTAGGCGGTGCCGGTCAGCCACGGCAGCAACGAGGCGTTCTCCACCGGGTCCCAACCCCAGTAGCCGCCCCAACCGAGCACCTCGTAGCTCCACCAACCGCCGAGGATGATCCCCGCGGTCAGAAAGCCCCACGCGAACAGGGTCCAGCGGCGGGTCTCGACCAACCAACCCTCACCGAGGCGCCCAGATGCGAGCGACCCGACCGCGAATGCGAAAGGCACCACGAAGCCGACGTATCCGAGGTAGAGCATCGGGGGGTGGAACGCCACCAGGATGTGGTTCTGGAGCAGCGGGTTGGGGCCGGGGCCGTCGAATCCCGGCGGCGGTGAGAACTGGCCGAACGGGTTCGCTGCGGTCAGCAGCATCAAAGAGAAGAAGGCCGACACGGCGAAGATGGTGAGCAGCGCCCATGCGACCAGAGGGTCTTCGAGGCGCTTGCGGAACCGCTGCGCGACCGCGAACAGGTAACCGGCGAGGATCAACACCCACAGCAGGATCGAACCCTCGAGTGCAGACCAGAGGGTCGCCACGTTGAACAGCGGCGGTGTGGAGTGGCTGCCGTGCTCCGCCACGTAGCTGACCGTGAAGTCGCGAGTGATCAGTGCCCGCTCCATCGCGAGGAAGGCGACCAGGGCACCGAGTGCGACCACCGCGGCCCAACCACGGGCATCGCGTAGGCGACGGTGGTTGGTTCCCTGGAGACCCGAGATGATCGTGACGATGCCACCCAGCGCTCCGATGAGCGCGACGGCGACCCCCGCGAGCCCGAGAGCCCGGTTCACCTACCGGCCCCCTGAGGCCTGCGCGTCCCGCTCGGCGTCGTCGACACGGTCCGGGTGTTCCTCGTCGTACTCGTTGTCGTGACGGATCAGGATCTCATCGGAGCGGAACCCCTCACCGTCGCCGCCGAAGGACCCCTCGAGCACCACCGGGATGTCGGGACCGAAGAGCTCCGGTGGGGTACCGGTGTGGCTGACCGGCACCTCGACACCCCCGAAGCTGAGCACGAAGTCGACACCGTCCGCGGTCTCGACCACAGAACCGTCCATCACGTTGCCCTGCATCCGGAACCTCTCACCGGCGAGTTGGTCACGCATATCGACCGCCTCGTCGACGTTGTAGAAGAACGTCGATGCATCGTTGAGCCCGACGAAGAGCACGTAGCCGAGCGCTGCCAGCAACACCACGAGCAGTCCGATCGCCACGTAGCGCCTGGCGACGCGCGGCCCCTGCGAACCGGTGTCCTCCGCAGCGGTGCCTCGCGGAGCAAGGTCGAAGCCGCCTGCGGGTGCCGAGGCACCGTCGGAGAGATCGAGCGGGGCCGCGTCGGGCGACTCCGGATCGTCGGTCACATCCACCTTCGGTCCTCCGGGGGAACCTCCCTGGAGAGCGCCCTGCCGCGCAGGACCAGCCAGATCGCATAGAGGGCGACCGCTCCGATCGTCACGATCCAGGCCATCGCTATGTAGAAGTTGGTCATGCCGGTGCTCCCGGAGTCTCGCCGGCGGCACCGAGGCCTGCCTCGGCCCTGCGGCGGTCGACGGCCCGGGCGAGACCGACGTCGGTGGCCCGCTCGGCGAGCCACGCCACCCGGAAGCGGTGCATCAGCAGCCATGCGAACACCACGATCCCGACGGTCATCGCCAGGTAGGTGGTGAAGAGCTGGGTACCCGCCATCTCGGGATCGACGGTGCCGAGCACGGTGCCGCTCTGGTGCAGGCCACGCCACCAGTCCACCGCCTTGTGGGTGATTGGGATGTTGACCACCGCCATGATCCCGATGACCGCCGAGAGGGTGCCGCGGGTGCGGCGGTCGCTGGGGATCGAGCGGACCACCAGATAGCCGATGTAGGTCAGCATGAGCACCGTCGTGGTGACCAGGCGTGGTTCCCAGCGCCAGAACACACCCCAGGTGACCTTGCCCCACATCATCCCGTCGAAGATCGTGAGTGCGAAGAACAGCACCCCGATCTCCGCGGAGGAGGCCGCCAGCAGGTCCCAGAACTCGCTTCGCTTCACCAGATACACCACCGAACCGATGGCTGTGATCACGAACGCGATGTACGCGACCGACACGGTGGGCACGTGCATGTAGAGGATCCGGATGGTCTCACCCAGTTGGCGGTCCGGTGCGCTGACCGCCAACCCGAACACGCCGACCACCGCGATGCCCACGATGGAGACGACGCCGAGCACCCTGGAGGTTCTTGAACCGGTGTGGAGCGTGGCAGTTGGGTTCATTGATCGTCCATGATCGGCCCGTAGAGGGCTGTTCCGAGGCCCAGGTACGCCACGGCGAACACGCCGAGGAGTGCGGCCCAGGGCCAACCACCGCCAGTCTCGCGTCCGAGTGCTGCGTCATATGCGCGGGTTGCGGCTATGAGCACGGGTGCGAGCAACGGCAACAACAAGAGTGGCAGCAATGCGGACCCCTGGCGAAGTCGAGCCGCCAGAAATCCGTACGTGGCGCCCGCCGCGGCTATGCCGAGGGTGGTTGCCAGCGCCGAGACCACGAGCAGCGCCCAGCCCGTGGGCCTGGCGTCGTAGAGCACCACCACCCCGATGCCGAGCACGACCTCCAGGACCCCCAGTTGCACGACGAGCGATCCGACCTTGCCCAGGAACACCGCGGCCGGGGGCAATCCGGTCAGGCGCAGGGCGTCGAGGAGGCCGTGGTCCATCTCGAGCGCGTAGGCACGCTGGATGGCGAGCACCGACGTGAACAGCACCGTGGTCCAAAAGAGCCCACCGGTCGCCTCCGCGAGCACCCCGCGGTCGGGGTCGAGCGCGAACGCGAACAACAACAGCACCAACAGGGCGAACGGCAGCATCTGTGCTGCCGCCACCCTTGTCCGGCGTTCCAGGCGCAGGTCCTTCAGGGTGACCAGGCGGGCGCCGCGCAGGATCTGCCCGAGTGCCCCGCGAGCACCCACCGTGCCCTCGCCGAGCTGATCGTCGCTCATCGCGCGACCCCCGCTGTGATCGTCACCCGGCGCTGGGCGAGGTCGTCAGCCCGGTCGAGCTCATGGGAGGCGAACAGCACGGTCGCCCCGGCGCCCACCGCCTCCGAGACGAGCCCGTCGATCAGGTCGCGCCCCACCTCGTCGAGACCGGCGTGGGGTTCGTCGAGCAACCACAGCTGTGGCCTGCGCACCAACATCGCGGCGAACGAGCATCGTCGCCGCTGGCCGGTGGACAGCATCCTCACCGGCAGGTCGTGGAGCCGTCGGTCCACCTGCATGCGCTCCAGTGCCGAGGTGGCATCGGTCACCTCGGCGCCCATGTCGGCCAGGCGTGCCGCCTCGGTGAAGAACGCGAGGTTCTCCCGCACCGTCAGATCCGGGTACAGACCCGCGTCGTGGCCGACCAGACCCACACGCCCCCGCACGGCTCGGCGATGTCGTGTCAGGTCCACCCCCAGCACGACCGCCGAGCCACCGGCGGGTTCCAGGAGCCCGGCGCACAACCGCAGGACCGTGGTCTTGCCGGCACCGTTGGGACCCGCGAGCAACAGCACCTCGCAGGGTTGCACCACCAGGTCGAAACCGGCCAGCGCCGGGAAATCACCCAGCAGTGCGACCACTCCCTCGAGGCGTACAGCCGGGTCGGCACCGGGGGCCGTAGCGCCAGGGGTCCGTTCGTCGCTGCGGTCGCTTCTAACCATGGCTCATGTCCTGTTCCGGCGGGCAACGCTAATCCCGTCACTTCGCGAGCCGTTAGACGACCCGGCGGGGCTCCCGGTACCGGCCGGTCGGAACCGGGGCCACCGGGGGCGGCGCGTCCCCGGGCGATGCGCGGTACCCAGGCGATGCGCGGTACCCGGGCGAAAGCCGTGGATGCGATCGGGGTCGCCGATACCATCGAACGGTGTTCTCCAAAGTCCTGGGAGTCGCTGGACGGCTGCTGATCGTGGCGGGGGTCGTGATCCTCGGCTTCGTCGCGTACCAACTCTGGGGCACCGGACTCGAGGAGTCTCGCCAACAGGACGAGATGCTCGGGCAGTACGCGCAGAGCATCGGTGCCGACAGCGAGGCCGCCCTCGAAGAGGTCGTCGCCCAACCGGTGGGCACACCTTCAGACGAGCCACCCCCCAACCCCGAACCTGGCGAACCGGTGGGGGTGATAGAGATCCCCAGGATCGAGCTCGCCCGGGTGATGGTGCAGGGCACGTCCCGAGCGGATCTCAAGAAGGGCCCGGGGCACTACATCGGCACGCCGATGCCTGGGCAGCCCGGCAACGTGGGCATCGCGGGGCACCGCACCACCTACGGCGCTCCGTTCAACCGCATCGACGAACTCCAGGTCGGCGACGAGATCGTGGTGTCGACCAGCCAGGGGCGCTTCACCTACAAGGTGATCCCCGCGCCGGGTTCGTCGAACCAGGCCTGGTACACCGTGAAGCCCTCGCAGACCGAGGTGCTCGACGACATGGGTGACAACCGCCTGACGCTCACCGCGTGTCACCCGAAGTACTCCGCCAAGCAGCGCATCATCGTCAACGCCGTGCTCCAGGAAGCACCTGCGCCGGCGTCACCGGTGCCGGAGGAATCGACGGACTCTGCGACGTCGGTGGCCCAGGATTTCGATCAGGGTCTCGGCTCCACCCCCGCAGAGCTCCCGGTCGCGCTGACCTTCGGCGGCATCGCGGCAGGCCTCGCCCTCGCCGCGTGGCTGGTCGGTCACAACGTGAAGCAGTGGTGGGCGGTCTGGCTGGTGGCCACACCGATCATCGTGGTGTTGGTGTGGAACGCATACGTCCACATGGACCGCTACCTTCCCGCCATCTGAGGTGATCGCGGTTCAATACCCCCCGAAGGTTGGACTCCTGCGCTCGCGGAACGCCCTGCGCCCCTCGATCAGATCCTCCGATGACCATGCCCGCTCGAACGCCGCCCTGTAGGTGCCCGCCTGGTCGGTTGCCGTGGCGGGGTCCTCGAGCAGGTCGAGCCCGAGCTTCGAGCCGCGGAGCGCGAGCGGCGCGAGGCTGCTGATCTCCGCGGCGAGGTCCATGGCCTCGCCCAGTACGACCCCACCGGGATCCTCACCGCCGTCGTGGAGTTGCTGCACGAGGCCGAACCGCAGCGCTGCGTCGGCATCGACGGGACGTGCGCTCAACAGCATCCAGCGCGCACCCGAGTGACCCGCGCACAGCGACAACCGCCGGATCGTCCAGTGGTCGACCATCAGGCCCAACTTCGCCACAGGCACGGCGAAGCGTGCGTCGGTGGTCGCGACCCGCAGGTCACAGGCGAGCGCGAGCTGCACCCCCAGTCCCATGCACGAGCCTGCGATCGCGGCGATCGTCGGGAACCGCAGCGCCGCGAGGTCATCGAGCATGCTGCGAAGGGCGTCGGTGAACGCGAGGTCCTCCAGTTCGGTCAGGTCGGCTCCAGCACAGAAGTGACCGTCGGAGCCTGTGAGCACCAGGGCGCGCAGGTCCTCGTCACGGGCGCGGTGCAGCGCCTCGTGGATGTCGTCGAGCGCGCTGTGGTTGAGCGCGTTGCGGCGTTGCGGCCGCGAGATCGTGATGAGACCCACCCGTGCTTCGGTGCGGTACGAGATGCTGCTCATCGTCCGGTCCAGCGCGGTTCACGCTTCTCGACGAACGCTGCGATCCCCTCCGCGGCATCCTCCAGGCCGGTCGTCACGGTGAGCATCGGGTGCAGCACCGCGAGTGCGTCGGCGCCCGACATGTCGAAGGTGTCGTAGAAGGAGTCCCTTCCCAGGCGCATCACCGACGGCGACGCGGAGGCCAGGGTGCCGGCGAGCTCCTCCACGGTCGCGTCCAGCTCATCGGCAGGGACGACCCTGCTCAGGAAACCGAAGCGGTCGGCCTCCGCGGCGTCGATGCGGCGCCCGGTCATCATCAGGTCGAGAGCGCGCTTGGGCGGCATCGAGCGTCGCAGCGGAACCGTGATCATGTACGGCCAGAGTCCCACGTTTATCTCCGGGGTTCCGAAGACCGCGTCGTGCGCAGCCACGACGAGGTCGCAGGACAGCGCCAGGCCGAATCCGCCTGCCAGGCAGTATCCACGGACCTTCGCGACGGTCGGCTTGCCGAGGTCCCAGAGGTCCTCGAAGAGCCTCGCCATCTCCCCGCGGCCCTCGTGCAGCTCGGCGTGGGAGTCACCGCGCATGCCCGTGAGGTCGGCACCAGCACAGAACGCCCTGTCGCCTGCACCGGTTATGACCACCGCACGCACATCGGGATCCGTCCTGGCCGACTCGACCGCTTCGCGCATCGACGTGACCACATCCCAGCTCAGCGCGTTGCGCCGCTGCGGCCTGTTGATCGTGAGCGTTGCGACACCCTCGGAGGTGTCCACCAGGAGCTCGGGCTCCTGCGCGGGGTTCGGATCGCCGGTGGAACCGGAGGCTCGCGGATCGGGTTCCTGGCTGTCCGAGCGGTCGTTCTTCGGGGTCGACATGGCCGCTCAGGTTAGTTTTCTCCGATGGCCCTGATCCCCACGCTGCTGGCGCTCGCCGCGGGTGTCGGGCTGGGCCTGCGCTGGGGAGGCACCGTCGCGAACCTCGCCGAGTGGCGCCCGGTGTTCCCGTTCGTGGGTCTCGGTGGTCTCAGCCTGCTCGTGATCACCGACGTCGTCGGCTTCGGGGGCACGACCGCGACGCTCCTGCGCCTCGCGGCGCTCGGCCTCGTCGCAGCGTTCGCGGTGTTCAACATCTCCACCGGGGGCATGGTCCTGGTCGCAGCCGGCTTCGCCCTCAACTTCGTGGTGACCCTCCTCAACTGGGGAATGCCCGTATCGCCGTCCGCACTCGCTGCGTCGGGGATCGCAGACGACGCCGAGGCCGCATCGGACCTGGTCCTCAACGGTGGCCGCGAGGTGGCGAGCGGTGCGATCCTCGGCTTCCTCGGTGACGTGATCCCGTTGCCGTGGGGCCAGGTGATCTCGATCGGGGACGTCATCTGGTTGGTCGGCCTGGCGCTGGTGACCGCCAGCGTCATGCGTCGCTACGAGGTGGGGCGACGCACGCCGCGACCGTCGGCGAGGCGACCCGGCTACACCAACTCGCTCTCCGCGCTGGGCCGGGGGCCGGCCCCCCGCCGGGGACCGGGGCTGCATCCCTCACGCCTCGGCGAGCGTCGACCCCGCCGCTGAGCAACCCTGCCACCGGCCTCTGTATCGCTGGCTCCTGTATCGCCGGCTCCCGCCGGCGGTCCGTGACACCTGTCGGGTCGATCACCCAACGGGCCGATCGACCCGATGACAGCACGGCCATCGTGCGATCCACTGCAAGTGCACCAACAAGGTGACCACCCGGGATCGACAGAGATCCCGGGTACGACGACACAGCAGGGAGAAACCCAGATGGCACAACTCGGGCTCGATCCGGATCAGATGACCCAGCTCGCCAAGACGATGCGCACCGAAGCGGACGCGGTGGACGCCTCGGCGAAGAAGATCGACGGCAAGCTCCGCTCCACGTGGTGGAAGGGCAAGGACTCCGACAAGTTCAAGGGTCAGTGGGATGGCCGGCACCGCAAGGCGATCAACGAAGCGGCAAGATCGCTGCGCGAGGCTGCCGAGCACATCACCAAGCAGGTCAGCGAACAGCAGCAGGCATCGGGCACCTGATCCCCGGGACACCGGGTCTCGGCAGGATCACCTCGGGAGACTGAACCATGGCTTCCGCGCGGTGGAGGCTCGACCACGGCGGCACCCTCGACGTCGTGGTCGAGTTCCACGACCACTGCACCATCGGCGAGGTGGCAGCTGCTCTCGCGGATGTGGCGGCGCGCGGGGAGCCCATCACCGCGGCGCGCAGCGACAGAGCGCTCACGCTGTGCAGCGGCGGTAGCACGTTCGACCCTTCGGCCAAGGCGATCACCTCGGTGCCCCGCAGCGGGTCCACCGTGCGGTTGGTCCCCGCAGCCCACGACCATGCCGACGGCGAGCACCCAGATCGCAGTCGCGGCGAGCACACCCGCATCTCCCCGGTGCGCCTTCGCCTCGGAGATGGCCCCAACATGTCGGTGCAGCACCTCCGCTGGGGTGACAACGGGGTGTTCCCCGGCGTCTCGGTCCACGTAGCGCAGACGGTCGTCGTCCATGACGACGGAGCCGGTGTGTTCGTCAACGGCGCGCAGGTGAGGGGAAACTCCCCGATCGCCCACGGTGACCTGCTGCGCAGCGACACCTGGACCGCGACGGTCGCCATCGACAGCGTGCTGCGCCCGCCGCCGGCCGGCGGGCCCAGCAGGGTCGTGCCCGTGTCGCGGGGCACGCGGGAGTCGCACGAGCCCGATCCGGTCGAGCTCCCCGGCCCACCCGGCCCGCAGCGTCACCCCGGTTTCCCGTGGCTGACCGCGCTGGTGCCGTTGGCGATGGGGGTCGGCATCTGGTTCGTCTCACACAGCCTGCTGATGGTCGGGTTCATGGCGTTCTCGTTCGTCTACGTGCTCGCCAGCGGCATCGAGAGCCGGATCGAGTCCAAGGCGGCCGAACGGTTCGCAGTGGCGGTCTTCGTGGAGGAACTCGGCGAGTGCGCAGACCACCTCGAGGCACGACGCGGCACACAGCAGGCACGCGACGAACACCACCACCCGTCGATCGATGAGGTTCTCGCTTGGATCGACCCGCCGAGCCACCGTCTCTGGGAACGCAACGGCTCATATCCAGACCCGTTGACGGTCCGCCTCGGGACCGCACCGGCCGACCCGGATGATCCGGTGGTGCTCGCCGGGCGTGTCACCCCCCAGCTGCGGCCCCGCGTGCACGATGTGGTGGAGCCCCACCGTGCGACGACCCGCCCCCTCGTGGTCGACCTCGCGCAGGTAGGCGGAATCGCGGTATTGGGCGACGACGGGGCCACGATGCCGCTGTGTGCGGCGTTGGTCGGCCAACTGGCCGTCCTCACACCACCTGAGCAGCTCTCGATCGAGTTGTGCTCCGACGACCGCCGCTGGCACTGGGCACGTTGGTTGCCCCACATGGGCTCGGGCGCACCCGAGACGGTCGGGATCTTCGACGGCACGGCCACACCCGATCCGGCGCCCGACCCGACACAACGGCGATACACGATCTGGCGGGGCACCGACGCCGTCGGGCTGCCCGAGACCATCCGTGCGGTGATCCAGATAGACAACTTCGGACTCGCAACGCTTCAGATCGACAACGATCCGCGCGTCGAGTTCGATGTCGAAGGTGCCGGCCACCACGAACTCGAGGCCGGTGCACGACTGCTCAGCGGACTGCGAACGGGTGTCGCCGGCACCGACACCGCACCTGGATCGGTCGATCCCCACGCACTCGGCCTGCCCGCCGATCCCGCAACCGTCCTGGGGCGATGGAACGCACCCCCGGGCGGGCTGCGCGCTCCCCTCGGCCTCGTCGCCGGTGGGGGCACCCTGTCGGTGGACCTCACCGAGGACGGACCACACGGTCTGGTCGCGGGCACGACCGGATCGGGAAAGAGCGAGTTGCTGCGCGCGCTGCTGGTCGCCATAGCCGGCACCCATGGTCCCGAGCGGGCCAACTTCCTGCTCGTGGACTACAAGGGAGGGGCCGCGTTCGGGCCGTTGTCCCAGCTACCGCACTGCGTGGGACTCGTCACCGACCTCGGGACCACCGACGTGCAACGCACTCTTGTGGCACTGCGCGCCGAGATCAGACGGCGCGAGCAGATCCTTGCCGACGCCGGTGTGTCCGACATGTCCGACATGGACCCTCGGGCGCGCCCGCCGGCGCTGCTCGTCGTCGTGGACGAGTTCGCTGCGCTGCTCAGCGAGGTACCGGAGTTCCTCGACGGGGTGATCGACGTGGCCCAGCGCGGTCGGAGCCTGGGTTTCAACCTCGTGCTGGCAACCCAGCGGCCGGCGGGGGTGATCAGCGACTCTGTTCGTGCGAACACGTCACTGCGAATCGCGCTGCGCCTTCCCGACGCCCATGACAGCACCGATGTGATCGACTCGCCGGCCGCGAGCCGGATCCCCCGCGATGCTCCCGGCAGGGCACTCGTGCGACTGGCGCACGACTCCCTGGTCGAGATCCAGGTCGCCCACACCGGAGCTGCGCTACACCGGGGCCCGGCGGTCTCGGTCAAGGCGCTGGATCCCACAGACGACCGCCTCGTGGGTGACCCCCCACCGCGCGACGAGGGAACCGGACAAACCCAACTCGGGGCACTCGTGGAAGCGATCCGGGCGGCCGATGTGCTCAGGGGCGGCGGGTCACCGCACAGACCGGTTCCGCCACCATTGCCGATCGACCTACATCTCGACGACCTCGCTCGCGCGCGGCCCGGCAACACAGACCCATCCAGCAACCCTGACCCATCCAGCAACCCAGTCCCATCCGGCAACACAGTCCCAGCCGGCAACACAGACCAATCAGGCACCACAGAACCAGCCGGCAACACAGACCAAGCGCCTCGAACGGGCGAAGGCCGACACAGAGACACAGTCACACTTGGGATGTGCGACCGACCCGACCTCCAGAGCCGACCGGCGCTCACCGTCTCACCCCACACCTCCGGTGGGTTGCTGGTGCTCGGGGGTGCCCGCAGCGGAGCGAGCACGGCCCTCGCCACCCTGGCGCACGCGCTCGGTCAGCGCGGCGACTGGCGGGTAGTCGCGATCGACGCCACCGGTGGATTGACCGCACTGGCCGATCCATGCGCCTGCGACA
>JBKEAI010000123.1:0-6451 GCA_047972145.1 Microthrixaceae bacterium
CGGTGGAACCGATGCTGATGAGTGGGGTCGACTCGTACCGTCAGGGTGCGGATGGGTGGACCGAGCACCTCGTGGACTCGATGCCCTCGGCGCAGTTCGAGCACACGGTGCTCGTGACCGAGACCGGCGTCGAGATACTCACCGTGGACGCCGATGGCCACAGCGCCGCGGGTACATTGGCGGAGCTCACCGACCGCGCGCAGGTGCACTCGGAGACGACCACGGTCTGAACAGGCACCACAGCGACCGGGGTGGGCCGCAACCTGGGTGGGAAGCAACCTGGGTGGGTCAACCGTGGGCGATGTCGTCGCGGATCGAGCGGATCCAGTCGTTCGCCTCGGCGGCCTTGGCGCCGAAGGCAGCTCGTCGTGAAGGTCCTTCGCTGCCGGCCGCGGGATAGGAACCGAGGAACTTGACGTCACCCTGGGTGGCCTTCAACGAAGCGAGGCAGTCCGCCACCACCTCATCGGAGACGTGACCCTCGAGGTCCAGCAGGAAGCAGTAGTCGCCGAGGCTCTTCTTGGTGGGCCGCGACAACAGCAGCGTGAGGTTGATGCCCCGGGCCGCGAACTCCTGGAGGATGCCGAGCAGCGAACCGGGTCGATCCGCGCTCTGGTACACGAGGATCGAAGTCTTGTCGTGGCCGGTGGCAGCCGGGATCGCGTCGCGGCCCACGACCACGAAGCGAGTGTGGTTCTCGGAGTGGTCTTCGATATCGGCGGCGACGATGTCGAGTCCGTACACCTCCGCGGCCCTCCGGTTGGCGATCGCCGCGACCGTCGGATCCGCGGTCTGCGCGACGGACTGTGCGGCTTCCGCTGTGGACTTGGCGGCGATCTGTTCGACCCCACCCAGGTTCCCCCTCAGCCAGGTCCTGCACTGGGCGGCCGCAACCGGAATCGAATGGAGTGTCTTGATCGACGCGGGCTCGGAGCCGGGCAGTGCGAGCAGGTTGAGAGCGACAGGTTCCACCAGCTCGCGCTGGATGCGCAGGTTCACATCGAAAGCAAGAGTGTCGATCGTCGCGTTGACGGTTCCCTCGATGGCGTTCTCGATCGGGACCACGCAGAGATCCGCGTCCCCCTCCTCCACGGCGAAGAGCGCGTCGACCATCGAGTCGCACTCGATCAACTCGGCACCGCTCAGGTCGGCCTCGCGGTGAAGCGCCTGCTCGGTGAAGGTTCCGGCAGGTCCGAGGTAGGCGACCCGGTGCGTCGCACCGGTGGCTTTGCTCGAGGCGCTGGAGTCCATCCCGCCACGCTACCGGTAGTGGCGGGTTCGCTTGGGCGTCGGGGTGCGTGCGCTGTGGCACCGCGTGTGTGGGCCTATCGTTCAGTCCATGAGCCTCGATCCGCTCGACGGGACCCGCTGGGCGCTCGAGTACATCTCTCTCGGTGGTATCAGCCACATGGTCAACGGTCGGCGCATACCCGAGATCGCGTTCGTGGACGGCCGCGTGTCAGCCGACGACGGGGTGAACCTCGCGGAGGGCACCTACTCGTGGGACGGCAACATCTTCGACACCAGCGTCAGTGCGACCACGTCCTTGCACTATCCCGACGAGGTGCTGCCGGAGTACGACCTGTTCGAGCACCTTGCCGAGGTGCGCAGCGCGGTGATGCACGGTGACTTCCTGCACCTGCGCTTCGGTAGGTCAACCGACGAGTTGGTCTACCGCTACGAGGCCGAAGGCGCACCTGCCTGACCCTGAGCGGTGGCGGTCTCCGCGTTGGTCCCTGTACGGGCATGTCGCCACAAGGCCCGGTAGCTCGGCCATTCGAGCTCGGGGCGGATGTACCCGGAACGCTCGAGCTCCCGCTGGAACTGCGGCAGCTTGGCGAACGGCACGCCGATGTCGACGTGGTGTGCGAGGTGGTATCCGGTGTTGAACGGCACGAGCGCGAACTGGGCGAGCGCGCTCTGGCGTACGTGGTGGGTGGTTACCCTCCGATCCGGTGACGCGGCCAGCCCCCCGTGCTCTGCGATCGCTCGCAGGCGGTTGAGCACCCGCCACACCGTCATCCACGGGGCCAACCAGAACACCGGCCAGATCCACCAGTGCCCCCCGACTGCCCACAGGAGGGCGAACATCACGATCTGGACCGCGTAGATCCGCGCCACCACCGGCCGCGCCGTGCGGCTCTTGAACGCGACCAACAGCGCTTTGAGGTTCTTCCAGCCCGACACACCGAAGGCGTCGCGGCGCATCTTGCGCCACCAGGACTGGCCTCCGATCGGGTAGCCCCGGTAGAACGCGATGTCGGGTTCCCTTGGGCCGAACTCCTCTCGATGGTGCGCCATGTGGCTGCGGCGGTACACGTCGACGGGGGTGAACACGGGATAGGAGACGAGCCATCGGCCGACGAAGTCGTTGATCCGACGGTTGGTGAACAACAGGCGGTGTGCGGCCTCGTGCATGAGGATCGCGAACCGCACCATCGCACGGCTGCACATCACGAACGCCAGCACCCAACCGACCGGGTTGCCCCACCACCGCGCGAGTGCGATCACGCCCACCGATTGCACCCATGCCCCGATCACGTGCAATGCGTTCGCCGCGTTGGAGACGCGGTATAGGCGTTCACGGAGCTCCCCCACAGGGCGCCCGTCTGCTCGGAGCACGTCGGTCGCCCCGACCTCGGTTAGCGCGGATGCGGGAGGGAACATCGTGCCGGCCACCGCACGGCTGACGGTATCGGTGCCGCCGTCGAGTGGCATGGAACCTGTGGTGGTCGTTCCCATAGGTTCGATATTACAGACGAACCGACGACTGTGTCCAGAAATGTACTATCAGTCGAGGGAGCCTGGTACCTTGGCCTCCATGTCCACGGCTCGCATGGCGACGGCTCGCATGGCTGCTGCTTCCAAGTCCACAGCTTCCAAGTCCACTGCCGATGCGACCGAGCGGTTCGGCCCACCACTGAGCGCACGTTCGGTGGTCGCCTCGGTGCTGTTGGGTACCGAACCTCCTGTGATGGCGCCCCGCGCGTTGGTTCGCGCTGGGGAGCTGTTCGGACTCGCCGAGGGGACAGTCCGAACAGCACTGTCGCGGATGACCTCCGCGGGCGAGCTCGAACGCGACGACACCGGGCGCTACCGGTTGGTCGGGCACCTGGTCGAACGACAGCGTCTCCAGCAGGCAAGCCGTGAACCTCAACTGCGCGAGTGGGGCGGGGTGTGGGAGATGTGGGTCGTCGAGTCGACGGGTCGTGCACCCGCGCAGCGAGCAGACCTGCGTTTGGCGGCCAGGTCATTGCGACTGGCCGAGCTGCGCGACGGGGTTTGGTTGCGTCCGGACAACCTTTCCAGGCCCTCCCGAGATGCTCCATCGGGTGGACCTGGAGGATCCGACAAGACGGCTGGTTCAGATGGAGCGGCCGAGACCATGGCGACCCAGGCGCGTCGGTTCGTCGCCTACCCCGACCGCGACGACGAACTGGCGTCAGAGCTGTGGGATCTCGACGGGTGGGACTCCGCCGCTCTGAAGCTGAGGCGCGAGATGCACTCGGTGGCTCGTCGACTACAGGACCCCGACGCCGAGGCCCTACGCGACGGGTTCGTATTGGCCGCGGCGGTACTGCGCCAGTTCAACTCCGACCCGTTGCTTCCCGTGGAGCTCTGTGGCCCGAACCATCAGGGTCGAATCCTGCGCGCGGACTTCGACAGCTACGACGCGACGTTCCGAAAGGCGCTCCGGATGTGGCTGGCACCAGAAGCGACGATGGCTGCGCAGAGCTGAGACCCGGTACCGTTCGAAGCGTGACCGACGACCATTTCTACTTCCGCCAACTGCTCGCCGGGGTCGACTTCGCCGAGTCGAACGCCCTCGCACAGCAGATGGTCAACTTCTCCTACCTGATCGGGGACCGTTCCACCGGCGAGTGCGTCGTGGTGGACCCCGCCTATGGGGTCGCCGAGCTCAAGGCGATCGCCGAGGCCGACGGGATGACCCTCAGCGGAGTGCTCGTCACCCACTACCACCCGGATCATTGCGGTGGGGACATGATGGGTATGCAGATCGAAGGGGTGAACGAGCTCCTCGGCCTCGCCCAGGTGCCCGTGCACGTCCAGGCAGACGAGGCCGAATGGGTGCTCAAGGTGACCGACCTCGAACGCAGCGACCTGGTCGAGCACCATGCGGGCGACATAGTCGAGGTCGGCGGTGTGAAGGTGGAACTGCTCCACACACCGGGGCACACTCCGGGTAGCCAGTGCTTCTTCGTGGAGGACCGACTCGTCGCCGGTGACACGCTGTTCCTCCAGGGCTGTGGACGCACCGACCTCCCGGGTGGAGATCCCGAGGCCCTGTATCGCAGCATCACCGGCACCCTGGCGAAGGTGCCCGATTCCGCAGTGCTGTACCCGGGGCACCTCTACTCCCCGAAGCCATCGCAGAACCTCGGCGAGGTCCGCACGTCCAACATGGTCTTCAAGCCGACCAGCGCGCAGGAGTGGGTGCGGATCTTCGCCCCCTGAGAGGGATTGACGGTCCACGGCAGGACCCACGTTCTGTGGGAAAGTTCACGGCGTGACCCAGGAATCGGCAGGCGGGGAGGCGGCCGATCTGCACGAGCCTCCCGCAGCGGACACTTCGGGGGCCGAGACCCCGCAGCGGGGCGGCACGGGGTTGATCCTGGACCTGGGGGACGGGCCACGACTGCCACGTTGGGTTTGGCGCCTCATTCTCGCCGTGGCGGTGTCGGTCGCTCTGTTCGACGCGACGCTCTCCATCCTCAGCCGGGTGACCTCGCTGATAGCGATGGTCGTCGTGGCGCTGTTCCTGTCGTTCGCCATAGAGCCGGCGGTGAGCTTCATGGCGTCACGCTTCGGGATGAAGCGCGGCCTCACGACGTTTCTGTGCTTCTTAGCGGTGCTGGCGGTTTCGGTCGTCTTCCTCGCAGTGATGGCGGAGCTCGTCGTGAGCCAGGTCTCAGAGCTCATCGACAACACACCCGACTACCTGGACCGCGCCGCGGACTGGATGAACAAGCACCTGGGCGTCGATGTCAACACCACCGACCTCAACGACATCATCTCGGACTACCAGAGCGACATCACAGCGGTCGCGGCAGACGTGGGCGGTCGAGCGTTGAGCCTCACCCAGTCGATCGTCGGACTCATCTTCCAGGGCTTCACCGTGCTGTTGTTCGCGTTCTACATGACCGCAGAGGGACCGCGAATGCGTAGAAACGTGTGCTCGATCCTCCCCGAGGAGCAACAGCGAACGGTCCTGTACCTGTGGGAGCTCTCGATCAGCAAGACCGGAGGCTGGATGTACTCCCGGCTGTTGTTGGCGATGCTGTCGGCCACCTTCACCTGGGCGTTCCTCGCGATCCTGGGGGTTCCCTCGCCACTGGCACTCGCGCTGTGGGTGGGTCTGGTCAGCCAGTTCATCCCAGCGATCGGGACCTATCTGGCCGGGGCACTACCGGTGTTGATCGCGCTGTTGAACGACCCGGTGGATGCGGTCTGGGTGATCGTGTTCATCGTGGTCTACCAGCAGATCGAGAACTACTTCTTCTCGCCGAAGATCACCGCGCAGACGATGAACCTGCACCCAGCAGTGGCGTTCGGGAGTGCGATCGCCGGCGGGATGCTCGCCGGGCCGATAGGCGCGATCCTCGCGTTGCCTGCTGCGGGTGTCATACAGGCATTCGTGTCGACGTTCCTGGAACGCCACGAAGTAGTCGAGTCGTCACTCACGACCCTGACAGAGCTGCGCGAGTCCGAGGGCAACCTGACCTCACCGGCTGCCAGCGGACATCTGCTCAACAGGCATTGGCGCGGTAGGGGTGCCGATGCAGCGGAGGCCGAGGCTTCAGCGGAGCGGGTCTCAGTCGCCGAGGTGGACCGAGACGTCCGAAGCGACGCGTCCAGCGGTGCTGAGGCGGTCGAGGGCGAGAACTCCGACAGCACGTAGCAGGGCCCCCAGGCGGTCATCCCAATCGACATGGGGTGAGGTCCAGTAGAGGTGCAGTGCACCCATGCGACGGTTGCCCGCGGTCAGCGGGAGGTGCACCGTGCTCGCGTACCCGAGGTCCCCGATGGTGGGCGCGTCTGCGCGCCCGCACGCTGAGTCGAGCTCGCGTGCATCCTCCACGAGCACGAACCTCGACGCGTGGAGGTCGCCCACGCCCCATGGGAAGTGCTCGGTGAACTGATCCACCGCGAACGGCGACTCGAGATGGGGAGGGTGCATCGCCACGCTGGTCATGTCCGATCCCACGCGCGAGTACAGGACCGTCTGGTCGGCCTCGGCGAGGTCACCGACGAGGGTCACACATTCCTGGGCGAGACGAACGGGACTCCACTGATCGACCCAACGCACGAGTGCGTCCACCCCACCGCTGGGTTGTTCCGGTGGCAATCCTGCCCGCGCTTCTTCGATGGCGGCAACGAACAAATCCGATGTCACATCAACCGGTTCGGCGCGTTCTCGACCCAACTGGAG
>JBKEAI010000127.1:0-3642 GCA_047972145.1 Microthrixaceae bacterium
GAGCGCCGGGTCTCGCAGCCGTGGGGTCTCGCCGGCGGCGAGCCCGGGGCGGTCGGCGAGAACTGGCTCCTCCCTGGTGGGGACGAGGCCCGAGCCGAGAGCCTCCCCGACAAGTGCACGATCCAGCTCAAGGCCGGTGACGTTCTGCGTATGCTGACACCCGGCGGCGGCGGTTGGGGCCGGGTATCGACGTCGTAGCCCTGTCGGCGAGCCTTCGGTTCGGATCCGTCGGGCAGCGGGATCAGCGTCGCCGCACTTCCTGGATTGACCCGATCACCCGGGCGTTCCCAGGCGGTTTCCTCCGGGCTCTAACGATCTCCAACAGATCTAACAACCTCTAATATCGGGGCGAGCTAGGTGCCGTGGTGGCCAGGAACCCCTTCACGCCGACGTTCGGCGTCTCCCCACCGCTGCTGGTCGGCCGGTCGGACCTGCTCGAAGACTTCGTCGTCGCCTTCGAGGACGGCCCTGGAGCGCCTGGCCGCACGACGCTCTACACGGGCGCGCGGGGAACCGGGAAGACCGTCATGCTGAACGAGGTCGAGGACCTCGCTCGCCAGCAGGGGTGGCGGGTCATCTCTGAGACAGCGACGGAGGGGTTGGTGAACCGCCTCGTCCGGGAGCACTTGCCGGTGCTGCTCAGTGAGATCGACCCTGATGGCTCGAGGACCAAGGTGACCGGCGTCAGCGCGCCGATGGGTCTCGGAGGCGCGACGTGGGAGACCAGCGAGGCGCACGAGGGCTCACCGGCGCTTCGCACCTTGCTCACTGCTGCATGTGATCTCCTCGCCCACAACGGTGCCGGGTTGCTCCTCACTCTCGACGAGATCCACCACCAGGTGGTGCCGGAGCTGCGGGAGGTGGCAACGGTGTTGCAGCACCTCGTCCGGGAGGAACGCGAGATCGCATCCGTCGGCGCCGGGCTGCCGTCGGCGGTCAGCGCAGTCTTGAACGACGACGTGCTGGAGCTGCGGGTCGGTGCTCTGCTCGCGAAGGGAAGGCGAAGGACGACCCGAACCGCGTATGTCGATGATGTCATCGCCACGATTCCCGCGCTCGACTATGACCTCGACGTCGCCGAGTCTCATATCGAGCTCCTGGTCCAGGTCCGGGCGCTGGGCAAGCCTCATGGCGCCCACGACCTGATAATCGCTGCGACGGCCAAGGCCTTCGACCGCACGATCGTCAGCGCAGATCGCAGTGCCTTTCACGACCTGTCAGGCATCAAGGTCCGCGGCCACCGGTAGGCGCACCGAGCGCAGGAGCCGTACGACACCCGCGCTCGCGACCGACACGAGATCTGGCCACCTCGGCCGGGCGCCTGGCGGCGAGGGCATGCGGCGATTAGCAAATGACCGGTTGAGCACCGCGCAGTGCTGGTCAGCGCCGTCAGCCTCGGTGAAGTGGATGTGCGCCTTGGGGCAGGTGAGCGCATCGAACAGCTCCACGGCGTTGGTAGACGCCCGATCGCCATCGGCCGACGTCACCAGCGTGGGGGTTCTGATCGCCGCAACCAGGTCGGGATCGAGCTTCCATCGGAGCATCTCGGCGACGTAGGAAGGCAGGTCCTTGGCGCCGTTGGTCCAAAAGCCGCGTTGGACGAACATCCAGCGCAGCATCCGTTCTCCCTCGATGAGCGCCATCGCAGACGAGACGCAGTCTGCATCGAGGTCGGGAACCCGCGCCGCTTGTTCGTCGGTGAGACCCATCTTGCGGATGGATGGTATTCTGATGGTATGCGAGCAACCATTGACAAGGCAGGGAGAGTGGTTATACCCAAGCCCCTGCGGGAACGTCTCGGGCTCGTGCCGGGTGAGGTGGAGGTGACCGCAGATGGGTCCGCTCTTCGGGTCGAACCGATCGTCGAGGAGGAACTCGACGATCGGAACGGCAGGTTGGTCATTCCGGCATCAGGTGAGCCGGTGAGCGCCGATCAGATCGGGTCCCTGCGTCGTGACGACCAGCGATAGAACGCCAGACTGCCTGGTCGACACCAGCGTCGCGGTCGCGTTGTGCGTGGCCGACCACGAGCACCACGAGATCGTCATGCGAGCTCTGGACACCAGGGTGCTGGGCCTGTCAGGACACGCTGCCTTCGAGACCTTCTCCGTGCTCACCCGGTTGCCACCGCCGATGCGTCGTTCTCCGGAAGTGGTTGCGCGCCTCGTTTGCGAGAACTTCCCCGCGAGCCGGTTCCTGTCGCGAGATTCGGCCGAGACGCTCCTGATGAACCTGGACCAGGGTGAGATCTCAGGTGGATCGATCTACGATGCCCTGGTCGGTGCCGCCGCCGTAGAGCACGCCATGACCCTCGTCACCCTGGACAGGCGGGCCGTAGACACCTATAGGGTGCTCGGGGTCGACGTCGATCTGATCACCCCGTCGTGACATCCAGGGACAGGGCGATCGGGGCACTCGTGGGTCTGGCTGTCGGTGACGCGGTCGGCACGGCCCTGGAGTTCCGTGCTCCGGGCACCTTCGAGCCGGTCGACGACATGGTCGGCGGGGGACCGTTCGGACTGACCCCCGGGCAATGGACCGACGACACGTCGATGGCGATGTGCCTTGCCGAGTCGATCCTCGACAGGGGCGACCTCGACCCGGCCGACCAACTACGCCGCTACGTCGCGTGGTGGCGCGAGGGCTACTGGTCCTCCACCGGGCGCTGTTTCGACATCGGCAACACCACCACTTCGGCGCTGGCCCGCTTCGAGGCAACGGGCGCGGTCACCGACGAACACCTCGACGAGGAATCGGCAGCCAACGGTTCACTGATGCGCCTCGCTGCGGTCCCGATCCGCTGGCACACCGACCTCGCGGAGGCCGCACGGCGCGCAGGAGAATCCAGCCTCACCACCCATGGCGCGGCACGGCCGGTGGACGCATGCAGGGTGTACGCAGCGATGACCGCAGCCCTGATCCAGGGTGTCCCGATCGAGGACGTGCTCGAGGCTGACTTCTGGCATTGGGGACCGCTCGACCCGAGGGTGCAAGCCGTCGCCCGGGGTTCGTGGCGCACCAAGGAACCCCCGGAGATCCGCGGAACCGGCTACGTCGTAGCTGCGCTCGAAGCAGCGATCTGGGCAGTGGCGGGTGCGACGAACTTCCGCGACGCAGTGCTGCGGGCAGCGAACCTCGGCGACGATGCCGACACCACCGCAGCGATCGCAGGCCAACTCGCTGGTGCGCGTTGGGGCAACAGTGGGATCCCGCAACACTGGCGGCAGCAGATAGCCGAGGCGGAGCGGATCGACGCCATCGCGGGACGGCTCCACGACTCCCGAGCAGGTGCAGGTCCGATGCAGCCGTGGGGCCACGATGGGTTCATCCACGGCTACTGGGTCGAACCGGGCGAGGTGCTCGCGGGGGAGTACCCGGGACATCCCGATGCCACTCGGGCCCACTCCAAAGTGAACCTGCTGATCGATGAGGGAATCCGTACGTTCGTCGACCTCACCACTCCCGCTGACGGCATGGCACCGTACGAGGCCCTGGTGCACTCTGCTGCACAACAGCGTGATCTCGACCTGCGACGGATCGCACATCCGATCCCTGACATGGGGACGCTCCCGGTCGATGCCTACGACGAGATCGTGGCGACCGTGCGCGATGCAGCCGGCCGAGGTGGCGTCTACATCCATT
>JBKEAI010000288.1:0-4926 GCA_047972145.1 Microthrixaceae bacterium
GAACGCCACGGACGCGGCTTCCAACTCCTCGGCTGCCACCCTGAGCCTGGATGCCGCCGCGAAGAACGCCACACAGCCTCCCGCCAATGCGATCGCTCCAAGAATCGCTGCCACCACTGCCACCAGATCGATCGCGCTCATGAGATCTGTTCCTCGATCGTCGTTTCCTGCACTGTCCGCACGTTGTCAATGTCGCCCGCACGCCGACTGGGTTCGAACGGGCTATGAGACCGCGAACCCCACGGCCGCTACCGACCAGTATTGCCAGTGCGCTCGAGCCATGCGGCGACCAACGCCGCTTCGCGCCCATGCGCGCCCGGCTCGTAGAACCTCGAACCACGCAACGCTTCGGGCAGGTAGTCCTGTTCGGTCCAACCCCGCGGGTCGTCGTGGGGATAGGAGTAGCCAACACCGTGACCGAGACCCGCTGCGGAGCGGTACGAGCCGTCGCGCAGGTGCGTGGGCACCTCCCCCACCGGTCCCCCGCGCACACCGTCGATCGCACGTCCCAGGCCCGCATACGCCGAGTTCGACTTGGGCGCGAGGGCCAGGTGGACCGTCGCGTGGGCCAGGTTGATCCGCGCCTCGGGTAGACCCACGAACTCCACAGCCCGCGCCGCGGCATCCGCGACGAGCAGGCCCGTGGGGTCTGCGAGTCCGACGTCCTCGGATGCCGAGATCACCAGCCTTCGGGCGATGAACCGGGCATCCTCTCCGGCTTCGAGCATCCTCGCGAGCCAGTGCAGCGCGGCGTCGGGGTCCGATCCACGGATCGACTTGATGAACGCGGACACGACGTCGTAGTGGTCGTCGCGCCCATATCTCACCGCTGCCACGCCAAGTGCGGATTGCGCATCGTCGATCGTCACCTCGGGAGGTGTGTCGGCGGGCTCACCGGCACGCTCCGCACGCGACCGGGCAAGGGCTATCGCCACCTCCAGGCTTGTGAGCACGTGGCGCCCGTCGCCTCCGGCCGCACCTACCAGGTGCTCGACGGCCTCGTCGGTGGCGGTCGCGGATTCGGTCTCGAGGCCACGCTGCACGAGCACACCGAGCGAATCCGCTCCGAGTGGTTCGAGGCGGAACAACGTCGAACGGCTCATCAGCGGCGGGTTCACCTCGAAGGTCGGGTTCTCGGTCGTAGCTCCGATCAGCACGATCAGGCCGGTCTCCACCGCAGGCAGCAGCGCGTCCTGTTGGGCTTTGTTGAAGCGGTGGATCTCATCGAGGAACAGGATCGTGCCCCTGTCCTGCGCGCCGAGGCGATCCTGCGCTGCCGCGGTCACCGCCCGGATGTCCTTCACCGAGGCGGTCACAGCCGACAGGGCCTCGAAGACCTTGGCCGACGCTTCGGCGAGCAGCCGGGCGAGGGTTGTCTTGCCCGTACCCGGCGGACCCCACAGGATCACCGAGGACAACCGGTCGGTTGCCACCAGCGCCCGTAGCGGTCTGTCGGGTCCGAGCAGATGGTCCTGGCCGACCACCTCGTCGAGTGTGAGCGGCCTCAACCTGTCCGCCAACGGTCCGCGAGCCTCCAGGCGTCGGGCTGCCGCGGCGGTGAACAGGTCGTCCATCACAAGTGCCGCTTCAGGTCCCCTTGGGCAGCAGCCTCAACCCGAGCTCGTCGAGGTGTGCGGGATCCACCGGCCCCGGCGCCGAGGTGAGGGGGTCGCCACCGGACTGGGTCTTGGGGTATGCGATCACCTCGCGGATGTTGTCCTGGCCTATCAGCAGTGCCACGAGACGGTCGAGCCCGAACGCGAACCCGGCGTGTGGTGGGGCTCCGTAGCGGAACGCCTCGAGCAGGAAACCGAACTTGGCGTTCGCCTCATCCTCGGTGATGCCGAGGAGCTCGAAGATCCGGCGTTGGATGTCGTCGCGGTGGATACGGACGCTGCCCGAGCCGAGCTCCCATCCGTTGAGCACGAGATCGTAAGCCTGTGACCGCACCGCCAACAGGTCCTCCGGGGACCCGTCGAGGCGCTCCATGTCTTCGGGATGGGGCATCGTGAAGGGGTGATGTGCCGGCACCGGGCGACCGGTGGCCGCGTCGACGTCCTCGAACAGCGGGAAGTCGACCACCCACAGGAAGCGCAGTCCACCCTCGTTCACCGCGGGACGGCCGAGCTCGAGGCGCAGCAGGCCGAGCACATGGCAGGTGCGGCGCCAATCGTCTGCGACGAGGTAGCAGACGTCTCCCACCTCGGCGGCGAGGCCCTGCGCTATCCCGGCGAGCTCGGCCTCGCTCAGGAACTTGACGATCGGCGAGTTGAGCGTCACCGCACCATCGTCGCCGGCCTCGACGCGCATCCACACGAGGCCCTTGGCACCCCAGCGCTTGGCGGACTCGGTGAGCTCGTCGAGACGGTTGCGGCTCGTGGACCCGGACGCACCCTTGTGCACGATCCCCTTGATCGACGCCGCCTTGAACGCGTTGAAGCCGGTCTCGGCGAACACCGAGGTGAGCTCCACGAGCTCCATGTCGAAGCGCACGTCTGGCTTGTCGGAGCCGTAACGGTCCATCGCCTCGCGCCATGTGATGCGCGGGATCTCACCGAGTTCGTCGTCGCGCACCGAAGCCGTCGCGGCGACCACCGCCGTGGTGACCGCGTCGAGCACGTCCTGCTGACCCGCGAAGCTCATCTCCAGGTCGAGCTGGGAGAACTCGAACTGGCGGTCCGCACGAAGGTCCTCGTCGCGCATGCAACGCGCTATCTGGTAGTAGCGGTCGACTCCCCCGACCATGCAGAGCTGCTTGAACAGCTGCGGGCTCTGCGGCAGAGCATAGAAGCTGCCGGGGTGCAGGCGGCTCGGCACCACGAAGTCGCGTGCTCCCTCGGGGGTGGAGGCGATGAGCATCGGGGTCTCCACCTCGACGAAACCCTGGCCGTCCATCGCAGAGCGGATCGCGGAGGAGATCCGAGCGCGCTGACGCAGGTTGGCCTGCATCGTGTCGCGGCGCAGGTCGAGGTAGCGGTGACGGAGCCGGATCGTCTCGTCCACCTCCGCTGCACGTTCGTCGAGGGGGAATGGCGGCGGCTCGGCCACAGAGAGCACCTCGACGGTGCAATCGGTCAACTCCACCTCACCGGTTGGGAGGCGGTCGTTGACGGTGCCCTCGGGGCGCGCCGAGACGGTGCCGGTGACCGACAGCACGTACTCGCTGCGCACATCGACCGAGCCGTCGACCACGCACTGGAGCACACCTGTGTGGTCGCGGAGATCCACGAACGCCAGGTGCTCGCCGTGCTCGCGCCGACGTGCCACCCAGCCGCACACGGTCACCTGTGCCCCGATGTCGGAGCTGCGGGGTTCTCCGCACATGTGGGTTCGCATCTCGGTGCTGGTTCGGTTCACAGTTCTTGGCCTCGTTCCTCGGCCACCAACATGGCCACAAGTTCGGTTCTGGTGACGCGTTCCTGCGCTGAATCCCCGGCGGTGTCGCCGTGGCCACGCAACCGGCGCAGGGTGACCTCCCCGGCGGCGGCTTCGTCCTCACCGACGATCACCGCGTACTGGGCCCCGCTGCGGTCCGCAGCCTTCATCTGGGCCTTCATGCTGCCACCACCGAAACGGCGGTCACAGGTCAGCCCGGCCGTTCGCAGCTCATGGGCGATGTCGCGCGCATGGGAGCCGTCTGTGAGGTCGACCACGTACGCGTCGAGAGTGGCCTGCTCTTCGGTGAGGATCCCCTCCGCCTCGGCGGCGAGCAGGATCCGGTCGACCCCGAGAGCGAAGCCGATCCCGTCGGTGGGCTTGCCGCCGAGGTCCTCCGCGAGACCGTCGTAGCGTCCACCACCGCCGATCGCGTTCTGTGCCGCATCGAGGGCATCGACCGCGAACTCGAAGGTGGTACGCCGGTAGTAGTCGAGACCCCGAACCAGGCGCTCATCGAGGGTGTAGGGGACCCCCAGTGCGTCCAGGCCCTCGCGCACCCGCGTGAAGTGAGCCGCTGATTCCACCGAGAGGAACTCGGTGATTCGTGGAGCACCCTCGACGACGCTGCGCTCCTCGCGACGCTTGGAGTCGAGGATCCGCAGCGGATTGCGCTCGAGGGTCTCCCGGGAGGCCTCTGAGAGCTCGGAGCTATGATCCGCGAAGTAGCCGGCGATCGCTGCGGTGTAGCGCTCGCGGTCCTCGTGCTCTCCCAGGGAGTTCACCGACAGGGTGACCTGGCGGAGCCCGACCGAGGCGAAGTAGTCCCACGCGAGAGCGATCACCTCGACGTCGAGGTCGGGATCGTCGATCCCCAGCACCTCGACGCCCAGTTGGTCGAAGCTGCGGTAGCGGCCCTTCTGGGGCCTCTCGTGGCGGAAGTTCGTGCCCGCATAGAAAACCTTCCAAGGCGTGGGCGGCTTGTACTGCACGAACGCACGCACCACGCCGGCGGTCATCTCAGGCCGCAGGGCCACCCGGGTGCCGTCGCGGTCTGTGAATTCGTACATCTCCTTGGTGACCACGTCGGTGGCCTCACCGACACGCTGGAACACCCCCAGATCCTCCAGCAGCGGCGGCACGATCTCCCGGTAGGCGGCTGCGCTGCACATGAGCGCGAAGCGGTCCACCAGCTCGCGGCGGCGGGCCGAATCGGGCCACATGACGTCGCGCATACCGGTGAGGCTCTGGAACTTCTGGGGGCGCTCGCCGCTCACACCGAGCAAAGCTACTGGCGGGCCGCGGTGGCACCGTAACCCTTTGGGTCTTCGACCGTGGTACAGCCCAGCAGCGGTACTGCTCGGCGGTACGGCTGGACGGGGCAACTGCCCGACGGTGGACCAACTCAGCGGCGCAACGAATCCGCGATGGAGCGCACCTGGGTCAGAAGGTCGTCCTCGTGCCAGTGGTACACCGTGGGAACCCCGGTCACGTCCTGGTGGGCCTGGGCGATCCAGTCCATCACGCGGTGGCAGTCGTCGTCCTCGGTCA
>JBKEAI010000178.1:0-3519 GCA_047972145.1 Microthrixaceae bacterium
TCGCAGAACCGCGCCGTGCCCGGCTGCTGAGCCTGCGCCTCGGCGCTGTTCTCACCGTGGGCGTGGGCAGCTACCTGGTTGCAGCGGTTGGGTTCCTCGTGGTCATCGCTCCCGCCTGGGCGTTCCGGTCTCTCGAGGGGACCTCCGTGTCGGTGCCGGCGATTGCGGCGTCTGTTGGTCGCGGAGCCCTCGCTGCCGCGCTGGTCGTGCTGATCTCGTCTTCGCTCGCGGTGATCGGCCGGGGGCCCATGCTCTCGCTGGGCGTACTGGTAGGGCTGACCGTGATCACCGGCGGGGCGTTCCTCTTCGTGCGGACATTCGTTCCCCTGGAGTTCTTCACCAACGTCTGGGCGGTGCTGACCGGCGGCGCCGGCATCCGTGCGTACCGCTTCGAGGACTCCTTCACCCGACAGTCGGCGACCTTCTTCGGGCGGGGTTGGCCCTTCGGGGCGGCGCTGGCCGTGGTCCTTGCCTACGCGGCTGTCGCGATCGCCGGGGCGTACGCGACGTTCATGCGCCGCGACATCCGCTGAGACCACCTGGCCCCGCCTCACACCGAGCTCCGCTTTCTCCCGAACGAGAACGTGTTCTAATGTCGGCCATGACAGGTAGCCGGGCCAGGCGAACGCAGCGGTACCGGTGATACGCACAACAGACGCCGCAAGACAGACGCATACACAAGGGGGGCCATGGCTGACCGGACAGGCGACCACGACATCCTGAGAGCGCCGCTCACCATCGGATACGACTTCCAGCGCACGACCGGACCGGTCATCGGAGCGTTCTTCACAGCGCTGCGCGAGCACCGCATGCTCGGGATCAGGGACACCGCCGGGCGGGTGGTGTGCCCACCGGTGGAGTACGACCCGCAGTCGGGTGAACCGCTCACCGAGATGGTCGAGGTGGGCACCGAGGGCACGGTGACCACCTGGTCGTGGGTGTCACAGGTGCGCGAGGACCAACCGCTGGATGTGCCCCACGCGGTGGCGCTCGTGCGATTGGACGGGGCCGACACCTCGATGCTGCACGCAGTCGACGCCGGGTCGCCCGAGCGCATCGGCACCGGAACCAGGGTGCGGGTGCGCTGGCGTGAGGAGTCGGTCGGGGGCATCCGCGACATCGCGTGTTTCGAACCGATCGAAGGAGCCGACGGTGCCTGATCACGACGAGGACCGCAGCATCTCGACGATGCCCGATGGCCTGTGGGCCCAGCCGTCGGTGGAGATCCCCGACACCGGAGCGGGTGAACCGATACAGCGGATCTCCGAGCCTGCGGAGATCGTGTACAGCTACACGCCCGGGCGCGCGCCGACACGCTTCCTGCGCGGGCTGGCCGAGGGCAAGGTCCTCGGCGGTCGGGCGGAGGGCTTCGACGCGGTGTACCCGGGCTCGCGGGGCATGGACCCCGTCGCAGCGCGTCCCACCACCGAGACCCTCGAGGTCGGCCCGAGTGCCACGATCACCGCGTTCTGCGTGGTGCACATCGGTTTCGGTGAGAACGCACCCCCGACCCCGTTCGTTTCGGCGCTGATCCTGCCCGACGGCGCCTCGGTGTCGATGTACGGCACGGTGCTCGGGATCCCCCACGACGATGTGCGCATCGGAATGCGGGTACGTCCGGTGTGGGTGGCGCCCGAGGACATGGGTCTCACCTCAGAGAACATCACCCACTGGGAGCCGATCGACGAACCCGATGTTCCGGCCGAGCAGCTGAAAGGTCACATGTGATACGCGACGTCGCGATCGTCTCGGTCGCCCAATCCGAGCACCGTCGGGCGGTACCCGATCTCAACGAGGTGGAGATGATCCAGCCGGTCATCCAGTCCGCCATGGACCGCGTCGGAGCACAGATCTCCGACATCGGCTTCACCTGTTCGGGAAGCTCGGATTACCTGGCGGGCCAGGCGTTCAGCTTCGTGATGACGCTCGACGCCGTGGGTGCGTGGCCACCGATCGTGGAGTCCCACGTGGAGATGGACGGCGCCTGGGCGCTGTACGAGGCGTGGCTGAAGATCCAGGCCGGCCATGCCGACACGGCGCTCGTCTACGGGTACTCCAAGGCCTCCCCGGGCGACCTTCCCAGGGTGCTGACCCGTCAGCTCGACCCGTACTATTACGCCCCGCTGTGGCCCGATTCGGTGGCGATGGCAGGCCTTCAGGCCAGGGCGATGATCGATGCCGGGGCGATCACCGAGGCGGAGATGGCTGCGATAGCGCATCGCAGCCGCACCGACGCCGAGTCGAACCCCCATGCGCAGCTCAAGGGGTCCGCAACACCGGAGGAGCTGCTCGCTGCGGACTACCTGAGCGACCCGTTGCGCCGCCACGACTGCCCGCCGATCTCCGACGGGGGTTGCGCGGTGATCCTCGCTGCCGACGACAGGGCGCGCGGGTGGGCGGAGAACCCAGCGTGGATCCGCGGGATCGACCATCGGGTCGACTCGCACAACTTCGGCGCCCGCGACCTCACCCGGGCCCCTTCGGCGGCTCTCGCTGCACAGCGCGCCGGGGTCGGGTCGGGACCCGTCGACCTGGCCGAGCTACACGCCCCGTTCACCCACCAGGAGAAGATCCTGCGCAACGAGATCGGCCTCGGAGACGACGTGGATGTGAACCCGAGTGGGGGAGCGCTCGCCGCCAACCCGGTGATGGGTGCCGGGCTGATACGCCTGGGCGAGGTGGCCGAACGGATCATGGCGGGCACCGCCGGGCGAGGGGTGGCCCACGCCACGAGCGGGCAGTTGTTGCAACAGAATCTCGTAGCAGTGCTGGAGGGTTCCCGATGAGCGCACAACGAAGCGCAGTGGCCCAACGAACAGCAGTAGTAGGTATCGGCCAGACGAAGTACTCAGCGGTGCGCGGCGACGTGTCGCTGCCGGGGCTGCTGCGCGAGGCTGCCTACCGGGCGCTCGACGACGCGCACATGACGATGGACGACATCGACGCGATAGTCGTGGGCAAGGCCCCGGACTTCTTCGAGGGCATCATGATGCCCGAGACGTATCTCGCCGAGGCGCTCGGCGCGGTCGGAAAGCCCCTGTTCCGGGTGCACACCGCCGGCTCTGTGGGCGGGTCCACCGCGATCGTCGCTGCCTCCCACGTCGAATCGGGTGTGCACGAACGTGTGCTCACGATCGGTTGGCAGCAGCAGTCGGTCTCCGAGGCGATGTGGGCGCTGTCGTTCCCGATCCCGTTCCAACAACAGCTCGTCGCCGGCGCCGGTGGGTACTTCGCGCCGTTCATCCGCGAGTACATCCGCCGCTCGGGCGCACCCGACGACATAGGCATACTCGTGGCGCTCAAGGACCGCCTCAACGCCCTCAAGAACCCGTACGCGCACCTGCACGAACCCGAGATCACCTACGACTCGATCTCAGAGTCGTTCATGTTGTGGGAGCCGATCCGCTACTCCGAGACCTGTCCGTCCTCCGACGGCGCGTTCGCGATGGTGATCGCCGGCGAGGCCGCCGCAGAGCAGTCCGCTGCGTCGAGCGGTGTGAACCCGGCGTGGATCAGGGG
>JBKEAI010000242.1:0-2783 GCA_047972145.1 Microthrixaceae bacterium
CGCGCACCGAGGTGATGGCCGGGCGCCGCGGCATAGATGAGCACGTCGGCGTCGAAGGCATCCATCGCCTGCCGGCTCAGCGTGCGGCCCGGTCAGCAGCGAGGGCTGCTACCAGGTCCTCGGCTCGTTCGGTGCTGATGCCCTGGGTGTCGCCGAGCGAGGTGTCCCGGCCACGATCGAGTGCGGATTGCAGTCGCTCGCTCTGTTCCAGTGCGTGGTTGGCGCGCCGCACGCGCAGCGCATCGGGGTGCACGAGCACGGCGGCTTGCTTGCCGTGACGCGTGATCGTGACCTCTTCTCCTGCGAGCACGCGGTCGAGGATCTCTGGAAGCGTCGCACGAGCCTCGCTGACCGGAACAACGGACATCCTTGGATTGTACACATATGTACGTAGTCGTACAACCAACCTGGTCATCAGTGCCGGTCAGGGGCGAGTGATGCTCTCGATGACCGCCTGGGCGGTCTGTTCGACCTCGGGGGTGCTCGCTTTGACCTGCGCACCGATCTTCGAGCCATCGGCGAGCGTTCCGGCTATCAGGACGATCTTCGAGGTGAGGTCAATGTCGGGGCACGGCCCCCAGTAGGTGGTCACCCCGGTGAACCCACCGAGGGTGATCGGCTCGGGCCGCGAGACCGGGCACGCGGGGGCGGATTCCGGCGATACCCATTCCTCGGGGGTCTTCGGATCCGCGCTCAGGTCCATTATCGACATCCCATCCGCGTTGTCGTCCTCGCGGTACGCGGTGACGCTCGGTGCGTAGCGGATGACCGCAATCTGGTCGTTGTCGCCGGTCATGTCGTCGAGCATCACCTCCCATCCGAGGCCGGGATCCGCGATGCTGAACGCACCGCTGGAGTGAGCGAGACGGGGCAACGCAACCGTTGTCTCGGGAGCCGCTGCGGTATCGAGGGTCTCACCGCCGTCGCTCGAACCGTCGTCGTCGATCACGGGTTGGAGGAACCATCCGGCCGCGGCACCGATGATGAGCATCACAACCCCGACGAGCGCCACTATCGGCCAACGCTTCTGAGGTGGTGGCGGTGCCGCGTACGGCTGGCCCTGCGGGTACTGGCCCTGCGGGTACTGCTGGGCCAGTGGGCTCTGCTGGGCCTGTGGGTGGGGGGCCACCTGTGGTTGTCCGATCGTCGGATCTTCGGGCCGTTGAGGTGACTGATCGTTCTGAAAGGGCGGCAGTGGGTTGGGCATCGTGGTCCTTGCGTGGTGTCGTTGAAAGTTCGTGGTGTTCAGGGCGCGGTCAGGACGATCTCATTGCTCGGGTTGCCAGCTGTGTTGCTCACCTGGAGCTTGACGGTGTCGCCGGACACCGCGCATAGAGAGGCGGTGACAGTCCCGCTTCCAGTACCGGTGGAGGCGAAGGTTGCACTGGATGTGACGTCCACGTATCCATTGCCGAAGTCTCCGACCAACACCACCGCATCACCCTGCGGATCAGTCCACGAAGCTGTGAACGTCGATCCAACCGACCCCGGGCCGTAGGTTGCCGTACAGTTGGCGTCCTCTACGGGGTCACGAACCAGCTTGGGGTCGGTCACGGTTGGCCCGTTGGTGTTCGCCGGAGTTGTGGTGCTGGGTGCTGCAGTTGTTGGCGGTGAGGTGGTGGACGCGGTCGTACCCGGTGTAGTGGTCGTAGTCGTCGTAGTCGTGTTCGCCTGTGTGAGCAACGGTGGGCTCAGCTGTGTGAGGGGTCCGCCCGGCTGGCCTGGTGGGGTCACCTGGAACGGCCCGGTCTGTTTGGTCTTCGGTGGCAGAACCGCTCCTGGATTCACGGGTTGCTTCCATCCCGCGTTGCCGCCGACGTACATGGGCTTGGACTTGGTGGCCACCGGCGCGGTGAGCGGGTTGCCGCAGTAGCAGCGCACCCGTGGGATGCCGTTCTGGTCGATCAGCACTGCGCTGCCCTTCTGGAGGACCGACTGGCGTGGGGTGGGCTGTCCATTGCGGTAGCCGTAGTTCGTAACCCGGGTGTCGCTGTTGAGAACAACCGGGGTGAGGGTTCGGATGAAGGCCGGCATCGTGTCCACCGTGAGAGGCGAACCGTTTACCGCAACCACATCCGGGTCGCCGTTGAGAGCACTCACCCAGGCTGCGGCCTTGTCGGGGTTGGCCGCGAGGAAGTCGATCATCTTCTGTGGGTCACACACCGTGTTGTCGGTGCTGCCGCCATAGAGGCCGGGCTCGCGGCCTGAGTTGGTCGGGACCGAGCCCGTCGCGGAGTTCGCCGGTGCCTGTTCGGTCCAACTCACCGGCACCGCGGGTACCAGTGGCTCGGAGGAGAACGAGTCGGCGCCGGGCTCGTTCGCAGGCTCCATGAACACCTCACCTTCTCCACCGGATCCGTCGTCGGAGGAACCTCGCACGAGGAAGCCACCCACGCCGCCTATGAGCAACATCACCACGCCAATGCTCAGCGCGAGCGGCCAAGTCTTGTTGGGTTTGGTAGGAGTGGGCTGAGGGGATTGCGGAAGCATCCGGTCACGATACAAGCACGGGCGGCCGGTCCGGTCGAGCCTGGTCATGTTCACCGCGGCCGGATGGTGATCAAGATGTTCGTCGATCCCTCAGGAGTTCGGACCGATGTGCCGATGGGACCCTGACCCGGTGTACCGGCCGGGGTACTCACAAGAGGAGTCGATGGACATGCACGGTCATGACATCCCCGACACCCCGGAGGTGCGGGCGAAGATCGACGAGGCGCAGAGCTCAGCGCTTTCGGCGCTGGGCCTCGATGCCAGGAAGGTGGCGGTCTGGGAGGACGGATTCC
>JBKEAI010000262.1:0-4692 GCA_047972145.1 Microthrixaceae bacterium
GACGCGGACCGCGAGGTATTCGTCGATCACCAACACGACGCCGGCTCAGGCGTCGTCGTCGGTGTCGTGACCGGCGAGGATCGGGTCCGCGGCCAGGTCCGCGTCGAGCGCGGCCTGGAACTCGTCCATCAGGTCCCCGGTCGTCAGCCGCAACAGCAGCTCGCGGCCTTCGGGGGTGATGCGCGGGTCGCCGGCCCGCCGGCGGCGGCGGCGTTGTTCGAGCAGTTCTTCACCGATGGTGCTCACGGGTTCCATTGTGCCTCCTGCGACGACGATCAGTGCTGCCGGGGTTCAGCCGGGACGGTTGCAATCGTGTTCAGCTGTCCGGGTGCCGGCGGGTTCAGGGTTCGAAGGCGACGCCGTTGCTCACCGCGATGCGGGTGGTGTTGAACCGGGTGGTGAGCGCCTCGACGAGGCCAGCGCGCAGCGGTCCGTCGGAGAGCGACAGGCCCGCGATGTCGATGGCGATCGTGAAGCGCATCCGTGCGGGTGCGTCGTCGGTGCCGACCAGGTGGAGCCGGGTGCTGGCCGGGTCGTAGCCGTTCGGGTCGCAGACGGCGGCGAGCTCTTCACCGGTGAGGGCGTGGGGGTCGCCGGTGGCGTCGCGGTGCGCGACGGTCACCGCGGCGAACAGCTCGCTGGCCCACTCGCGGGCGTCATCGAGCGGGAGGGTGACAGACAGGAGCCCGTCGTTGGCGAAGCCGGCTTCGATGATGAGCTGGTTGCGGTCGGTCCAGCCCTAGGGGGCCTCGGTGGCGTCGACTGGGTCGTGGACCTCGACACGAGACGGCCGAACCGACGCGGGGGTTGTGGGGGTGGTCATGGATGGTCCTCTTCCTCGAAGGAGTCGTTGTCTTCGGGGGAGGTCGTGTCGTCGAACCTCGAACGCCGCCCGTGGATGTCGCCGGCCGATCCGGTGTGCGGGCGGTTCTCTTCTTCGATCTCTTGGTCCAGAGCAGCAAGCAGCTCTCGGCTCGAGTTCGCTGGCTGGGTTGTAGAGGATCCGGTTGGCCTTGGTCGCCCAGCGGAAGAACGCCCGAACCGCCACGAGGCGGGCGTGTTGGGAACGGAACGTGAGGGGTTGCCCGTCGGCTTTGCGGTAGTGGTAGAGCCAACGCTGGTAGCGGTCCAGCATCGGCTTGGTGACCTCCGCCGGACGGGTCACCCCGCGGTCGTTGAGCCATTCGGAGAGGGAGCCGACCATGGCCCGGCGACCCTCGATCGTCGCCACCGACAAGCCCCTGGCTCCCATGTGGTCGCAGAACTCGGCGACCATCGCCGGGAACGCCTGCGGATCCGCCTGGTCACCCGGGATCACCTGTGGTGCGCGGCTTCACCACGGCGCGGCATCAGCCCGCCCTCCGAGCATCGACCACCCCGGCTGCGACTACGACGCCCTCGTCGTTGGGATCGGGAACAGCGCTGTCCGGGCCGTCGACGGTGCCGGGGGAGGTTCGTGCCCATTGGCCTGCGGGCCTGGCCCGTCAACCACCCCCCGACCAGGCCCCGACCGACCGCCGACCGGGGGCCGACCAGACCCGACCGGGACGGCTCCGACCCCGACCGGCACACCTTCGACGGGCCGTCATCGGGGTTGTCGAGGGTGGTGGGGTCGACGAGGCCGGTGAGGAACCGGCGGGAATCGGCCGGGTCGCCGTCGTAGGCCAGCTCGTAGACGAACGCCCCCGTCGGCGTGGGCCGGTGGGCATGCAGGTGTTCGAGGTCGACGAGGCGGGCCAGGTGGACCTTGAGTTGGGTGTCACCCCAACCCAGCGCGTCGCCGCAGCCTCATCGAAGCCATCCTCCTCCGCCACCGCACCCGCCGCTGGACCCAAGCCAGCTGACCCGCGGACAGCCAAGGTTGTTGACCCGACGACGAACCGATCAGGTCACTTCAAGCATCTATCCGGCTACTCGCCGCTGAACAGCTCCGGCGTTGGCATGGTTCGGTAGTAGGTCGACTGCTCTTCACCAAAGAGCATCGCCCCAGCATCGAGCGGAGCGAACCCAGATGGCCACAGAGTGGCCGAATCGAACAGCGCCCCCTCAACATGCGCGCCGTCCATCACTGCACCCGTCAGATCGGCACCAACCAGGTTCGCCCCTTGCAACCGAGCCCCGTGGAGATTGACCCCGGTGAGATCTGCACCCTCGAGGTCCACCCCATGAGCCGCGGCTCCGTTCATCATCGCTTCAACAAGCGACGCGCCCCTCAGCGAAGCCCGCTCAAGACGCGCTCCCATCAGCCGGGTCCGACCCAGACGACCACCGTCGAGCTTCGCCAGCGAGAGCACGGCGTTCCGAAACTCGACGCCTTCCCCGCAGAGACCTGTGAGATCCGCTCCCTCAAGCACAGCGCGATGGAGATTCAGGCCCCGCAGATCTGACCGCACCAAGGACTGGCGCTCGACCGTGACGACACGCCCGTCAGCACAGGCGATACGAACCATCAGTCTCCCCAGTCCGTCGGATCGATCGGCAGGTCGTCCCAATTCACAACCGGGCGACGCGAACCCCTCCAGGGCTGAACCTCGATATCAACCCCGACAACCCGCGACGCGACGTAGCGATGATTCCCGTCCACGATCCTCGTCCCATCAACCTTGATCGGCGGAGGAACCTCACCAGCCCTCAAGCGATCGACACGAGGGTCGTAGCCTCGCGACCCGCCGCGACGGCGCGAGGCAGACCATTCGCCACCCTCAGCGACCTGGGAGAACGGGCTGTCGGCAGGGACCGCTACGCCAGGACCGACGAGCGAGACCAAGGGTACGTCGTACGCGTCTCCAGTCCCTGCCTCACGCAACCACCCCTGCGGAGGTCGCTGTACAGACGGAGCGGAGGTCTCACCGAAGAAGGCTGTGGGTGCGACAGCACCCGCGTCGCCGTCGTAGCCGTACGCCGGCCGTGGCCCCGCCACCGTGATGACGAGGAGAACGAACAGCAACGTGACCGCCACCGGCAGCCCCCGCAATGGGGCGGCGGTCCTCAGCCCGAGCCCTTGACCGGCATCGCCGCGGGCGCACTTAGCCGATGAGAGCCACGCGAGCACGTTCTCGCACCTCCTCCCACTCCGGGGATTCCTTGAGCGCTGTCTCACTCCAGAGTTCCGGTCCGCGCTCGCTGAGGCGCGCCAGAGCCTCGTCAAGGGCCTGGATGAAGTCGGCCTCGCGAGATGACAGCCAGCCGTTCTCGACGAACTGACGTAGCAGCACGGCCCGATCGTGGAGTTCCAGCGCTAGCTCATCGATGCCGGGCAAGACCTTGAGTTCCCGGAGATACCGGAGCTGGGTGTCCGCCGGGAGCGCTAAGCGGGCCACCGCCTTGATCAGCTCGCCAAGAGCCCCACAGTCAGGCCTACTCATCGAATGATCTCCGAGCGGGTGTTGAAGTCGGTAACCCGCCAGTACGGGTCAGGGCCATGGTGCCCACCCCCTGGATGCCAGCGAAGCATTCTTCCGGTCGGATTGCCCGCAGACGTGTATTCCCGAAGGACCCAGCCTTGGCCTTGATGGCTGCCGCGACCGAGGGTCTCGACCTGCCATCCCGGAGTGCGACCTATGACAGCCTGAACCTCAGTAGGGCTTCGTCCTGCAAGCAGCCTCGGGTTGGCCAAGACGTCATCGACGGACTCCAGATGCCGGCCGACCTGTTGTAACGCAGTGCCTGACGCTCGTGGGGTAACAAGTGACACCACCGGCGTCATAGGTGTACGACTCGCCGCGACGGCTGGCACTACCGCAACCCCATCACCAGCGGCAGCAGGGGAAGAGACGCCACCATCGCCCAGCACCACGTGTACTCCGACGCGCGCGACTGCGAGAGTGTCGTACACGTAGTCGGACCACGTCTGATCCAGCAGCCGCACCGAAGGCAGCTCAACGGACCCGGCTGCAGTCTCGCCGGAGGAGCCGGTGGGCGCGTCTGCGGCCAACTCGTCGTAGCTTGCGGAGCGGGCGTCGTTGTTCGGCCCGGAGGTTCCTCCGGGGGCAGCCAGTAGTAGACCCACCATGGCAAGCCGCAGGGCCAGAACGAGGGCCAGGCGACGCATCAGGCCACCACGAGTTGGCCAGGGTTCGGAAGGCCGGAAGGTGGATCGTCCGTGAACCACGCGTACTCAAGACCCGATAGGTATCCGTCGGCCACCCAGACGATGACCTCACCGAGCGGATCGCCCTGATCGCCAAGAACCAGCACTCGAGTCGGGATCGGTCCGGCGCCGGCCGATGATGGGGAGGCCTCTGCAAGTACGGCGAGGTCGAGCACAAACCTGGAGCCACCGGTGACGGCGGCATGCATCACCTGATCCTGAAGTTCTGAGCGGCCTTGGAAGTCAGCGAGATCGAGCGCTCTGCTCAGAATGGCACTTTCTGCCACCGTGAGCCTCCGAGGCTCCGGATGCTGAGGGGTCATGGCGTGAACGCCGTTCCGAGCTTGACCACACCATCGACAACCGCGCCCCGCACGACCACGGTTTGCCCTCCGATCGAGACCGGAATCTCGAACACACCCGATGTCGGGGTGCGCCCACTGACCCCGCGCAGCATCTGCTCGACAACGGCCTCCCGGCTGCCGAACTGCCGCACCAAGGGATCGAGGTTGTGCTTCGGAACGAAGATGTGATCGAGCTTCTCGGCCCTGGTCGCGTACTGCAGGGCATCATCGGCGACCCCACCTACCGCTCTTGGGGTA
>JBKEAI010000267.1:0-5105 GCA_047972145.1 Microthrixaceae bacterium
ACCCTCACCCACCTCAGAGCCCGCCAATACGACCCAACCACCAGCGCGTTCACCACCACCGACCCACTCCCCGGCCTCGGCGGCACAACCACACTCAACAACCCCTACCACTACACCAACAACAATCCACTCAACCTGATCGATCCCACCGGAATGCGCCCCGGCGATCAGCCATACCTGCTCGCAGGTGTACTGGTAGTGCCCGCCGGGATCGCCTTGCCTTCGGTCGGATCGCTCATCGCAGGAGCAGTGGCCGCGGCCGGAGCCACAGCCGCAGGCACCGCGGCGCTGATCGTCGGAACCGCAGCCGCCGGGTTCGCTGTCGGCTACTACGTCGTCGGACCCGCACTCGAAAGACCAATCGACTGGGTATACGACACCTTCTTCGCCCCAGACTGGGATGAGATCACCCGATGCGGCAACGAGTTCGTCGCCGGACGCTACACAACCGAGTGTGCAGCCCAGATACCCAACCTCAACTGGGAACGCATCCACAACAACACCAACCAACCCAAACACCGCCCCCTCCCCATCCCCCCACCAACCACCACCACAACCGACAGGTGCCCAACCAGCGCCCCACAAACCGACCCCAGGTGTGACGAGCAACGGGGAACGATCCAGATTCAGGGCACGGGCCTCAGTGAGGAGGTGACGTGGTCCTGGGCGCAAGCGACCCCGCCGACAGCCGCTGAGGGGCTGGCACAACTCGACGCTTTGGTTGCCCAGCTCCCGCGACGCGATCTCCGGCAGGTTGATCAGGCCGTCGAGGCTGCCAAGAGGAAGATACAGAGCTGTACCCCGGGAGGCTGTCCCCCGCTGTCGTGGACACGGTCCAATCGCGGGGTTCGGGGGTCGGTTGCTCGCGTCGATATCGCCATCTACACGGGCTTGGCCTTCACATGAAACTCGACGAGATGGCGAACGTCGTTCGCGGGTCAGAAGGCGATCCGGACGCGGAGATGACGATGGCGATCCTTAGCGCAGCGGAGCAGGAGAACGGCCTAGCGGTCCTGGTCACGGAAGCACTGTCATCCCGACGGGAATGGTCGATACGCCTGGCGGCCATCGCCGTGAATCGCCTCGCCTCGATGGAAGAAGACGACGCCTTGCCGCACGTGGCGGTGTTGTTCTTCGAGCTTGGATCCGGCGTCCTGGAGCTCGACGACGACGCCGCGACGCAGACGTGGCTAAACGCGGCGAAGTGGCTGAACGAGACGGGCCGACTACGCCCTCGTGGCGACGATGATCGGGACCTCGTTCTGGAGGTGTTATGGCGCGCCCTGGTCCGAGGTGCCTTCAACACCAGAGAGTCTGGGCTGGACACGCTGACGTCGATCCATGACTTTGGAGACTTGGTCGACCTTCTCGGTCGTGAACGAATCAGCAAGCTGCGGCAGCGCATCCGTGCAGCGAGCACCGACGCGCGCCGCGAGGTTGTTGATGATCTGCAAGCGGCAGAACGCCTCCTTCCATAGCAGGATTCGGCCACCATCGGCCTCCGGCATGCTGACTCGTCCTGCCGCCACGCCGAGTTGGTGAGCGAGACTGAACCACGATGACCGCTACGACCGTGACCCGGCGCCTGCTGCTGCGGGTGGTCGTCGCGCTCACCATCGGTCTCGCCGGGCTCGCCCTCGGTTCGGGGGTTGCTGCGGCTGAGAACGCCGTCGCGGCCATCAACCCCACCACCGGCGCCGTCGTCGAGGCTCAGCAGAGCGTTTCCGGAGGTGAGATCGGGTCCGGGTCCCCGCTGTTTGACGACGGCGTGTATGGGTGTTGTGTTGCCCCACAAACCACTGGAGCCTACGGGTCTTTGCCGACGTCACCTGGCTGTGAGCGGCACCACATCATCCAACACGCCGCCGTTCGAGATGTGCCGAGTGACAGCAGAAGCAGAGCCGTGGCCATCATCCTCTCCCGTCCTGCCCACCTTGCGGCGACGGCCGCGCAGAACGCGGCACGCTTCTGTGGCGCGTATGGAGACGAGCGCCGGGTAGCGGATCTTGCGCTGTCAGCCGCCGGCGTCGCACCTCCAGTTCGAGCGGCGGCCATCGCTGCTGCGGACGCGTGTTTCATGGGGAAGTGGGTCTGACGACAGCTTCGCCAGTCCGAATTCCGGGGGCGCGACGATGCTGACGCCGGGGATGGAGGAGGATGCTCGTAGTGGAATGCGGATCGCAGGCCAGATGTCGATAGGGCTGTTGGTGAAAGGCGAGTTCGACGTTCTCGAGACCATGACGTCCGGTCGGCACTTGACGGCCGCGGAGCTCCGGCGAGCTGTCGAGACTGTGGGCGGTAAACTGATCGAAGTGCCTGAGGAGGAGTGGTCTCAGATAGCGCTCCGCCCGAGGGCTGGGGAACGTCAAGCTGGCTTCGACTTCGTGGTCCCGTTGTGGACTACCGACGGACGATCCAACACGGGTATGGCGCTTCATCTGCTCCCGACGACGTACGGTACGTTTGACGTCGAAATAGCTGGCTTCGTCCCCGTTGATACGACCCGGATGGTGAACTGGCCCGCACGATCCACCCTGATGGGACTGCAAGTGAGGAGCATCACGGGGTGTTGCGACGCTTGGAGTGGACCGAAGACGAACTCGGGCGTCGCACCGGCTACGAATACGACACCGAAGGCCGCGTCACCAAGATCACCGACCCCGCCGGATTGGAGACCGTCACCGAATACGACACCCTCGGGCGGGTGCGCAAGGTGACCGACCCGACAGGCATCGAAACGGTCACCACCTATGACGGGTTCTCCCGGCCCGAGACCGTCACCACCCCTGATGGCACCACAACCACCAGTTACGACAACATGGGGCGCGTTCGGTTCGTCACCGACGAGCAGAGCGTCGTGACCGAGACGCGCTACACAGACGCGGGTCGTGTCGAACGCGTCATCGCCGACGTGAGCGGTCTCGCTCGGGTCACACGCTACGAGTATGACGACGCGGGTCGTCGGGTTGTGGTGATCGCCCCGGGTGAGTTGCGCACCGCAATCGGATTCAACGATGACGGTCAGGTCACTGTGGTTCGCACGCCCGGGGGCAACGAGACCGGGGTTCCGCAGTTGTTGGGGTTCGTAGGGTGGCGTGATCGTCCAGATGCCTGTGTTTGCAGGGTTCTTGGTCCTGCTGTCGTTGGAACACGTGCGATTCTGTAGGCACACGATTCTGTTCGGGTAGTTGATCCGTGCTGTTGTGGCCGCGATGATCGCAGGCATGTACTTGCGGACGATCCAGCGTCGGAACAAGAACGGGTCGGTCGTGCGGTACGTGCAGTTGGCCCACAACGTGCGCCACCGGGAGTCGGGGAACTCCGTCGCGGAGGTGTTGCACAGTTTCGGTCGCGAAGACCGCTTGGACCGCGACGCGTTGAGCCGTCTGGTGGGTTCGATCTCCCGCTATCTCGGCACTGCTGGTCCCGACGACGCCGGTGACAGCGATGGGTTGTCGTTGACGTCGTCACGTCGCTTGGGTGGGGCTTGGGCGTTGAACGGCCTGTGGCAGCGCCTCGGGATCGATACCACGATGCGCAGCTTGTTGGAAGGCCGCCGCTTCGACGCGTCGGTGGAACGCACTCTGTTCGCGTTGGTAGCGAACCGGGCGTTGGAACCGTGCTCGAAACTCGCCGCTACCCGCTGGGCAACCGAGCGTGCCTACATCCCCGGTCTCGATGAGCTGTCCGACGACGCGTGTTACCGGGCCATGGACTGGCTGCGCGAGATCGAAACCGAACTCGCTGAAGCGGTGTACTGGTCTGTGGCGGATCTGTTGAACCTCGAGGTCGACTTGTTGTTCTTCGACACGACTTCCACCTACTTCGAGACCGCCACCGCGGATGACCCTCCCGAGGGGGCGACGGTCGGGTTCGGCACCTACGGCAAGTCGAAAGATCACCGCAGTGATCTGCCCCAGGTGGTGATCGGCATGGCCGTCACCCGCACCGGGATCCCGATCCGGGTGTGGTCCTGGCCAGGCAACACGAATGATCAAGAACTGATCCGCCAGGTCAAAGACGACCTACGGGCCTGGCGGCTCGGCCGGGTGGTGTGGGTCGCTGACCGGGGTTTCTCCTCGGCTGAGAACCGCCGCTACCTCCAACGAGCAGGCGGGAACTACATCATCGGTGAGAAACTCCGTGGTGACAGTGCCGAAGCCGCCGCGGCGTTGGCACGTCAGGGCCGCTACCACCACGTCGCCGACAACCTGCAAGTCAAAGAGGTCGTGATCGATGACGGGACCATGCGGGACCGGTTCGTGATCTGTCGCAACCCCGACGAGGCCGACCGCGACGCCACAGTGCGAGACCGCCTCGTCGCCCAGCTCGAAGACCGCATCACCGGCACCGACACCCTCAACCCCGAACAGCGAACCACGCTCACAGTCAAGCTGCCCGCCGGGCTGCGCCGTTTCCTACGCACCACCACCACAGGCCTTCTGCGTGTCGACCGCGCCGCAGTGAAAGCGGACGCGAACTTCGACGGCAAGTTCCTCCTGCGCACTTCTGACCCGACGCTCACCCCAGAGGACATCGCGCTCGGCTACAAACAGCTTCTCGAAGTCGAACGAGGCTGGCGAGACATGAAATCCACCCTCGATCTCCGACCTGTCTACCACCGCCTCGAAGACCGCATCCGAGCCCACGTCACCCTCTGTTGGCTCGCCTTGTTACTCATCCGCATCGCGGAGACCGAAACCGACGACACCTGGCGGAACCTGCGCCACGAACTCGACCGCTGCCACCTCATCGAACTCAACGGCACCACCGGACGAGTCCAACAACGCACCGAGCTCACCGCCCGCCAACACCACATCTACACGGCGCTCAACGTGCCAGAACCACCCCGGTTCGTCGCCCTCACACCCACCTGAACCGGCGCACACGCGTAGGCACTACACGCACAAGCGCACAAGCTCGATCGCGCCCGCCAACACAGCGATCCCGTGCCCACCCCGACACCTCATCTGCGGAACCCCGGCGAGACGGTCACCACCTACGATCCTGATACGGGTAGGGTCAAGATGGTGACCGATCCTGCTGGTGTTGTGCGCACCATGACTTACACGCCATCGGGCCAGGTTGACACTGAAACGGTGACG
>JBKEAI010000135.1:0-11839 GCA_047972145.1 Microthrixaceae bacterium
CGACATCACAGCGTGGGCGTAACAGGAATCGAACCTGTGACCTCTGCCGTGTGAAGGCAGCGCTCTAGCCATCTGAGCCATACGCCCGTGAGCAGGCGATCGTAGCAGTCCCCCGCCGGGCCCCTCGCACCGTTGCACCACTCGAAGCAGCCGGGATCAGTCGTTCTGGTTCTCCGCGATGCAGAAGAACCTCGTGTCCACGCTCACGTACCGCGGGGCTCGGTCGGGACAGTCCAACGCAGCGCGCACCTGCGCCACGATCCGTCCGTCGTTGGGTACGTCACAGGGCACGATGATCGCGTTGCTCCCGTCGTAGACCCTGGCGCAGCCCTCGAGTGGTGGCGGCTGGACCGGCTTCGTCTCTCCCCTCCCGCCGGCGTACGCGGTCACGATGAACAGGCCGAGCACAACCGCGATGATCACGATGATCGGCCCCTTGCGCAGCAGCTGGGCGGTCCAGGCGCCCACCACCAGTCCGTCATCGTCATCCGAATCGGCTCTGGCGCCTGTCCCGCCGCCATCGCCTCCCTTGGGGTGCCAGTACGCACCCCGTCCAGCGGTGGAGGTGGCTCTACCGGCCTTCGCCGAACTGTTCCCTGCTCCGGGATTTCCAGTTCGCTGGCGGGTCGGTTGAGGTCGGCGCCCGTCGCGGTTGGTCGGACGTCGGCGCTGGGACCCGGTGCCGGTACCACCTGCCGAGGCCTGCTCGTGTTGCAGGCGTGTCTTGCGTTGGGCGTCATATGAGCTACGCCGCCCCTCGTCACGCAGGGTGTTCCAGGCATCGTTGATCTCGCGCATGCGCCGGTCCGCCAGCGCCCGCTCGGCCTGAGTGGCCCCGACGTGGCGGTCGGGGTGCAGCATCCGCACCAGACGTCTGTGAGCAGCACGGACCTCCTCGACGGAAGCCGACGGGTCGATCCCGAGCACCTGGTAATGGTCGCGCTCCTCGCTCACATGGCGATGCTAGGACCCGACCAGGACCCCTGGGTTCGCAGGCACCTACGCTGGGGGCGCTTCGAGTTCCGAATGTCAATCGCTGCGAAGGCCGATCACCGCCAATGCCAGCCGCAGGACTGCGTTCGGGCTACATGGACCGCATCCCAACCACACGGGCTACGTCCCAACCCACACGGATTCCGAGATCTCTGCACCAGTAAGCACCCCACCGAACCCCGGCGGCCCCAGAGCTGCGCCCGGCACGATGGCCGCGGCCTTCCGCCACGAGGCCTTCCGCCGCGTCTTCGCAGGCACCCTCAGCTCCAACATCGGCACCTGGATGCAGAACGTCATCCTGATCGCCCTTGCATACGACCTAACCGACAGCTCCACGTTCATCGGCATCATCACCTTCGCCCAACTGGGCCCGATGCTCGTGTTGTCGCCGCTCGGCGGAGCGATCGCGGATCGGGTCAATCGGCGGGTGCTGATGATCTCGATCGCTGCACTCCAGGGGGTGCTCTCAGCGCTGCTGGCGGTGGTTGCCACCAGCGACGAACCGAGCCGTGCGGTGCTGGTGATCGTCGTCGCGGGCCTCGGCATCGGTTCCGCCATCAACGCCCCCGCAGCGAACGCTGTGCTTCCCGAGCTCGTCGGACGACGCGACCTGCAAGGCGCCGTCGCGCTCAACTCCGCGTCCATGAACGCATCGCGGGTGATCGGACCGATCCTCGGCGGCATCGGCGCTGCGATCGGAGGCGCACCGTTCGTGTTCGCCATCAACGCCGCCACCTACGGCTTCGTGATCCTGGCGGTGGGCACCGCGCACGCAGATTTCTCCGCCAAAGGCGAACGTGGTGAATCACCGTGGAAACAGGTTGCCGGGGGGTTCCGCGAGGCGCGTTCGGACCAGGTGGTGGGGCGGGTGCTGGTCACGATCGCCGTGTACTCGCTGTGTTGCCTGGTGTTCATCTACCAGATGCCCCTGATCGCGGACGAGCAGTTCGGGCTCGAGGGTTGGCGCTACACCCTCTTGTTCTCCACCTTCGGCCTGGGTGCGTTCACCGGCGCTGTGTCGATGGGATCGGTGCTGTCGGGGCTCAGCCGGGCACGGATGGTCCGCATCGGGCTGGCGGTGTTCGGAGTCGCCCTCGGGATCTTCGGACTCAGCACCTCGGTGTGGATCGGCTACCCCGCGGTGTTCGTCGCAGGGGCTAGCTACTTCGTGGTGGTGACCGCGCTGGTCACCACGCTGCAACTCCGGGTGCGCGACGAGGTCCGGGGCAGGGTGATGGGCCTTTGGATGATGGCGTGGGCCGGATTGGTCCCCGTCGGGGGTTTGCTGGGAGGCATCGCGATCGACCACCTCGGGCTCACCCCCGTGCTCGTCACAGGTGCTGCGATCAGCGTCCTGCTCGCAGCCGCGTCGGGCGTAAGCGACGCGTCCAACCTCACTTCTTGAACGGATCCGCGCGCTGGGGGGCGGTGTCCGTTCAAGTTCGGATAGGGAGTGCCAGGCCGTAGGGTCGGGAAATGGCAGTTGACCCCGATGGCCACAGTGACGCCCTGCTGATCCGGGTGAGCGGCAACGACCGTCCGGGGATAACAGCCGATCTCATGACCCTGCTGGACCTCTGCACCGCGACCGTCCAGGACCTCGAACAGGTGTTGGTGCGGGGTCACCTGACCCTCGCGGTCGCCATCGAGCACCCCGGTGAGGCGAAGCCGCAACTCGACGAGATGCTGGCCCGGTTCGCATCCGAGCGAGACCTGGCGGTCAGCACCGAGCTAGTTCCCGCGCCCCGGGACTCCCGCGATCGGGTGGACGCCGTAACCGTGCTCGGCCATGGACTCGAAACCGAGCTCTCGCCAGCTGAGCTCGGCGCTGTCGCCAGCTCCCTGCTGGCGGTGGGGGCCAACGTGGAACGCATCGTGCGCCTTGCGCGCTACCCGGTGTTCGCGTACGAGTTCCTCGTGCGGGGAGCCGACCCGGTCGAGTTGCGCCGAACCATCGCCCGGGCGTCGTCCATCCACGGCCTCGACATCGCGGTGCAGCCCGCGGGTCTCGAACGGCGTGCCAAACGGCTCGTGGTCCTCGATGTCGATTCGACCCTGATCCAGGACGAGGTGATCGAACTGCTGGCAGCCGAGGCCAACTGCCACGACGAGGTCCGCGCGATCACCACCGCTGCCATGGCCGGCGAGATCGACTTCGGGGAGGCGCTCACCGCCCGCGTGGCCCTGCTCGAGGGACTGGACGAGGCCGCTCTGGAACGGGCCCGTGCGAACATGCGCCTCACGCCCGGCGCACGCACGTTCGTGCGCACCCTCAAGCGGCTCGGTTACACCGTCGGGGTGGTCTCGGGGGGCTTCACCCAGTTCACCGAGGCCCTGCGTGAGGAGCTCGAGCTCGACCATGCTGTGGCGAACACCCTGGTCGTGCGCGAAGGCAGGCTCACCGGAGAGGTACATGGCCGCATCGTGGATCGCGCCCGCAAGGCCGAACTGCTCGCCGAGTTCGCCGAGATCGAGGGCATCCCGCTGTCGCAGACCGTCGCTGTGGGAGATGGCGCCAACGACATGGACATGCTCGCGGCCGCGGGCCTGGGGGTTGCGTTCAACGCCAAGCAGCTGGTCCAGGATGCGGCGGACACGACCGTAAACGTCCCGTATCTGGATGCGGTGCTGTTCCTGCTCGGGGTGCGCCGCGGCGAGGTTGCTCCCGACGCCGACTGAGCAACGAACGGGGGCCTGACAACCCTGGGCGGCGACCCGATGGGCATCGGCGGCGCAGCTGCCGGCTTCGGGGGCCCACCGACAGCTCCCTCGATACCACCTACCAGGGTGGCCCGCTCAGCCGATCTCTTCGGGACCGACCACGCACAGGGCACGGGGGGACCCGAACAGCTCCGAAGCGACGCGCTGCACCGCTTCGGTGCTCACATCGTCGATGTTCGCCAAGTGCTCCTCGACCGTGGTCACCCGGCCGAGGGTCGTCTCACCTGCTCCCAGGCGCGTCATGCGCGCGACCACACTCTCGAAGCCCATGATGAGTCCTCCACGCAGCGCCGATTTGGCGTGCTCGAGGGTCTCCTCGTCTATCCCGTCGGCCGCCAGATCCCCCGCGAGATCCTGGATCAGGGAGAGCAGCTGGTCGCCCTGGGACGCGAGGGTCGCGCAGTGCACGCTCAGCGCGCCGACGTCGTGATGAGTCGAGAGTTCGGAGCCCACCGAATAGGTGAGTCCACGCGCTTCGCGGATCTCCTGGAACAGGATGCTCGACGGTCCCCCGCCGAACACGTGGTTGAGTACCGACAGGGCGTAGCGGTCCTCGCTGGCGGCTCCGGGGCTGCGCCAGCCGAGCGCAAGGTGCGAGAGCTCAGTCGGCCGCTCCAGGAACACCATCGGTGCCACGCCCGGACCGGGGTTCTCCCGCATGGGACGCTCGCCGGTGGGCCGGGTCCCGAACCGGGCTGCAACCTCCGACACGAGATGGTCGTGATCTATGTTGCCCGCGGCCGCCACCACGATGTTCGCAGGCTGGTACCAGCGGCTGAAGAACCCGGCGACGTCGTCACGGGAGATCGCACGTATCGACTCGGGGGTGCCCAGCGTCTCGCGACCGAGTGGGTGACCCGGGAACAACGCCTCGAACAGCCCGACCGACGCGGTGTCGTCGGGGTCCTCCTGGGCGGCAGCGAGCTCCTCGAGGATCACGTGGCGCTCCGCTTCCACGTCGGAGGCGGCCAGCAGTGGCCGTTCGAGTACATCGAGCAGCAGCTCGAGTGCCAAGTCGAGGTCGCTTGCGGGGACGCTCGTGTAGAACGCCGTGTGCTCGTTGGCCGTGAAGGCGTTCATGTCGCCGCCGACACCGTCTACAGCGAGGGCGATCGAACGCGCATCGCGATCCGCGGTCCCCTTGAACAGGAGATGTTCGAGGAAGTGCGACGACCCCGCCAGCGGGTCGGGTTCGTCACGCGACCCGACGCCCACCCACGCGGCGAGCGAGACGACCGCGCGTTCGGGCAGCGAATCGGTGAGGATTCGCAGACCGTTGTCCAGAACGGTCCGCTCCACCCGGTCCTCCGGTGGGATTCGAGGTCCCCCGAAGGACCGGGCAGTGCGGGTCATCGTCGTGATCGACCCCGGGATCCGCCTCGGCCACCACCGCCACCGCCGCCTCCACGGCCTCGGGAGCCCGCGGCCGGGCCCAGGTCGCCGTGCTTTTCGGCGAGCACCTCGTCGTAGCTGTCCGAGAAGCTCGCCTCGCGACGATCCGAGTCGCCCGAGCGGCCGTTGGAGCCGGCCCCGGAGCGTTCGGAGCGAGCCCCACCGCGCCCGGTACCATCGGCTGTACCAGGCGATCCACCGTCGCTCGAACCCGGTGAGCTGGAACCGTGGGCGGCTGGTACGCCGCCCTCACTCGCTTTTGGGTCTGCGTCCGATGTGGGGGTGAGGGAGATCTTCCCGTTCGGGTCGATGTCGTCGACGGTGACCTCGAGGTCCTGGCCGAGTTCGAGGACGTCCTCGACCTTGTTGATGCGCTTGCCACCTCCGAGCTTGGAGATGTGCACCAGACCGTCGCGTCCGGGAAGGATGTTGACGAAGGCACCGAACTTGGTGATGTTGACCACCTTGCCCGGATAGACCGTCCCGACCTCGGCGGTCGGTGGATCGAGGATCAGCTTGATCTGGCGCTCGGCCTCGTTGACCGCACCGATGTCGACCGCGGCGATCGCCACGATGCCGAACTCACCGTCGTCGTCGACGCTGATGTCGGCGCCGGTCTCGGCCTGGATCGAGTTGATGACCTTGCCCTTGGGTCCGATCACCTCGCCGATCTTGTCGGCGGGGATCTCGAAGCTGATGATCTTCGGTGCGGTCTCGGCGAGCTCGTCGCGGGGCCCGTCGATCGCTGCCTTCATCACCGCGAGGATCTCGAGGCGTGCCTCCTTGGCCTGCTGGAGGGCATTGGCGAGCACGTCTGCGGGGATGCCGTCGATCTTCGTGTCGAGCTGGAGCGCCGTCACGAAGTCCTCTGTGCCGGCGACCTTGAAGTCCATGTCACCGAAGGCATCCTCGGCACCGAGGATGTCGGTGAGCGTCGTGTACTTGCCCTCGGCGTACACCAGGCCCATCGCGATGCCCGCCACGGGAGCCTTGATCGGCACACCGGCGTCCATCAGCGAGAGGCTCGACGAGCACACCGATGCCATCGATGTGCTCCCGTTGGAGCTGAGCACCTCCGACACTAGGCGGATCGTGTAGGGGAACTCCTCCAGTGAGGGGACCACAGGGAACACCGCACGTTCGGCGAGGGCGCCGTGGCCGATCTCGCGGCGCTTGGGCCCGCGCATGAAGCCCGGTTCGCCGGTGGAGAACGGTGGGAAGTTGTAGTGGTGCAGGTAGCGCTTGCGGGTCTGGGGGTCGATGCCGTCGACCATCTGGTCCATCTTCTGCATCCCGAGGGTGCAGAAGTTGAGCACCTGGGTCTCGCCACGCTGGAACAGGCCCGTGCCGTGGGCGGTCGGGATCAGCCCGACCTCCGCGGACAGCGGGCGGATGTCCTTGGTGCCACGGCCGTCGATGCGCACCCCGTCGTTGACGATCCGGCTCCGCACCACCGACTTGGTGACCGAACGGAACGCCGCCTTTGCCTGCTTGGTGGCGCTCGACTCGTCGCGATCGGCGTTGGTGAGCCCGGGGAGAACCTCTGCGACGACCTCTTCGCGTAGAGCATCCTCCGCGGCGGTGCGCTCGGCCTTGTCGGCGATCGACTGGACCGAGACCAGGCGGTCACCGACCGCCGCCTCGACCACCGAGAGCACGTCGTCGTCGTAGTCCGACGCCGTGGTGAACTCCATGCGCTCGATCTCGCCGTACTGCGCGACATAAGCGGCGACCAGGTCGGACTGGAGCTTGATCGCCTCGGCGATGTGGGCCTTGGAGGCATCGAGCGCTGCGGCGAGGGCCGCCTCGTCGACCTTGGGGGCACCGTCGGAGTAGTAGCCCCAGGACTTCTCGGTGCCACCGGCTTCGACCATCATCACCGCGACGTCGCCGTCGTCGAGCAGGCGACCTGCGACGACGATCTCGAAGGTTGCCTCATCGCTCTCGGCGTAGGTCGGGTTCGCCAGCCACTCACCCTCGGTGGTGTGTGCGAGGCGGACCGCTCCGATCGGACCCTCGAAGGGGATGCCCGACAGCATCAGCGCGGCGGACGCACCGTTGATGCTCGCCACGTCGTAGGGGTTCTCCTGGTCGGCACCCATGACGGTGCCCACCACGTGGACCTCGTTGCGGAAGCCCTCGGGGAACGACGGGCGCAACGGTCGGTCGATCAGGCGACATGTGAGGATCGCCTGTTCACCCGCCCGGGCTTCGCGGCGGAAGAACGAGCCGGGGATCTTGCCCGCCGCGTACATCCGCTCCTCGATGTCGACGGTGAGCGGGAAGAAATCCGCACCGTCGCGCATCTTGCGCGCAGCGGTGGCGGTTACCAGCACCCGGGTGTCGCCGAGGCCGACGAGCACCGACCCGTCGGCGAGGCCGGCGAGCTTGCCGGTCTCGATGAACATGTTCTTGAACTCGTCTCCGCCAAGGTTGGCTGAGACGCGTATTGCTTCGGCCATGGTGGCCCTCCTTGGACCCGCGTCGGGTCCTTCATGCGGCGGGCCAGTTGCCAGTGGTCGACCCCCGGAAGGTTGCGCTCACGTACTCGCACAGAGATCCACACGGAACTTGATCCGATGTGAACAGGGCGGCCACGCAGCGGGACCGGACGTCGGCAACCGGAAACTGACCGGCTAGCCGCGGTTTGCGTTCCCTACACCCTAGTGGACACCCGGGTCCGAATTGCGAACGCCCCGACGCGAGATATCGGGATGATGGCCCTCAGAGCCGTTCACGGGGCAGCTGAAGCGGGCTCGCTCAGCGCCTGAGACCCAACTCGGCGATCAGGGAGCGGTACTCCTCGATGTCGTTGTCGCGCAGGTAGTCGAGGAAACGGCGACGCTTGCCCACCAGCATCAGCAGGCCACGCCGGCTGTGGTGGTCCTTGCGGTGCTTCTTGAGGTGCTCGGTCAGGTGGTCGATGCGGTCCGTGAGAAGGGCGATCTGCACCCTGGTGGACCCGGTATCGGTGCTCGACGCACCGAACTTGGTGATCGTGGCCTGCTTGTCGGGCAGGTGTGTGGGTTTGCGGTTCGTCATCTGGGGCTTCTCCGGGGTGTCTGACCCTGCCGCCGCCCGCGAGGTGTCGTCGGGTAGCAGCTACCGGCGTTTGCCGGAGCGCAGATCGTACAGCAGCACCCCTTCGGGGTACCAAGTGAGACGACGGGTCGAGCGACCCTTCGAGGTGTCCCCCAGCAGGGCTCAGGTGAGCTTCTCGAGACGTGGTTCCTCGACGGTCCACCGGTAGCGCGGCTTGCGGTGCCGGCCCACCACCTTGCGGGTCGGATCCGCCGCTGCGAGCGAAAAGACGCGCGCGCCCCGCTTGTAGCACACACGTTCCACATCGGTGAGCGTCGGCGACCGGCGCTTGACCCCCGCAGCCTTGAGCCCGTCACGGATGCCGTCGCCGAGCGGCCCCGCGAGCAGCTGCGACATGATCGCGGGCAACGACTCGGGGTCTCTCAGCAACCACGAATGACCTCCGCGCTCCACGGTCACCAGCGTCCCCTCCGTGCGCTTCACCGTGTCCACCGCGGTGCGGTAGGGAACCGCGAGGTCATAGGAGCCGTGGATCGCCACCACCGGCACGTCGTGGCGGTGCAACTCGTCGAGCGCGTAGCGGCTCGAACGGGTGCGCAGGATCGACATGACCGGGCCGAGCAGGCGCCACGGTTGGGTGACGTGTCCCACAAGGGTCGGGGTGACGAGGCGCATCAACTTGATCGCTTGGCGGGGATCGGAGAACGCCGGGGCGATGCTGAGCGAATCGACCATCAACAACATGCCGATGGCGGCGAGCAGCGGGGGGTTGACCCTGAACAGGTAGACCATGCGGTCCCAGGTGTCGCCGACGATCGCATCGATGAAGATAACCCCCAGGGTGCGTTCGGGCCACCGGGCCGCCAACCGGGCGATCAGCTGGCCGCCCATCGAATGACCTGCGAGCACGAAACGCTCGATGCCGAGTTCGTCGATCGCCCTGCCGAGCAGATCGGCGTAGTCGTTGATGTTGTGCCCCGACAACGGCAGGCCCTGGGTGGCACCGTGGCCGGCGGTGTCGATCGCGATGACCCTGAACCCCATACCCACCAGGCGCGACAGCGACTGGGCGTAGAGGAAGCCCTCCGCTGAGAAGCCGTGGACCACCACCAGGGGCAGCCCCTCACCGGCGACTGTCACACCGACGGTGTGGCCGTCGGAGAGGGTGATCTGATGACGGGTGAGGGCGGGAACCTCAACCGCGCCGTCCGCGAGAGGTTGGTCCAGGACCGGCCCCTCGATCGGCTCCAACACCTGCGACATCGATGCCCTTTCGTGCTACGGCCCGCGACGGTGAGCTCGGCGTCTGACTCGCCCACCTCAACCGCCTGCTCAAAGGTACCGGCTCGTAGCGCTTCGCGGTGACATTCACGAACTGCGTTCACCCGCGACCGGCTCAGAACAGCCCGGCGGCCTGTTCGCAGTCGCCGCTGGCCGCAGGGCAAGCTCAACCCAACGGCGCGCGCTCACAACAGCCCGGCGGCCTGTTCGCAGTCGGCCGCGAGTTGCGCACGCAGGGATTCGACGTCGTCGAAGGCGATGTCTCCCCGTAGTCGGTGCTCGAAGGTGACCGCCACCTCCGCTCCGTAGAGGTCGCCGGTGAAATCGAGCACGTGTACCTCCAGGAGCGTGGCGGCCTGATCGTCGTAGAAGGTGGGCCGGTGACCCACGTAGATAGCGCTGGGGAGGTCAGGGCCGCGACGGCGAGCGGGACGGCCGGAGGGGAGGCTGGAAGGGAGGTCGGCTGTGTCGGCGGGACCTCCGTCGAGCAGCCGCAGATGACCGGCGTAGATCCCGTCAGCCGGCATCAACATGTCGTCGCTGATCGCCACGTTGGCGGTGGGAAAACCCAGCTCGCGGCCCCGCCGGTCGCCCTCGGTGACCGGACCGCGCATCTCGTGGTGCCGACCGAGCATCCGGTTCGCGTCGTCGAGGCGTCCTTCGATGAGCGCGCGACGGATCGCCGTCGAGCTCACCTGGGCATCGTCGCGGGCGGGTTCGCCGTCGGGACCCACCAGGCGCATCCCCGACACCTCGAAACCCAGGTCCGCACCCATCTCAGCGAGCAGCGCCACGTTGCCGGCCCGACGGTGACCGAAGTGGAAGTCCTCACCCACCACTATTCCCTTGGCGTTCAGACAGTCGACCAGCACCGTGCGCACGAAGTCCTCCGGCGGTTCGGCCGCCCGGACCTCGTCGAAGTGGATCACCACCACTATGTCGACGCCTGTGGACTCGAGCAGCTCCAGCTTCTGGTCGAGGCCGGTCAACAGCCTCGGGGCGGACTCGGGGCGGATCACCTGGGCGGGATGCCGATCGAAGGTGACCACCGCGCTCAGATGGTCACCGGCACGCGCCCTGGCACAGACATCGGCAATCACCCTGCGGTGCCCGAGGTGGAGCCCGTCGTAGGCCCCGATGGTCACGATGGTCCCCTGCTCGGGTCGGGGACATGCTCCCGGATCGCGCACGATCTGCACGTCGCGCACCCTAACCCTGCAACCCGCGGGAGGAGTCCTCCGGAGCGGATGCCAGCACGTTCAGGGGCTTCACGGTGTCACCGCGGTGTGAGCGGTAGACCGCCACGAGACCCCCCGCTGGATCGAGCACAGCCCACGGACCCTCGGATCCCATGGTGATCCCCAGTTCGGAACGCTCCAACACCGCACCGTTGTGCACTCGCCCGAGGACCGCACCATCGACCTGCACGTCGTCCATGACCCGTGAGATCTCCGACGGGGGGATCAACCGGGCATGTTCGAGGTCCTCCGCCTCCCCGATGCCGAAGGGACCCACCGCGCTCCGGCGCAGCGCGCTGAGGTGCGCTCCCCCGCCGAGGGCGTGACCGAGATCCGCTGCGAGCACCCGGACATAGGTGCCACTCGAGCACTCCACGGTGGCGGTGAACTCGAGCGGGTCGGAGCCCGCCCGGGTGTCGAAGCGGTGCACCACCACAGGCCTGGCCTCGCGCTCGACCACCTTGCCCTCACGAGCGAGCTGGTGGAGGCGTCGGCCATCCACCTTCACCGCGGAGACCATCGGCGGCACCTGCATGATCGGGCCGGTCAGGGCGTCTGCCGCCCTCTGGACGGCCTCGGGGCTCGGGGGCTCCATGTCGTGGGTCGCCGTCACATCGCCGTCCGCGTCGAGCGAATCCGTCTCCACGCCCAGCCGGATGGTCGCCTCGTAGGTCTTGTCCACCCCGGTGAGGTGGGTGAGCAGCTTGGTCGCCCGCCCCACACCGAGCACCAGCACGCCTGTCGCCATCGGATCGAGGGTGCCGCTGTGGCCGACCTTGCGCGTACCGAATATCCCGCGACACTTCGCGACCACGTCGTGGCTGGTCCAACCGGAGGGCTTGTCGATCACCGCGAGGCCCTCGGGTGGGTTGTCGGCCACCGCGTTCACTGCGGGTTCGGCGGGTTCGCAACGCCAGGCCCGGAATCGGCGACGGGGTCATCGCTCGGAATGCCACTCGGATCATCGGTGGTTTCATCGGGGCTGTCATCGGTCGAGCGTTCGGGCAGTCCGGCGAGCAGCTCGTCGATGCGCATCGCCTCGTTGAGAGCGGCATCGGGTGCGAAGCGGATCTGCGGCGTGCGCCGCGCCCGGACCTGACGGTTCACCACCTGTTGCACCGGCCAGCGGACATCTTCGAGCGCGGCTTCGACCTCGTCGAGGCGGTCGTCGG
>JBKEAI010000175.1:0-19752 GCA_047972145.1 Microthrixaceae bacterium
GCGGCACCGTTCAAGCCGACCGTGCCGGGCACCGACACCTACACCGACGAGCTCTGGAGCTGACGGGAGTCGTCCTACCCGCCTGTGTGCACCGGGGGTGGAGCGGGTGTCGGTGCACCGGTGGGCTCAAGGGCGCAACGCTCGATCCAACAGCGCGACCGTCGAGGTCCACGCGGCCGCGGCGGCCGCCTCCTCGTCTGGGTTTCGTTCACCGGGAGTTCCGTCGGCGTCGAGTACAGGCACGTCGGCCTCTGCGAAGAAGTGACGGGTACCGGGGTGATGTTCGACCTCCACGGTCACGCCGGCGAGGCGTAGATGGGCCTGCATCCCGGTGGCCTGATCCTCGGTGATCAGCGGATCGGATTGCGCGAAGTGGCACAGCACCTCGGCGCGTAGCTCCGCGAAGTCGATGTCCTGGTAGCCGTAGTAGGCAGCGACCGCCGCCACAGATCCGGGCTGGCGCGCCGCGGCCCACAAGGCCCACGACGCACCCATCGAGTAGCCGACGATGCCCACCGACGCATCGGGATCCGCGCTCTGGGCACGCAGCGCGACGATGCTCGAGAGGACCAACGCTGCGGTCGCGTCGGCGTCGGTCTCCGCCAGCAGTGCTGCGGCCTCACCGGCATCGGCGGGCCGACCTGTCAGCAGCGCAGGGGCGAGCGCCGTGTAACCCTGGTCCGCGAGCTGCTCCACCACCGCCTTGACGCCCGGCGTGAGCCCCCACCAGGAGTGCAACACCAGCACCCCGGGACCGGGAGAGCCCTCGGGTCGCACCAGATAGGCGCTCCCGGCCCTTCGGGCGCTGCTCGGACGGTGGTCGCTCGCCGCTGCCGGGTCCTCGGTCTCGTCGCTCGATCCAGCCATCGCAACACAGGCTGGCAGATCAGCGCTGAAACAGTCCTCAACTAAACGCGGTTCGTGCCGATGGTTGATACGACAACCAGACGCTGGACACGTCAACCACATGTCTGCGTGTCGCCCATACCTAGTCACCCACACCTAGTCACGTAGACCGACCTACACCCCGGAGTTCACGATGCCCAGCCCCATCCACGACGCCCCCGGACGCGTCGCAGCGCACAGGTACCCCTCGAAGCGGGCCTCGCGTGCGACCGCCGTCCTCCTCGCTCTGCTGGTCGTGGTCGGCAACCTCGTGTTCAGCCCACTGGATGCAGCCGCAGACCTCGGCGACATCGGCAGGGTCACCCTCGACAAGCGCGTCGACAACGTGCCGGCGATCACGGGGGTCTCCCCGGGTGACTCGTTCACCTACAGCTTCCTGGTCGGATGCGACGACAACCCCTGTATCGACGCCACCCTGACCGACCAGGTCCCGACAGCCTTCGCCGGATTCCAGATCGACAACCTCACGGTCACACCCAACACGACTCCGCCGACTCCACCGATAGCGACCGTCGGGTTGACCGGGTGCAGCGTCGGCGGCCCCGTCACGGCCAGCTGCCAGCTCGACGCGAGCTTCCACGAGTCACTCGGAGACCTCGGCGGTGTACCCCAGTACGGGATCGAGGCGGGCGTCACCTTCAGGGTGAACATGCAACTCAGCGTGCCGACGGGCCTGTCTCCAAGCTGGCCGAGCAACGGTGTCGCGGTCCAGAACACCGCCACAGCGGATGCGGACAACTCCGCTCCCATGAACGACACGGCGTCGGTGACCGTGGAGATCCCCGTGGAGGTCGCGGTGGACGCGACCAAGTCGTGGGCGACCGACACGGCGCTGTACTCGCCCGGTTCACAGGTTGGCTTCACCGTCGGGGCATCGAATGACTCCAACGTGGACGCTTCGCAGGTCGTGCTCCAGGACCCGGCGACCGCGAACGACGGCGCCACGGCACTGGATACGACGAACCCGTTCCGCTACGTGGACTTCGTGGGTCTTTGCGCACCGTCGACGCTGCCCGCAGGTGCCGATACCGTGCGCGTCGACCTCTACACCGACCCCGGTACCGGGACCTGGGGGTGGGTCGACGGCACGGCGGCCGCAACCCCGAACCTGCCCGCGGTCGGCACGGCCGCCATCGGAGGCATCCGCTTCACGTACACCTCGAGTTCGGGCGCGACCATCACCGCAGGAGGCGCCGCGTCGGCCCAGTGCGTCAACACGGCCCAGCGCTCCACCGACCGCAGAACGGGTGATCCGCTGATCGGGGGCGTCTCGGTTCCCAACACCGTGGATGCGACCCTGAGCGTTCCAGGACGACCCGATGCCACCGACTCGGCCTCCGACACGCTCACGATCACTCCCCTGAGCGTCACGGTGGATGCCGGCAAGATGATCACCCCAGATGAGATCCCCGCCGGTGACACCTTCTCGGTGGGTCTGTCGGCGAAGAACGACTCGTCGAGCCCACTCGATTCGCTGACGATCACCGAACCGACCGCGGGGGACTTCTTCACCACCCCGGGCCTGAGCTTCGGTGGCTTCACCGACTGGACCTGGCCCGCGGGCGCTACCGCAGCGACCTTCACATGGTTGCTGGCCGGGGGGCCCAGTGTGATCAACCTCACACCGGCCAGCCCCGCACCGGGGATGCCGGGCGACACGGTCCTCGGCTTCACGATCACCTATACGGGTTCAATATCGCCCGGCACGACCGCCGGGATGACGTTCGATGTGACCACCGACTCGAACATGATCGCTCCGACACCCGGTTCGGGGACCTTCTCGAACACCGTCGGCGTGTCGGGCACCAACGCAGCGGGCACCGACACCGACCAGGCCACCGCGGATGTCGTGATCTACTACCCGAGCGTCGAGATCGCCACCGACAAGCAGATCAACCCCGAGACCGTGACCCCGGGCGGAACCGCCCTGGTGTCGCTGCCCACCGAGACCGCCACCAACCGACCGACGGTCAACCCGGACCGCATCGAGATCACCGATGCATGGGACGGCACAGCCGACAGCTCCTTTTGGAACGCGTTCGAAGCCAGCGAGATCGTGTTCACCGACGTGCCCTCCGGCTCGCAACTCGAGATCCAGGTCGCCAGTGGCACCCCGCCGGGACTCACATGGACGACCCTGGCTTCGGGCATCACCTCGATGTACTCCAACGACCTGAGCACCTCGCCGGTGTCCCGTGACGACATCGTCGGGTTCAGGTTCATCTACACGAACGCCGCCGGGTTCGCCCAGGGAACGATCGTGCAGCCGAACCTGCTGTTCGCCGCGTCGGACACCCTGCGCAGCGGTGGGCCGACGACGATCACCGAGGGTGTCCCGGTCGACTACGACAACGAGGTCTCCGCCCAGGCCACCGCTTGGGGCGGTTCGGTCACCAGCGACGTGGTGACCGACACCGACGACATCTCGGTGGTCAGCTACGGCTCCGGTGGCCCTGGCACGATCATCAGCAACAAGCGATGGGTGACCTCGAACTGGTCCTCGAACCTGAACGCCCTGCGATCACAGTCCGGGTCCACCGCACGCACCCTCCAACACTGGGGTGTGACCGTGCCGGGCTACACCAGCGTCGTGCTCGGCGATCCCGCGCCGAACGGACACACCGACCCGGCCAACACCGTGTTCCAGGCGTTCGACCTGACCCGCATCGATCCGATCTCCTTCGCGCTCGATCCCCTCCTGCGCTGGGACACCGTCAGCAAGGTTGAGCTCTACAACCACGTGACGAGCACCTGGGTGACCGTTGCACCCCCCTTGGGCACCTGGATGAACGCAACCGGTTTCAAGGGCCACACCCTGACCGCAGCCCAGGCCGCGAGCACCACCGGGGTTCGGGTAACCGTCGTGGAGGACACCGCTACACGCACCGCCAGCGTGGACCCGTCGCGACCCGCGCCCGGATCAGGGGTCGCCTCGTCGGTCACGCCTCGGCCGTTGCGGCTCACGTGGCGGCTGCGCAACGTGAGCCGGGTCACCACCACCGATCCTTGGGTGACCGCGGACTCCGCACTCAACGGTGGAACCGGCACACCCCGCAACACCTTCGACGTGAGTGCCACCGACGGCACCGACACGTTCTCCAACACCTCCGCAGACAACATCTCGTTGATCGACACCAACCCGGGAGTCCAGACCGCCAAGTCGGCATCCAAGACGAAGGTGGTCGTACCGGTCCCCGGCGACGTGCCCGCAGCGAACTACCCGAGCGTCAACATGACCGTCGACGCATGGAACACGGCCGACGCCAGGGCGTCGTACATCCGTGTGGTCGATCCGATCCCCTGCGCGACCGCGTCGGCCTGCGTCACGCCGGGTGCCGACCACAGCGCGGATGTGTTCACCGGCAACACCTACGACGCCGGATCGAACCCCTTCGAGCGATTCGACATCACCGGGGTGAACTTCTCGGTGCCCGCAGCGGTCCCGATCGACCCGACCGCCACGCAGGTGGCCCTGTGGCACTACGACGAGCTGACCGGCACCACCTCGGTCACCTCCACGACGATGGCGGCGCTCGACGCGATGACCTCGACCGCCCTGGCAGACGTGGTGGGCGTCGGCATCGTGTACCAGAGCACCGATCCGGGCACCACCGGTGGGTTGATCCCCAAGGGGTCCGCCACGTCCAACAAGATCTCGATGGTGCTCCAGACGAGGCTCCGGGTGACCCGACGCAGCAACGGCGACGACGTCACCGGTGGTATCACGGTGCACAACGACGAACTCGCCCAGAGCTTCGACCCGGTGCTCTCGCCCAGCGCCACACCCCACGCCGAGGACGACGCTTCGGTCGAACTGAGCGGTGCGAGCCTGGGCGTGACCGCGTCGAAGTCGATCTCGCCGGCCACCATATTGGAGACCGACCCGGGCGTTCCGGTGACCGTAACCCTCGGTGCCACCGACGGCGACGCGACGATGGGGGCTGAGACCCTCACGATCACCGACACCGACACCGATTTCTGGGACAACTTCGAGCTCGACTCCCTTGGCACCGTGACGCGGCCCACCGGAGCCGACCTGGTTCAGGTCGACGTGCAGACCAACGACAACCCGACCTGGATCCCCGGCACACCGGGACCGACCGCGGAGTTGCCGATGGTGGTCGACCCCGAGGACGTGACCGGCATCCGCTTCGTGTTCTCCAACAGTCCGACCGATCCGTTCTCCAACACGGTTCCGTCCGCCGACTGGAGCGCGTCGGCGGTCCTCAACGTGCACCTGCGCGACGGAGTCGACTTCCCCGGGGAGGTCGACAACACAGTGCAGGCAGAGGTCACCCACACCGGCTATGACCCGGTGGATGCAGAGGCGGATGCGACGGTGACCCTCTCGACGGGAACCCCGGCTCTCGACGTCGCCAAGGATCCGCATCCTCCCGGCGGCGGCAAGGTGGTGGAACCGGGCACGGTCATCCCCTGGACGCTCACCTTCACCAACAGCGGCAACGCGTTGGTCCCCATCGAGACACTCACAGACGACCTGGGACCGAACCTGACCTGGGACGGCACGGCGCCGACCTATACCAGCTCCGGTGCGCTGCCTACGGCCGGCATCGGCGTGACCTCCCCCTCGGCCGGCCAGATCCTCTTCGACTTCCCCGACGGCTCGGTGATGTCTCCCGGCGACAGCTTCACCATCACCCTCGGAATAACCCTCGAACCCGGTCTGATGACCGGTGAGTGGGCGACCAACAGCTTCGTGGTCGACACCGGCGTGACCCTGGACTCCTGCACCAACACCTCTGGCAACGCCCAGGGCGTGCTGAGCGGACTCGCCGATGACCAGTGCGGCACCTCCAACGAGGTGACACCCGCCGGTGGTCCGTTGCTGCTCGCACGCAAGGGGGTCAACGGCGACGTCGACGGTTCGCTGGTCTTCGGCGCCCAGAACATCTCGGACCCGACCCTGCCCTGCAATCCCGACAGCGAGGGCTTCTACTCCGGAAAGTGCGCCGCACGCACCGGGATCGGCCTCACCGACGAATGGAAGCTCAGCGCGGTCAACACCGGAACGGTCCCCTACACCCGGGCGACGATCGTCGACGTGCTGCCGCACACCGGCGACAGGTTGCTGGCGACCGGCTCCGCGCGTGGTTCACAGTGGCGCCCGGTTCTCGACGTCGGCTACGGAGTCGTCGAAGCGCCCTCGGACCCCTTGCCCGCTGGTGCGACGATGACCGTCGAAGCCACCAGCGACGTGAACGCCTGCGTGGGCACCTCGCCGGGCTCCACGGACTGGAACTCCGACCCGACGTGTTCGACCCACCCGCCTGCGGTGCAGTGGCACCCGCTGTCGAGCTTCACCACCAACCCCGGCGACGTCGCCGCGATCAGGGTGACCGTCGACTGGACCGGTACCGTCGCGGGCACACTCGACCCGGGGCAACGACTCAACCTGCGCTACCGCACGATCAACGTGCCCCGGATCGGCACCACGCCAACCTCTGATGCCGTGGAACCCACCCTGTACCCGGGGCCCACACCACAGCGGGCATGGAACCAGATCGGTGTCACCGCACAACTCGACGGCGGTGGCCAGATCTCGCGTGCGCCGCAGCGCACCGGTGTGCAGTTGGAGGTCGGCGCCCTGGCGGTCGCCAAGTCCGCCAGCGGCCAGAGCTCTATGGCACCGGGATCGGTCGACTTCTCGATCGCCTGCACGATCCCCGACGGGACGGGTGGCCAGGTTGCTCTCGACCTCGGCGTCCAATCGACGCTGTCGGTGCTGATGGGCAAGCAGCGCTCGCTGGAGGGCATCCCCCTCGGAGCCACCTGCACCGTCACCGAGGACGGCGAGATCGGTGCGTGGGGAGAGACCTCACGGGATCCCTCGGGCCCACAGCAGGTCCTGGTCACGACGTCCAACGGACCCAACCAGGCGCCGCCGGACCCACAGACCGTAAGCGTGACCAACGCGTACGACTACGGCACGCTCCAGGTCGACAAGCGGATCGCCGGAACGCTGCCCAAGGACTCCAGCGGGGAGTTCACGATGCAGGTGAAGTGCTCCTGGCAGCCAGCCGGCACCACCCTCGACATCGCACTGCCCGACAACGGGGTGGTGACGCTCACACCGTCCAACGACTACGAGGCGACCTTCGACGACCTGCCCGCAGGCGCGCGCTGCACGGTCACCGAGACCGACAAGGGCGGAGCCAACAAGGTCGAGTACGCACCGACCGATGCGGCGGTGGACATCGAGGCGGAGAAGACCTCCACCCTGACCGTGACCAACGTGTTCGACCCGCCCGGCAGCGACACCAAGCCCGGCACCACCACTCCCGATGCGGGGAACACCACCGGTGGAGGTGGTTCTCCGAGCGACGTCGAGGGATCGGAGCGGACGATGGGACCTGGCAACCCGGCTACGGCGAACGCGGGCACCACGGGAGCACCGCTCGCGTTCACCGGCGGCGGGATGGTCGCCCTGTTGTCGGCGGTCGCGATGTTGATGCTCCTCGCAGGATTCGCTCTGGTCGGCCAGCGCCGACGGTTGCGCGACATCCACTAGGACACGGGGGTTCGGTGCGCGAGGATGACAGCCGATGGGAGCTGTCACCGCGGTGCTGAACCAAAAGGGCGGGGTCGGAAAGACCACGGTTGCGCTCGGGCTCGCCGCGGCGGCACAACGGCGCGGCGACCCGGTGCTCCTGGTCGACCTCGATCCCCAGGGGTCCGCGGGCTGGGCGATGGGCGTGGAGGCGAGCGATGACCACCTGGCCGTCGGCGACGCCCTGCGCACCGGCAGCTCCGAGGTCGCCGACGCTGCGAAGGTGACCAGCGGCTGGGGTGAGGGCGTGGATGTGATCCCGGCGAGCCCCGCCCTGATCGACCGCGAGGCGGATGACCGCAGCGACGAGGCCCTCGGCCGGCTCGGCAACGCCCTGTCACCGTTGGTCGGACGCTACCGCCACGTACTGATCGACTGCGCCCCGTCGCTCGGGCCCACGACCCGTGCCGGGCTGGGCGCAGCGGATGGAGTTCTGCTCGTCGTGGAGCTCTCCGCGCTGTCGGTGCGCGGCGCAGACGCGGTGATGAGTGCTGTTTCCCACACCGGGGAACACCTCAACCCCGAGCTCGACCTCTTCGGTGTGGTGGTGAACCGCGCACCGGCGGCGTCCGCTGAGGCCGAACGCCAGGCCGACGAGCTGACCAGGCACCTGGGTGCCGGCGCGGTCTGGCGGCCGTTCGTGCCCCAGCGAACCGTCCTCAACGAGGCGGTCGGCCTGCGCGCCCCCATACAGGACCTCGGCTACCGCGCGAAGGACACCGTGGAGGTGTTCGACGAGCTCTACCGCCATCTCGGACGCGCCACCGCCTGAGGCGTGCACCCGAGGACGGCTGGCCTACGTGTTCCGGCCTACGTGTTCTGGCCTACATGTTCTGGGCGACGAAGTCCCAGTTGACCAGCGAGTCGAGGAAGGTCGAGATGTAGTTCGGGCGGCCATTGCGGAAGTCGATGTAGTAGGCGTGCTCCCAAACGTCGATCGTGAGCAGCGCCTTGGAGCCGTGCTTCATCGGCAGGTCCGCGTTGGCGGTCTGCATGATCTCGAGACCCGAGCCCGAATCGACCAGCCATGCCCAACCGGAGCCGAACTGGGTGGCAGCGGCCTGGGAGAACGCATCCTTGAAGGCGTCGTAGCCACCGAACGCGGCGTTGATCGCATCCGCGACGGCACCAGAGGGTGCACCGCCACCACTGGGGCTCATCGAGTTCCAGTAGAAGGTGTGGTTCCACACCTGCGCGGCGTTGTTGAACATGCCACCTTCGGCGGACATGATCACGTCCTCGAGCGACTTGCCATCAGAGTTGTCGTCGGTCAGCTTGTTGAGGTTGGTGACGTACGCCTGGTGGTGCTTGCCGTAGTGGTACTCGAGCGTCTCCGCGGAGATGTGCGGGGCGAGGGCGTCCTGTGCGTAGGGCAGTGCCGGGAGTTCGAAAGCAGCCATCTTGGGAACCTTCCTGTTCGTTTGTCTTCTTCTTCGTCTACGAACGCGACTCTAGAGGATCGCCATCGACCCCAGAACCGCCGGGGCAGAGAGAACCGCCGGGGCAGAGAGAACCGCCGGGGCAGAGAGAACCGCCGGGGGTCACGCGTCGGGTGGCGGCGGAACCGTCGCGACATCGCCCCCATCTGCGGTGACCCTGACGAACTGGAGCGCCGCCGCTGCGAGTGCGACCACGACGCCGATCGCCACCCAGGTGCCACCCGGTGGCATGTCGAGATCGAACACCTTCGCCAACGCCGGGATCGCCAGCACGGCCATGATCGCTGCCGCCATCGCACCGACGAGCACCCAACGCCACGGAGGCAGTGAACGCGTGAGTCGCAGAAGGATCGCGAACCCCACACCGAGCAACGTGATCGTCGCAGCCGATCTGGCCTCGGTGAGGCTGGTTGCGGAATCGGCGCGACCCGCCAGGTAGACGGTCAGCGCCGCGGCTGCCGCGATCGCGCCGGCGGGTATCGAAAAGCGCACCACACGGTCGAGGAAGCCGGGCCGGGCCCTGCGCGGATCGGGTGCGAGAGCGAGGAAGAACCCCGGTATCCCGACGCTGAGGGTGCGCACGAGGGTCAGGTGCCGGGGCAGGAACGGGAAGTCGGTTCCCACGATGGCGATCACCAGCGAGATGATCACCGAGTAGACGGTTCCGTACACGAACAGGTTGGCCGCGCGTTCGACGCTGTTGATCACCCGGCGTCCCTCGGCGAGGGCGACCGGCAGCACCGAGAACCTGTTGTCGAGCAGCACCATCTGTGCCACTGCGCGGCTCGCCGCGGAGCCGGCGCCCATCGCGATGCCCATGTCCGCGTCCTTGAGTGCGAGCACGTCGTTCACGCCGTCGCCGGTCATGGCGACCACGTGACCCCGACCCTGTTGCGCGGTGACCATCGCCTGTTTCTGCTGGGGAGTGACCCGCCCCATCACCACGGTCGACTCGAGCGCCTCACCGAGGCGCTCGGGGTCATCTGGCAGCGTGCGTGCGTCCACGCCGTGGTCCGCTCCGGGCACCCCTGCGCGCCGGGCGACCGCGGCAACCGTGTCGGGGTGGTCACCCGAGATCACCTTCAGATCGATCCCCTGGCCCACGAAGTAGCCCAGGATCTCCTGCGCGTCGGAGCGGATCTCGTCTTCGAGGGCGACCACCGCTGCGGGCACGAGGTCACCCGGTAGCACCTCCCCTGCGAGCTCCGCTGCCGTGGCGACCAGCACCACACGCTGGCCGAGCAACGCCCTGCGCCCCACGATGGCGGCCACGTGCGCGTCGTCGGGCGCGAGGTACTCGGGTGCACCCAGGTACACCGCCAGCGGGCCTTCGTCGGTGGTGAAGCCGGCGGCAGACCACTTGCGCGCGGAGCTGAACGGCACGGCACCGGTGCCCTTCCAACCGGGGTTGTCGTGGTGCCTGGCCGCGATCGCGGCCAGGGTCGGGTTGGGATCGTCGGTGGAACAGACGATGGCGCCGAGCATCCTGCTCGCTTGCGCGTCGTCGGTGCGCCCGAGCACCTCGAGGTCGACCATGTGGATGTCGCCGGTGGTGATCGTGCCCGTCTTGTCGAGACACAGCGTGTCGACCCTCGCCAGGAGCTCGACCGAGGCGAGCTCGCGTAGCAGGGCGTCCTTGCGGGCGAGCTTTATCACTCCTGCCATGAACGCCAGGCTGGTCAGCAGCACGAGCCCGTCGGGGACCATCGCCACCGCCGCGGCCACCACACCGGTGAGCGCCTCCTGCCAGGTCTCGGTGGAGCCGAGCAACCTCCACATCAACAGCGCCGCCACCGGCGGGATGAGGAGCATCAGCACCCGCAGGATCCTGTTCACCCCGCTGCGCAGCTCGGAGTCCACTAGTGAGAACCGCTTGGCCTCCTCTGCCAGGGATGCCGCGTAGGACTCCGCGCCTATGCGGGTCGCCTGGTAGCGGCCGTGGCCCGCCACCACGAAGCTGCCCGAGAGCACCTCGTCTCCATCGGCCTTGGTGACGGGATCCGATTCACCGGTCAGCATCGACTCGTCGAGGTCGAGACCCACCGACTCCGCCACCACGCCGTCGACGATCACCTGAGCCCCGCTGCGCAACACGAGGAGGTCGTCCACGACGACCTCCTCGACGGGTATCTCCGACTCGGTGCCGTCTCTCACGACCACGGCGCTGGGCTCCTCGAGCACCGCCAGTCGGTCGAGGGCGGCGCGTGCACGGAGCTCCTGGACCGTTCCGATCACCGAGTTGGCGACGATCACTCCTGCGAAGGCCATGTCGGCGCTGGGGCCTCCCCGCGCGATGAGTATCGCCACGAACAGCACGCCGATCACCGCGTTGACGGGGGTGAACACGTTCGCGCGGACGATCTGCCACAGCGTGCGTGTCGGTGCCGAGGGGACGTCGTTGACCAGGCCGGCCGCCGTACGTGCGGCGACCTCGGCAGCGGTCAGGCCCACCGCCGGGTCGGTGGTCACCGACGGGTGATCCGGGGCACGGCCGTCGTCGCCACGCACGCTGGCGGTGTGGCTCACTGACGGATCCGGCACCACATCACGCTACCGACTCCTACCCGGACCGGTCGGCTGTGGCCCGGGCGGGTTCCGATGGCACGGGACCCACGGGGGTGCCCTCGGGGAAGTGCGCCGCGATCCAGTCGTCGATGTGCGCCCACCACGCGTAGAGCCACGTGATGCGCTCCTCGTAGGCCTCCGGGATGTCCTCGGCACGCACCGTCCACCAGGTCATGCGCACCCCGGCGCGCATCGGTAGGCCGCTCCAGAGCTGTCGCAGGGAACTGAGCTGCTCCAGGCCGGTGTGCGCCACGAACACGACGTCCGCACCGGGAGCGGCGTCGATCGCAGCGAACGCTCCACCGGGTCTCGGTGGGAGCACGTGGACGAGGTGCTCGGCGCGCCCCACCAGGTCGTCGAGCCCGGCCTCCCTGAGCCGATTGATCGCGCGGGTGCGGCGCCTGCGGGTGAAGTTGCCACCCTCGGGGAACAGGATGAGTGCTCCGTCGTGGGGTAGTCCGGCAGCCAGATCGGCGATCGAGTCGACCACACCCGACCCCGGTGGCGGGTTGGGGGAGATGAACCGGCTCGGGATACGCCCGAGCGCCACGTCCACACACGGATCCCACTGGAGCTGGTCTTTGAGCACGATCCTCGGCCGTCGCCCGTAGGTGTTGAGCACCTGGTCCGCGAGGATGAACGAGTCCCCCGCACCGGCGTGACGGCTGAACACCAGTACCGGCCTCATCGCGCCGACGGCGTCGTTGTGGTCCGCGCCGTTGCGGTCCACGTCGTTGCGGTCCCCGTCGTTGCGGTCCCCGTCGTTCCAGTCGGAGGGTCCCCGACGGAACGGCTCGTCCACCGGCATCCCGTCCGGCACCTCCTCGGGTACCACCCGAAGCCCCAGCACCCTGCGGGCCGACCCGATGAGGCCCCCTACGAACCACCCGGCCAACAACACGTGTGCCCGCACGAACCGGTCGCTGCGGAGCTTCCAGCCGAAACCCGACAGCACCCACAGCACCGCCAGCGCGAAGAGCCCGACCGTCTCGCGCACGAGGTACACGAGCAGGAACCACAACAGCCTCAGCCCGCGCCACCGTCCCGGCAGCCAACGCACGGCGAAGGCAGCGAACAGGATTATGAACGGCGACAGGATGAGCGCCGCCACCGCGAGCGCGCACACCGCCGGGGCGAGCACCAGCCGCCGCACCGGCTTGGGCGGAAGCGGTGCCACTAGGGCTGGGTCCCTTGGTCCCCAGCGACCGACGGGGGCAATTGCCGGTTCGGTGCGGCCAGGTACTCCGCACATGCTTCGTACGCACGGTCTATCGCGTCGGCGGTGCCACCGAAGTCGCCGTAGCGGAACTGGCGCCACTCGGTCGGGCGCGGGCCCTGCCCTCCCGTTGGCAGGACGTGCACCTCCACCTCTTCGGGAAGCGCCGCGAGGGTCGCCGCAAAGCTGTGCCGGCGTGCGATCTCGAAAGCAACCATCGCTACCTCGTGGGGCCACCGAGGCACCTCGAGGGGTTGTTCGACCCGGCCCACCTGCAACACGTAGATCGTCTTGGCTCCCGCTGCGACAGCCGTGCCGACCGGTATCGAGTCGATCACCCCGCCGTCGATGTAGTGGAGGCCATCCACCTCGACGGCGGGCAGCAGCCCGGGGACCGCGCTCGATGCCATCACAGCCCGCACGAGCGGCCCGTGGTCGAACCAGGTTCCGTGAGCGGTCTCTATGCAGGCCGCCACGCAGCGGAACGGCACCGCGAGGTCCTCGAAGGAACCCGGCAGCGAATCGGTCAGCAGCGCTTCGAGCGCATCGGGGGAGTGCAGCGAGGTCCGGGTGCGCGCCAGGTGGCGCACCCGCGACACGAGGTTGCCCGCAAAGACCCCCGCCTCGTGCACGCCGTTCCAGACCTCCTCGAGGCGATCGACGCCCTCGGGTGTGGGATCCGCGGCCCAGGCAGCTCCGTTGACAGCGCCGATCGAGGTGCCCAGCACGAGGTCGGCATGGACCCCCGCTTCGACCAACGCCCGGAGCATGCCGACCTCTACCGCTCCGAGACGACCCCCGCCGCCGAGCACGAACGCCACTTCGGGATCCACACGGTGGATGCTCGCACACCGATCCCGCCCGGACGCGGAGAGACCCCCGGGCTTGCGCTCCGGGGGTCTCTCTCGGGGGGTCTGATGTGAACCGGACTGCTCAGCAGCCGGTGCCCCGCCAGTGGGACCTGCCACCGGTGTTGATCACGTGCAGGGCCACGGCGTCCTGGACGTACCAGGGGGCGTGGCTGGCCTTGGCGTAGCCGGGGTAGCCCGCCCGGGCCGACACGGTGCGCCAGGTGCTGTCGATGAACTGGTAGGCACCCGAGGCGGAGCTTCGCGGGTTCTGCGCTCCGTAGCCGCCGATGTAGGGCCACGGACCGATGTTGTCGGACTCGTGGCTCCGCACGCAGGTGAGGAAGGGGTTCTGCTGGGCCTCACGGCGCTGGGACTCCACCGCCTGGGCGATCGCGTTGCCGACCTGGGCGGTCTGCCAGTCGATCTCCGCCTGGGAGATCGTGCCGTCACCGTCGAAGTCCGGGACCCACCGCTCTACGGGCAGGTTGCACGCCGAGGCGACCACGGCGATCAGGGCTGCGCCTGCGAGCAGGCCGGTCATCCGACGCCTGCGGGCGGGCACCCCGGTACTCGGGGGCTTGGTGTCGTTGGTCTTTCGGTTCGTGGAGCGCATCGTTGCTCTCCTCCTGTTTGGTTGAGTTGGCTGTTGGTCGTGTGGCGCGGTGGTGCCTACGCGTCGTCGGTCCACCGCACTGTTGGGGGGTTCGCGACACAGCCAAGGTCACGAGCGGATGACAGTATTACAGAATCAAGCCAGGTTCGTAACAATCGACACGAAAGTGTGACGGAAACCACAAACTTCACATTCATGTGATTTCGCTCTCCGCGAGCACACCGGGGGCCCCGGGTGTCGTGGGGAACGTCGGTGAGGTGACCGAGCCCGCCGGGAGATCAGACGGCAAATCAGACGGGAAATACTGCCAGTTGATTGTGTCAACATCGGTTGGACTGGCTAGCGTGACGGCACCCGTCCCAGCTGCACCGCATCAGCCGGTGTACCGACTCCGGTAGGTGTGCGATCAGCATCACGACCCCCTCCGAAGATGCCCTGGCAACCGAGCCGAGCGAAGCGGACGAATGCCCGACCGACACCGGGCGTCTCCCCCACGGACGGATCAACCCGAGAACCTCGATCCCGTTCTTCGCGGTGCACCTGATCCCACTGCTGGCGATCTTCACCGGGATCTCCTGGACAGCGGTGTGGCTCTTCGCCGCCACCTACTGGGGGCGGATGTTCTTCATCACCGCGGGGTACCACCGCTACTTCTCTCACCGCGCGTATCGCACCTCGCGGCCCTTCGCCGCGATCCTCGCGTTCGGAGGTTGCTCCGCCGCGCAGAAGGGACCGCTGTGGTGGGCGGGCCACCACCGCATGCACCACCGCTTCTCCGACACCCCGACCGATCCGCACACCCCGCGCAAGGGCTTCTGGTGGAGCCACGTCGGGTGGATACTCAGCGACGACACATCACCGGTGCCCGAAGGGACCATGAAGGAGTACGCGGAGATCCCCGAGATCCGTTGGATCGACCGCCACGACTGGGTCGCACCCTGGACCCTCGCGGTGGCATGCACCCTCATCGGTGGCTGGTCGGGGCTCGTGGTCGGGTTCTTCGCCTCGACGGTGCTGTTGTGGCACTCGACCTTCCTGATCAACTCCCTCGCACACGTCTGGGGGTCCCGACGCTTCGAGACCACCGATACGTCCCGCAACAACTTCGCCCTCGCGGTGCTCACCATGGGAGAGGGTTGGCACAACAACCACCATCGGTACGCCCACCTCGCACGCCAGGGCCTCTACTGGTGGGAGGTCGACGCCAGCTACTGGATCCTGTGCGGCCTCGAGAAGCTGCACGTCGTGCGCGACCTGAAACGGCCCCGCCCCGAGTGGTTGCGGGACACCAGCACCCAGACCGAAGCCGACCTACCCGTTCCCGACTGACCGTCTTGCGCGTCGCAGGGGTTGTGGCATGTTCCTGCGACATCGAGGTTCCTGCGACATCGAGCCGGAGGACCTATTCGTGAGATCGGGCAGGGCAGGATTCCCTCTGGAGACCCAACCCGGAACCGCTGTACGGTGAATTCCGGCAAAGGCGGTCGAAGGGGGCGCGCGATGCTCGAGCACGGTACCGACGCGGGTGGACCGGTGGCACATGTCGCTCAGCGTGCGCGCGAGGTGATCGACCACTACGGGCACCGACCCCAGTGGCGCGGACGGCTGCACCAGGTGGCCGCGGCGGTGGCACTGCCTGCGGGGATCGTCCTGGTGGTCACGGCGCATGGAGTGACGGGCCGGGTGGCCAGCGCCATCTATGCGACGTCGCTCGTCGCGCTGTTCGCGGTCAGCGCTGCGTACCACCGGGTCGCCCACTCGGAACGTGCCGTGAAGTGGTTCCGCAAGCTCGACCACTCGATGATCTTCCTGCTGATCGCAGGGTCCTATACACCGCTGTGCCTGCTCGTGCTCCCTCCCGCGTGGGGCATCCCGCTGCTCAGCGTGATCTGGGCGGCAGCGCTGGCCGGCATCACCGTGAAGATGCTGCGCGTGGGGGCCAAGGGCTCCACGGGCGCATCGTGGCTCTACATAGTGATGGGATGGGCCGCAGTCGTCGCCATCCCGGTGTTGGTCGACCGGCTCTCCACGGTCCAACTGGTGCTGCTCGCGGCCGGTGGCGCCCTCTACACACTCGGCGCGATAGGGCTCTGGAAGCGCTGGCCCGACCCGTCCCCGGACCGCTTCGGCTACCACGAGGTGTGGCACTCGATGACCGTCGCCGCGAGCGGCTGCCACTTCGCGCTCATCGTCGCGATCATCCGCTGACACCCGCGCCGATCACCTCCACGTCCCTCGGGGTCACCGTGGTCACCTCACCGCCGATCATGGTCCGCGCGAGACTGACCCGATGACCGAGCCCGTGAGCCTGTTCGACCACGACGCGGCGACAGACGCCCTGGAGATCGCGCTCGATGACACGGTGCGCATCGCGTCGGACCTGCCGGTCGATGCCGCGATCGCGACGTGTCCCGGCTGGGACGCGTCCGACCTGTGGCGCCACCTGGGCACCGTCCACAGATGGGCCACCGAGATCGTGGCGCAGCGATCACGCGAGCGCATCAGGACACGTTCGATCGACCTGGGCCTACCCGCCGACGCGGATTGGGCGGCGTGGCTGGAGGCGGGGGGCTCGGAGCTGGTGAGGGCCCTCCGATCCGCCGATGGAGCCGAACCGCTGTGGGCATGGAGCGGGGACCGTGACGCGACGTGGTGGTCGCGGCGCCAGCTCCACGAGACGGTCGTGCACAACGCTGACGGCACCCTCGCCGGTGGAGGGGACTTCAGCACAGACGCCTCGGTTGCCATCGACGGGATCGCCGAGCTGCTGGAGAACACCTCCGCACGACTGCGCACGGGCACCGCCGAAAAGCCGGCGATCGACGCGACGGTGCACCTGCATGCCACCGACGACCCGGGCGCCGGGTGGATCGTGCGCGAGGTGCCGGCGGACGCGGGCGAGTTCATGATCGAACTAGCCGATGGGGAGCTGATCTATGAGCACAGCCACGGCAAGGGCGACGTGGCCGTGCGCGGCCCCGCGTCGGAGCTGATGCTGGTGTTGAACCGCCGCAGGTCACTCGACGCCGCAGACGTGGAGGTCTTCGGCGATGCCGAGGTGCTGGAGATCCTGGCGGCCATCGCGAGCATGTAAAACGGCAACCCTGAGAGATTCCCACCCCATCGGCTCTGCGACGGGCGATACTGGACCGATGGACCGAACAGGCGAACCATGACCAACGCTCCGGGTCCACCGGGTCCGGGCAACAGCCCCTGGGGCGGAGGCCCCGCGCACCAGGGTGGCCAGCAGGACCAATGGGGACAACCCGCGCAGCCGGGCCAGTGGGGACAGCAACCGACCCAACCCGGCCACCAGCAGATGCCCGCGTCCCCCTACCAACAGCAGGGCTACGCAGCCAACCCGTACGACTCCGAGGCGACGCCGATCCTCGTCACGGGCATCCTCTCGCTGGTGCTGTGCGGGCTCATCGGCCTCTACGCCTGGATCAAAGGCAACGACCTCAAGCGCCGGGCCACGTCGTCGGGCTGGCCCGAACCGTCCACGGCCAAGGTGGGCAGGATCCTCGGGATCATCGGTTCGATCATCGGTTTCTTCCAGATCGGCTTCGCGATCCTGTGGGTCGTGCTCGTGATCGGCGCCGCGTCGAGCACCGGCCTGTCCTGAGACCTGCGCACGCTCAGACCGACCGTCGGGGCCGAAGGTGGCTCAGGGACGCTTCTTGGGAGCCATCCGTTCGGTCATCGACGCATCGGTGAGCGCGCTCGGTGCGAACAGGTCCCGGACCTTGTCCTCCAGGGCATCGTCCATGTCCACATCGAGCGCACCCACGTTGTCGACGATCTGCTCTGGTCGGCTCGCGCCGACGATCGCAGCGGCGACGTTGTCGTTGCGCAGCACCCACGCCAGAGCCAACTGTGCTGTCGTGCAACCCAGCTCCCGGGCGAGCGCGCCGAGCTCCTGCACACGTTCGAGCACCTCGTCGTTCATCAGCGACGCCATCATCTTCGCCTCGCGCGTGTCGCCATCAGCGCGAGTACCGCTGGGGGGAGGTTCTCCGGGCAGGTACTTGCCGGTGAGGATGCCCTGCGCGAGCGGTGACCACACGATCTGCGAGATGCCCAGTTCCCGACAGGTGGGTATCACCTCGTCTTCGATCACCCTCCAGATGAGCGAGTACTGCGGTTGGCTCGACACGAACGGGATGCGCAACTCCGCCGCCAGCTCCGCAGCGGCGCGGATCTGCTCGGCGGTCCACTCCGAGATCCCGATGTAGTGCACCTTGCCCGCCCGCACGAGATCTGCGAAGGCGACCATCGTCTCCTCGAGAGGGGTCTCGACGTCGTAGCGGTGTGCCTGGTAGAGATCCAGGTGGTCGGTGCGCAGCCGCCGCAGCGAGTTCTCACACCCCTCGACGATGTGCTTGCGAGAAAGCCCGCGGTCGTTCGGGCCTGAACCGGCGGGCCAGTAGACCTTCGAGCACAGTTCGTAGGACTCACGGCGCACCCCCTCGAGTGCCCTGCCCAGAACATCCTCGGCCCGACCCAGCGCATAGGCGTCCGCTGTGTCGTAGGTGGTGATCCCCGCCTCGAGCGCCGCGTGGACGCACGCGATCGCAGTGTCGTCCTGCACCTGGTTGCCGTGGGTCACCCAGTTGCCGTACGCGATGGCGCTCACCTTGAGGCCGCTGTTGCCGAGGTATCGGTGTTCCATCTCGCAGGACCTCCGTGGTCACAGGTCGGGTATGTGCCGCGACAACACACGCGCCGCTGCTCCAACGGTCTACCAGCCTGGGTGCGTCGATGATCCGACAGGCGTCGGTTGATGCACGACCAGGTCGGTCCAGGTGCTGGTGGCTGCGGGGGTGCCGACGAATGGGCGAGACTGGCCGTGTGAACTCCGAAGCAGGCCGTCAGCGGTCTGGGATCGACCCTGGTGTGCGGACGGCGACCATGGAAGACCTACCGACGATCGGGGCGACCTTCGGCGCTGCGTTCGAGGACGACCCGGTTGCCCGCTGGGTCCTCGGCGATCGACGCCTCAACGACGCCCGGGTCGGTGTGCTCTACGAAGCGCTCGCCGAAGGTCACATCGACGATGGGCTATCGAGCATCACCTCTGACGGCCGGTGCGCCGCGATCTGGGCCGCACCGGGGCGCTACAGGGTGCCCACGCGCCGGTTCCTACGACACCTGCCGCCGATGCTCCGCGCACTCGGGCCGGGCGGGCTACGACGGGTGATCTCGATGGCCGAGGTGGAGAAGCTCCATCCGCGTGAACCCCACTACTACCTGGCGATCCTCGGAACCCACCCGGACCGCCAGGGCAGGGGCTACGGCCTGGCCGCCATGGCACCGATCCTCGAGCGCGCAGATGCCGAGGGGGTCGGCTGCTACCTGGAGTCCTCCAAGGAACAGAACGTTCCGTGGTACCGCCGGGCGGGCTTCGAGGTCACCGCCACCCACGACCTAGGGAAGTCCTCGGGCCCACGACTGTGGCTGATGTGGCGCGATCCACGGCCGCCGGGCTGAACCGGTTCCCTCAGCCTGGATCCACCGATCTGGTGGGTTGGACTTGTGTGGTCTGTGATCGTTGGATGGCGGCGGGGCACTGAGCACCCCAGATGTGTGGATTC
>JBKEAI010000203.1:0-1760 GCA_047972145.1 Microthrixaceae bacterium
AGACCATCACACTCGACGAATATCAGGCGCTCATGGCAGACCGTGACCGCCCACTCACAGACCCCCCGATCGGCGCGACCACCGCGCCGAAACGGTCGCAACAGGCAGCACATTCCGCAGCTGTCACCGCCGCCCAGTCCGATGTCTGGCCCGGCGAAAACCCACCCGACATCGGGCAACGTGACCTGCCCCCGCACGGCACGAGATACCGATACTCGATCGAGTATCGCAGTGGTGGCGGCACCTGCGTCGCATGTCGCGCAGCAAACGCGCGATACATCGCCGGACGCCGCGCACAGAGGGACCCGAGCGTATGACCGCCACGGTCGTCGACCTGTTCTGCGGTGTCGGGTGGGCTCTCGGAGCATCGCAGATCGGCATCGTCGAGCACGGCATCGATAACAACCTGGACGTGGCGACCGCCCGCAACGCGCTCGGCCCGACGACCACGACCGCCGACATTCTCGACCTCGACCCCGCCGACTGGGCTGGCGTCGACGGAATCATCGCCTCCTGCCCACCAGTCGCGACCGCGATCCTAGAGACACTCATCGACCCCTGAGACCCTGATGCTAGAACTCGTCCCCATCTCGTTCCGCCAGGCGTGCGATTTTGTCGGAGTGCATCACCGGCATCACGCAGCACCAACGGGACATAAGTTCTCGGTCGGCGTTATCGATGACGAGACCCTCGTCGGGGTCGTGATCGTCGGAAGGCCGGTTGCCCGGCACCTCGACAACGGCCACACACTCGAAGTCAGTCGCACAGCCACAGACGGCACCCCGAACGCCAACTCGATGCTGTATGGCGCTGCGTGGCGCGCCACCAAAGCGCTCGGGTATCGACGGCTGGTGACCTACACACAGGCAGGCGAATCAGGCTCGTCGCTGCGTGGTGCTGGGTGGCGTGTTGTCTCCGAGCTTCCACCGCGGTCGGGGTGGTGGACCCCGTCGCGGCCTCGCAATGATCGCGGCGTTGACGGCGTGGCGAGAACGCTATGGGAGGTTGCCATGCCCAGCGCCGTATTGGAAGCCTGAACGCGCAGAACGGCCCACCCCGAAGAGCAGACCGTCCCGGCAAGCAACAGCCCCACGGTAGCCGACACCAGGAGCCAAAAGCGTGACCAAACCCCTCCAACGCATCCTCAAGCACCACCCGATCATGAGACGACACGCCAGGGACCTCGCCGACCGCGCCGAGATGATCGACGTCGCCCGCGCCGTCATCCGTCGCGAACTGCGCGACCTCGGCGCCACCCGCATACCAGCGGACGACCGCGCCGAGATGCCCCCCGCCAAGCCCAACCCGTCGACCATCGACTACGCGGACCCGACCGGCGACACTCACCATCGCATCGCCCGCCGCTGGCAGCAACTCGCCGCCGACCTTGAAGCGCTCCAAGACCTCGAAGCCGAATGGCTCGACACGAGCGGCCACATGCTCGCCATCGCACAGCGATATGCCCGGCCCGGCATCAACACCGAGCCACACACCGAGCCACAATGCGAGCGCTGCGACAGAGCCGTCGAGGCAACAGACCGCGCCCGACGAGGATTCCGCGGGGCCCGACGAGTCGGCGACGAATGGGTGCGGGCCGACAATGACCGGCCCGTGCTGTGCGCCGGATGCCGCAGCCGCGATCGGAGAGTGGCATGATGACCGCAGGCCAACCCCGCGCTGGTGAGGCGACCCGCGGCGCGGGTCTAGACGGTGTTTGACTTTCCCGGGACCGCGCTGTATGGTGATGATATCCAGCCCGT
>JBKEAI010000244.1:0-1965 GCA_047972145.1 Microthrixaceae bacterium
CTCATCAGGGTGAGCTTCGACTGGGTCTCGTCCGACGGCGGGATGCAGGTGGGGTGGATCTGTGTGTAGCAGGGGTTCGCGAACGCGGCACCCTTGCGGTGTGCACGCCACGAGGCGGTCACGTTGCAGGCCATAGCGTTGGTCGACAGGTAGTACACGTTGCCGTAGCCGCCGGTGCACAGCATCACCGCGTGGCCCGAGTGCGCCTGGAGCTCACCGGTGAGCAGGTCGCGCGTGGTGATGCCGACCGCCCGGCCGTCCTTGATGACCACGTCGAGCATCTCGGTGCGGTTGTGCAGGGTCACCGTGCCGAGGTGAATCTGGCGGGCGAGAGCCTGATACGCACCGAGCAGCAGCTGCTGGCCGGTCTGACCGCGTGCGTAGAACGTGCGGGCCACCTGCGCGCCGCCGAAGGAGCGGTTGTCGAGCAGACCTCCGTACTCGCGTGCGAAGGGCACGCCCTGCGCCGTGCACTGGTCGATGATGTTCAGCGACACCTGAGCGAGGCGGTACGTGTTGGCCTCTCGACTGCGGTAGTCGCCGCCTTTGATCGTGTCGTAGAACAACCGGAACACGCTGTCGCCGTCGTTGCGGTAGTTCTTCGCGGAGTTGATCCCGCCCTGCGCGGCGATCGAGTGCGCCCGTCGCGGCGAGTCGTGGTAGGTGAAGACCTTCACGTTGTAGCCGAGCTCACCGAGTGTCGCAGCCGCCGCGGCACCGGCGAGGCCGGTGCCGACGACGATCACCTCGAACTTGCGGCGGTTGTTCGGAGCCACCAACTTCAGGTCGAACTTGTAGTTGTCCCACTTGTCCTCGAGCGGACCGTCGGGGATGTGGGAGTCGAGTGTGAGTGTCACTACCGGGTCCTCCTCAGTCGGCGCTCAACCGACGATGCCGACGGTGACCGCCAGCGGGATCGAGACGTTTACGAGCGTGATCGACACGGCGATCGCGCCTGCGACCCATCGGCGGATCGCGTTGTAGCGGGGGCTGTTGATCCCCATCGACTGGAACATCGACCAGGAGCCGTGGAACAGGTGGATGCCCAGCGCGATGTTGGCGAGTATGTAGAAGATCGCGACGGGCAGGCGGTCGAGGCTCGCGACGAGGTTGTCGTAGACGTCCCCGCGCACGAAGTCCGGGTTGACCCAACCCCAGGTGAGATCCGCCAGGTGCCAGAGCAGGAACAGCGCCACGATGATGCCTGTCCAGCGCATCGAACGGCTCGCGAAGTTCGCCGCGATGTAGTGCCGCGGTGACTGGTAGCGGGTGGGCCTGGCCATCTTGTTCATCCGGGTGAGTGCCACCGCGGAGCCGATGTGGGCAGCGAAGGCGACGATGAGTCCGATCCGCATAGCCCAGAGCACCCAGGTCTCGGGCATGAACGGGTACAGGAGGGTGCGCAGCGACTCCGCGTAGTAGTCGAAGTCCTCCGCGCCGAAATAGACCTTGAGGTTGCCGAACGCGTGCGCCAGTACGAAGCCGATCAGCGCGATCCCGCTGAGAGCCATTATCCACTTCAGCCCCACGGCGGAGGTGGCGAACTCCACGGGCCAGGGCCGACCGGGCCGTTTGGGCTTGTTGACCACCGGGGCGTCGGCCCCGGGGCGTTCGATGGCCTGGGTCATGCCCGATCGCCTCCGCGTCTCATCTGTGTTGTTCGGTGGCCGCGACCTGAGGGTCCTCGGACGCCGGGATCACTGCCGGCGAACTCGGCGCCTCCGGCTGATCCGTCGCTCTGCGCTTCGGATCTCGCAGCCGCTGTTGAACCTATCCTGACCGGACGAAGCGCCCAAAGTGGGCAAGGCGTGCCGCGTGCTGAGGATCGGGCCCGCCATCTGGGCGTCTCGGGGGTTCTGTCGCTCCTAGTGGTCCGTCGCGGATTTGGTTTGGGTGGCGAGCGCTGTGCGTCCTCGGCGGACCTTGGTCAGGATCTCCTCGGCGGGCTTCTTCCAGATGAAGGGC
>JBKEAI010000059.1:0-3540 GCA_047972145.1 Microthrixaceae bacterium
CTGTTCGGTCACCGACCGGCACTACGGTGACGGCGATGGATCTGGGACTTGACGGGCGGGTGGCGGTGGTCACCGGAGCGAGCCGGGGGATCGGCCTCGCCGTGGTCGAAGCACTCGTGGCCGAAGGCGTCACCGTGGTGGCGGTGTCACGATCCGGTGGCGGTGAGCCGGGGGAGCCGTTCACAGCCGATGTGACCGACCCCGGCGCTGGGGCCGCGATCGTCGAGCACTGCGTCCAGCGACACGGCCGGCTCGACATCCTGGTCAACAACGCCGGTGCCGCCCAGCCCAGCACGTTGCCGGAATTGACCGACGACGACTGGCGTGGGGCGTTCGAGCTGAACTTCTTCGCGGCGGTGGCCATGGCGGCCGCTGTGGCACCGGTGATGCGCGAAGCCCGCTGGGGGCGCATGGTGCACGTGGCGTCGATGTACGGCCGCGAACCCAACGACCGTTTCGCTCCGTATTCCGCCGCCAAGGCCGCGTTGATGAACTGGTCGTCGTCGCTGTCACGCGCCTATGGGCCCGACGGGGTGTTGAGCTCGTGCGTGGTGCCCGGCATCACGCTCACGGAGTTGGTGCAGGAGAACTCCGCTGCCACCGCACAGCGTCAGGGGATCACCCTCGAGGAGGTGATGGAGCGCCAACTCGCACATCACCGCGTGCCGGTCGGTCGTTTCGGTGAGCCCGAGGAGATCGCGGCCGCCGTGGTCTTCCTCGCCAGCGAAGCCGCTAGTTGGATCACTGGAGCCACCCTCGAAGTCGACGGCGGGACCCTCCGCTCCACCTAGTCCCGGCACCTCGTGCGGCACCGAGGGGATGTAGTACCGAGGGGTTAGTTGTCGTCCAGTAGGGCGGCGAGTTGGGTGCGGATGACCTTGCCCATCGAGTTGCGCGGGAGAGAGTCGACCACGGTGATCCGCTCGGGCACCTTGTAGCGGGCGAGGTTGGCCTCCAGGTGCGCATGAAGGTCGTCGAGGCCCGCACCGGTGGTCTTGTCGGGTTCGACCAACGCGACCACACGTTCACCGAGGCGTTCGTCGGGGATCCCGAACACCGCACCTGCGGCAACCCCTGGATGCTCCGCCAGCACCCGTTCCACCTCGGCGGGGTAAACGTTCGCCCCGCCACGGATGATGACGAGGCTCAACCGGTCTCGCAGGTGCAGGAAGCCATCGGTGTCCAGGTAGCCGACATCCCCGGTGCGCAACTCGCCGTCGACGAGGGACTCCGCGGTCGGTTCGGGGCGTTCCCAGTAGCCCAGCATCGGCCGGTACCGCTCATCGGCCGCCGAGATGCACACCTGGCCGGTCTCACCGTCGGGCAGGGTGTTGCCGTCACCATCCGCGATGCGCACGTCCAGATGCGGCAGCGGTCGTCCCGAGGCCCCCTCGACGTGGCGCGCGGGGCCGCTGCGCGCCACGGGGCGTTCGTCGATCGCAACCACCGTCGGCGCTTCACTCAGCCCGTAGGTGGCGAGCACCGGCACCCCGAACTTGTCTGCGAACGCCGAGCGGATCACCTCGGGACAGTCCCCACCGCCGGTCCACACCTCATCGAGGCTCGCCAGGTCGTCGGGGGCGACCGCGTCGTTGGTCACCAGGCTGTGCAACAGCGCGGGAGGTCCGTTCCAGGTGGTCACCGACTCACGGCGGATCCACTCGGCGACCCCCTCCGCGTCTATTCGGTCCATCACGATCGACGTGCCGCCCGCCTGTGAGACCAACAGCGTGGTGAGCACCGCCATGTTGAGCACGGTGAACGGGAAGCAGTCGCCCTTGCGCAGCTCCGGGCCGTAGCGGCGGGACTGCACCAGCACCGATCCGGGGACCAACAGGTTGTGCTGGCTGTGCACCGCCCCCTTGGGATGACCCGTGGTGCCGCTGGTGTACGCGAGCCCCGCGGGGGCGAACGGGTCGGGATCGGGACCGCTCCAAGGGGTGCCGGGAGCAGCGCCGAGAGCACCCTGCCAGGAATCGAGGCCGAACATACGCACACCGAGGGGTTCGTCGGGATCCTCGGTGAGCATCACCTCGGCGCCGCAGTCAGCCAGCAGGTACTGCTTTTCGGGCACCGCGAGGTTCCGGTTGATCCCCACCCACACCGCCCCCAGACGCATCGCTGCGTGGAACGCCACCACCACATCGGTGTCGTTGGGCAACGTCGCGGCCACCCGATCACCCGGTCGCACACCTAGTTCGGCCAGCGCATGTGCAGCTCTGTGGGCCAGGGTGTCCAACTCGCCGTAGGACAGGCGGGCGGAGCGCGTCACGAGCGCCTCGCGGCCCGGGTCGGCTTCCAAGGCCCGGTCGAGCACCCGGGCGATTGTCGTCGGCATCGGTCCCATGGTCCGAACCGTACCCGTCCGACTAACATCTGCGTCAGGTTTCTCGGAGGCATGGTGTATGGATTTCGATCTCGGGGCGCAAGCGGCCGCTTTGCGTGACCGCTTGCGAACGTTGATCGAGGCGAACTTCGACGCGGACTTCCTCGGTGCGTTCACATCCGACCCCGCGGATCTCGATGCCACCCAGGCGTTCTGCCGGCTGCTCGCAGACGAAGGCCTGCTCACGGTCGCATGGCCCACCGAATACGGCGGTGGTGGCGGATCGCTGTGGGACCAGACCGTGGTGCGCGAGGAGATGTGGGCCCACCACGAACCCCGCGGCGCGCAGTACATGGGGCTCAACTGGGTTGGCCCCGCCCTCATGGCGCACGGCAGCGACGAACAGAAGACCCTGCACCTGCCGCCGATCGCCGCCGGCGAGGTGATCTGGTGCCAGGGCTTCAGCGAACCCGAAGCCGGATCGGACCTCGCGGCGCTGCGCACCAGGGCCGAACCGGTCGGTGACCCAGACGGTTCCGACGGGTGGCGCATCTCGGGCCAGAAGATCTGGACGTCCTACGCGGGCATGGCGCAGTGGTGCATCATCGCGGCGCGTGTCGGTGACGGAGAACGCCACGAGGGCATCACGATGTTCCTCGTGCCGATGGACTCCCCGGGCATCGAGGTGCGTCCGATCGCCACGATGCTCGGCCCGCACCACCTCAACGAGGTGTTCTTCGACGATGTGGCCGCGGGCCCCGACGCGGTGCTCGGCCCGCTCGGCGGTGGCTGGTCGGTCATCAAGACCGCACTCGCGCATGAACGGGTCGGCATCGCCCGCTACGCACGCTGCGAACGATTGCTGTCGGCACTCGGGCGGGAACTCGCCCCACACTGGGAGGACCTACCACCCGGGCTCGAAACAGCGTGGGCGCGTGCGCTGGTGCAGGTGCGCGTCGCCCGGTTGTTGGCCTACCGCACCGTGCGGGCCCAAGAGTCCGGCGAGATCCCAGACGTGCTCGCATCCGCCGCGCGCATAGCGATCACCCAGAGCGACCAGTCGGTCGCCGAGACGCTGTTCGCCGCGGTGGAACACCGCAGCGTCGAAGCCGGTCCCGACGCACCCCTGCACGGAGCGATCGAGGACCACTGGCGCTACGCACAGGCTGCGACCGTCGCGAGCGGCACGATCGAGGTGCAGCGCATGATCGTCG
>JBKEAI010000069.1:0-5331 GCA_047972145.1 Microthrixaceae bacterium
GAACCGCGGTGATCGACGCGGTGCGAGCACAGGGGCCGTCGGTGTTCGCGAACTGGGGCCGACTCGACGCGTTGCGCTCCCGGGTCGCCTTCGTGCGGGCGTCTGAGGCCGACGGTGCGCCATCCCCGTGGCCGGACCTCCGCGACGAAGCACTCAGGGACACAGCGCTCGGGGACACAGCGCTCAGGGACACAGCGCTCGGGGACGACTCGCTGCACCAGGATGCACCGGGGTGGATCTCGGTGCTGTTGGGTGGTCGTGACCGGTTCGACGGATTCGACCCCACCGCCGCAGAGCTGACAGAGGCACTCCTCGAAGGCGTCCCCTACGACCTGCGGGTCTCCCTCGACGAGTCGGCACCGCTGCGCTGGTCGGATCCGCGCAGCGCGAATGGAGGAAGCCTCCCCCTCAGCTACGGAACGGTCGACGGTGACCCGGGCTCGGTGTTGCTGTCGACACGACTGGCGAACCTCCTCGGAGTGGATGCCCACCCCGTGGTCGGGCCCCGGCGCATCCCGGTGGTCGTGGAGCTCCTGTCGCCCGCGGGAAGGCCCTTGCAACGCACCACCGACCTGCCCGGGTTCTGGCGGGGAACCTACGCCCAGGTCCGCTCCGAGATGCGCGGCCGGTACCCGAAGCACCCTTGGCCCGAGCGCCCGTGGGAGCGGCCTGAACCAGCGCCATAGAATCGGGCGGCTGTGCCTACCACCCCTCAGGACGACCTCGGCGAGCCCAGCTTCGTGGGGCGACCCACCCGGCTGAAGCTGCGGCCCTGGCAGTCACAGGCGCTCGGCAAGCTCCAGGCATCCGCGGGCCGGGACTTCCTCGCGGTGGCAACGCCGGGGGCGGGCAAGACGACCTTCGCTCTCGCCGCTGTGGTGCAGCACCTGCTCGACCACCCCGGTACCCGGGTGGTGGTCGTCGCACCCACCCAACACCTCAAGGCCCAATGGGCACGTGCCGCCTCCCGCGTGGGCCTGCACCTCGATCATCTCTGGAACCCCGCCGACGGGTCGCTGCCCGACGACATGCATGGAATCGTCACCACCTACGCCCAGGTGGCCCAGTCATCGCACCTGCTCGCACCGTTGGCCGAAGGTTCCTACGTGGTGCTGGACGAGATCCACCACGCCGGCGACGACCGCAGCTGGGGAAACTCGGTGCTCGAGGCGTTCGAGCCCGCAGCGTTCCGGCTGTCGCTGTCGGGCACCCCGTTCCGCTCCGACAGCGCCGCGATCCCCTTCGTCGACTACCACCTCGACGAGGCGCGTCCGGACTTCGAGTACGGCTACGGGGAAGCGTTGGCGGACCGCGGTGTGGTGCGGCCGGTGTACTTCCCTAGAACCGGTGGGTTCATGGAGTGGGTGGCACCCGACGGCGAGACACTCTCGGCGACCTTCGAGGACCAGCTCGATCACGAACGCGCCAACCAGAGGCTGAGGACGGCGCTGTCGCTGGAGGGCGAGTGGTTGCCGACGGTTCTCGCCGAAGCGGATGCCCGCCTCGGGGACCTGCGCCGCGACCACCCCGACGCGGGTGGCCTCGTGATCGCAGCCGACGTCGACCACGCCAGGGCGATCGGGCGGCATCTCGAGCGGATGCACCCCGCTCGGGTGAGCGTCGCGACCTCGGATGACCCGGGGGCATCGAGGACGATCGCGGACTTCGCCGAAGGCGACGAGCGTTGGATGGTGGCGGTGCGCATGGTCTCCGAAGGGGTGGACATCCCGCGCCTGCGCATAGCCGTGTTCGCGACGGTGACGACCACCGAGTTGTTCTTCCGCCAGGCGGTCGGACGCGTCGTGCGCCACACCGCCGGGATCCGGAGACAACCGGCCTACGTGTTCCTCCCCGACGACGAGAGGTTGGTGCGACACGCGGATTCGATCGCGCAGGCCCGTCGCCACAGCCTCAAGCGACGCGCCGAGCGTGAGGAGGTCCATGCGGCACTCGATGACCCAGGTGGCCTCGACGACGATGCCGAGCAGCTGTCGATGTTCTCGGTGATCGGTTCGGTGGCGACGGGATCCACGGGCGAGGACCATGCCGATCGGGGGGTGTGGGGCGACGATCCCGACGGCCTGGGCCCGGGTGCCGGGCGCTTCGGCCACGACCCGGCCGGGGTCGACCTGCTGCTGTTGCCCCCGCCGCTTCCCTCCGGTGCGATCCGCTCGGGGGTCACCGGCGACGACGGGTCAGCAGGTCCGCGGGTACCGCTGCGCGAACGCAAGGCCCGGTTGCGCGCCGCGAACGCGGAGTTGGCGATGGACCTCGTGCGCGCGACTGGGTGGGGCCACGCACAGGTGAACCGCGAGCTCAACCGCCTGGCGGGCATCGAGCGGATCGCAAGCGCCACCCTGGCCGACCTCGAGGCGCGCCAGAGCGCCGCCCGCGGCTGGTTGAATCGGCTTTGAGCCCGGTTCGTCCCGCGGATCCCAGTCGGCGGGATGTCAGTCGGCCACGAAGTCGACCACGAGGCGCGACGGCGACTCGAGGGTGCTGACGGCGAAGTCGACCTCGGCTGTGAGCCCGACGGCCCAGATGCTGCGGCCCTCGAAGTCGCTCACCTCGACCACCTCGTTCACCGGATCGCCGGCGCCCGCTATCCGGTCCGCTCCCGTGTAGAGGTCCTCGTACCCCGCGTCGGTGATTCGTGCCGTAGACCCCGGATCCATGAGGATCGTCACCACCTTGGCGCCGTCGATTCCCACCTCGGAACCGGAGCCCTCCTCGGTGAGCGGGACCTCGGCGTAGCGCACGTCGTAGCCCGGCACAGGACCGTCGAACTCGAACACGACGCGGTCGAACCCGGGGTGCTGGGCACTGCGAACATCCACGAGCCCGCTGGGCTCCATGTCGGGTCGTGGAACGCTCACCTGGGTGGTGGATCGGTCCTGGGGCACCGTCAACTCTGTACCTTCCCCCTCGGGTGAGGTCGTGGTCGCCTCGACGCCGGCCCCGGTGGTGGTCGTGGTCGAGGAGGCAGTGGTCGAGGAGGCAGTGGTCGAGGAGGTATCTGCGCCGGCATCCACCTCGGCGTCCTTGCTGCAAGCAGCCAGCAGACCGAACCCCACGGCGACGACGACCACCGAACCGGTCAGCCACCGTAGACAGGTCTCGTGCCACTCCCGCGTATCGGTGGGTTCGTTCGTCGGTACGGTCATCCGGTCCTCCTCGATGTGACGGCTCGATGCAACAACTTGAGGCAACAACTCGATGCAGCGGACCACAAAACACTGGCACGCGACGGCATCGTGTCGGTGCTTCGATGCGTAGCGCGCCTGCGATCCGTGGCCCGGATCAGATCCAGGTCGCCTGGACGGCGGACAGCGACATCCGGTTCCTGGGCTTGTCGACCGACAGCACCTTGACCCTGATCTGCTCTCCGGGGAACACGAGTTGGTCCGGACGTTGTCCCGGCATCTCGCTCAGCTCGCTCACGTGCACCAGACCGGACGCCCCGGTCCCGTCGAGACTTGCGATGGCGCCGTATTCGAGCACCTTGTCGATGGTCGCGGCGTAGGTCTCACCCACCTCGACCGAGTCGAGTGGATGTTCGAGTGTGTTGCGCAGCGAGAGGGACACGCGCCGCTTCGAACGGAGCACCTCGAGCACCTCGACGGTCACCCCGTCACCGACCGACACCGCCTCGGAGGGATGGCCGAGGTGACCCCAGCTCAGCTCGCTGCGGTGCACCAGCCCCACCACCTCGCCGATGCGCACCTTGGCTCCGATGTCGAGGATCTCTACCACGACACCGTCGTGTCGCTGACCCGCAGACAGCGAGCGCAACTGCTCACGCTCCGAGGCGCGCAGCTCGCGTCGCTGCACGTCCCTGCGGCTGACCACCACGCGGTCTGTGGCCCGGTCCGCCTCCTTGACCAACACGCGCACGTCGGTGCCGACGAGGTTACCTTCATCCCCGTCCACCTCGCCCAGCAGCGACTGCGGGAGGAACGCCCGCACCCCGAGCGCGACCACGTACCCGCCCTTGACTTTGCGGTCGATCCGCCCGGTCAGCGGTTCGCGGCTCTCGAGCGCGCCCAGCACCCTCGCCCACCCCAACGTGAGGGCCGCCCAGCGCGCCGACATGGGCACCCGGCCGTCGGGGTGCTCACGCTGGAGCACCGCGGCTGCGAGCAGGTCCCCCGGGGATAGGTTGCCGAGCTGTGCGTCGTCGTAGTCGGCGCGCTCGATCACCCCGGTGCGGCCATCGGCCATCTTCACCAGCACTTCGCGCTCACCGAGGCTAGCCAAGGTGACCTGGGTGACCGCGGGTTCGTGCTCGGCGTGCGGATCGGCGATGTGCGGATCCGCCGATGGCGCTGGGGGGACCTGCGGCATCCCCTCGGAACTGGTCACGCACCGCAGGGTAGTGGGCCCGGCCCAGGGCGCACCCCGGGACATGCGGTAGCCCTAGTGTCGGAGCCATGGAACCCGATGGCACAGACGACGGAGTCCGTGTAGGAGCGATGCTGTTCACGCTGGTGGACCCCGTGCGGGGCCACGAGGTGGACTACAACCGCTGGTACGAATCCGACCACCTCTACTCGGGGTGCATGGTCGGACCGTGGCTGTTCGCCTCCCGACGTTGGGTGGCGACCCACGACCTGAAGGACCTGCGCATCGCCGATGGGGTACCACAGGATGCGGCGGTGGCCGACCCGCTCGGCTCCGGTAGCTACCTGGCCACCTACTTCATCCACGCGGGCCACGAGGCGGAGCACTTCGCGTGGGCCAACAAGCAGGTCTTCGAGCTCTACGAGCACGGCCGCGGCTTCGAGGAGCGGGTGCATGCGCACACCTCGCTGTACTTCGCTGTCGGTGAGCACCGTGGTGAGTCCCCCGTTCCCGCGCACATGGCGCTCGACCATCCCTACAGCGGATTGGTCTCGATCCATGTGGATCGTGCCGACGATGTGCCTCACCGGGACTACGCCGCGTGGTTCGACCGCGAGGTGGCCCCAACGCTGCTGGCGCCGGACTCCCCGGTTGACCTGGTACTGGACTGGCGCCCGATCATCCCCAAGGGATCCGAGGGTGACGCACCGATGAAGCTCGGCACGGGTCCGGGTACACGGCAGCGCAGCCTCCAGATGCTGCTGTGCGGACGTGCCCCCGACGGCTCGTGGGATCCGGTACGCGACTGGCCGACCATCACCGAAGCGTGCGGGGCGATCGAGGACTCCGGGCTCGCGATGATTCGCCTGGCGGCACCGTTCAAGCCGACCGTGCCGGGCACCGACACCTACACCGACGAGCTCTGGAGCTGACGGGAGTCGTCCTACCCGCCTGTGTGCACCGGGGGTGGAGCGGGTGTCGGTGCACCGG
>JBKEAI010000177.1:0-4850 GCA_047972145.1 Microthrixaceae bacterium
CTGGCCGGATATGTCCGCCACCGCGGCGCCGACCTCGAGATGTTCCACGGGTTCGTGTTCAGCTCCGCCGCATTCGTGGTCGCAGCAGTCGTGCTCGGCGCGCTGGCAGCCTGGCCCGGCCTGGTTTCGACCGAGGTGCGCTTCCAACTCGTCTCCGCAGAGGTCGCAGCGATCATCGCATGGATCGGTCTCGCCCTCATCGGACACGCACACCGAATCGTGCCGGTCATCTCGTTCACCGGGCTGATCGAACGAGGCGTGATGACCACCGCCGACGACGAGCCGTTGCTGCCGACACACCTCATCTCGGTACGGGCCGGCTGGAGCGCCCTGGTCCTGGGTGGCTGCGGCTTCGCCCTGGTGGTCGTGAGCCTCGCGGTGAACCTCGAAGGGCTGCTCGCCATCGGCGCCGCAGCCGTGGCCATCGCCGGTACGGTCGTCGTGGTGAACCTGTCGAAAGGCCCACGGATGCTGCTGCGGTCACGCAAGAACACCGGAGGGTGATGGACCGGCGCGAGACGCGGGTGGTCGACTCACAACGCCAGGCCAAGTCGAGCCTCGGGATCGCCGTCGCGTTCATGGCGGCAGCCGCCGTCACGGCGGTCGCAGATCTGTCGATCGGGGTTTGGCTTCCCCTGCACCTGTTCCTGGTGGGCGGCCTGCTCAGCGCGATCTCGGGCGCCACGCAGCTGTTGGCGGTCACCTGGTCGGCAGCTCCGGCACCACCTGACCGCTGGGCCGCCGTCCAACGATGGTCTCTCGCTTGCGGTGCGGTACTGCTCGCGATCGGCCGCGAGTCGGACCTGCGAGCTGCGGTCGACCTGGGCGCGCTTCTGGTCGCCATCGCCATGGTCGTGTTGGGCGTCGACCTCCTCTGGATCCGCGCTCGGGGGACCAACGAACGGTTTCGCCCTGCGATCGACGGATACCTCATGGCGGTCGTGTGGTCGCTGGTCGCGATCGGTCTCGGCGCGATGCTCGCGCTGGTCGACCCGGGCGAGTGGTGGCCCCGGGTACGCGCGGCGCACCTGACGATCGCACTGTTCGGCCTTGTCGGCACGGTTATCGCCGCCACCCTGCCCTACTTCGTCGCCACCCAGGCCCGACTCAAGATGTCGCCGCGGGCAACCCCGGGTGCGATGCGCGCCCTGAGCACTGCGCTGAGCGTGTCGGTGGCCGTCGCGGTCATCGGCCTGCTGGTCGACCGGAGCGCCCTGGCGGCACTCGGATACGGGTTGTACGCGGTGTGCCTCCTCGCGGGGATCGCACTGTTGCCCCACATCGGGCGCAAGCAGCTCGACTGGGCAGGTCCACGTCTGATCCAACTGGCTGCGGGAGGAGCCTGGTGGGTCGCCATGACCGTCGTGTTGTGCGTGGACATGGCGGGTACCCACAGGTGGGGACTCGGAACGGCCGGGGAAGGTTCCCAGCCCGAGGGGGTGATCCGCGCCCTGGTGCTCGGCGGATACGCACAGATCCTCGTGGGTTCCCTCGCCTACTTCGGTCCGGTGTTGCGCGCAGGTGGCCACAAGCAGCTGAGCGCGGGGTTCGCCCTCACGCGATCGGTGCCGTCGCTGATCGCGGGCAACGTCGCCGCGATCGCAGCCCTGCTGGGCAACGACGTCGTCACCGTGGTTGCAGCCGTCGTGTGGACCGCTGATCTGGTCATCCGCGCAGTGGTCCTCGTCCGGGGGTCCAGGGCCCCCGCTGCTCCGTAGCCGTTGTGGAGCCGCTGTGGAGCCGCTCCACAGCCGCTCGATCGGTACCGGATAGGCGCCCCACAGCCATCCCCAGCCATCCCACAGCCATCCCAGCCATCCCGAGCCGTCGGCGACTGCCGGCCGCATCCTGCCGGCGTGGGAATACCGCTCGGCCTCTCGGGTTGTAGCTATCACTTGAAGGTTCAAGTTTCGATAAGGTCGAGGTTGCGGGTTGGTCCAAGTTGGATCTGAACCGCTGGAGCTACAGGAGTTCGACATGAGCGACGCCAAGGTCACCGACGATGCAATGCTCACCGAGAGAGCGACGCTTCCCACCTACTACGTGTCCCACGGGGGCGGCCCCTGGCCCTGGATGATGGACCAGATGCCCTTCGACATGTCGATCCTCCAGCACTCGCTCCAGGCGATGCCCGCCGAGGTCGGCGTCACCCCCAAGGCGGTCCTGGTGGTCTCAGCACACTGGGAGACCCGGGAGTTCACCGTCCAAACCCACCCGAACCCGCCGATGCTCTACGACTACGGCGGATTCCCCGAGTTCACCTACCACGTGCAGTACCCCGCCCCCGGGGACCCCGAGGTGGCGGCGAGGGTCCGCGAGCTGCTCAGCGAGGCCGGAATCCCGTCGTTGGAAGACCCCGACCGCGGCTTCGACCACGGCATGTTCGCCCCGATGTACGTCGCGTGGCCCCACGCCGACGTGCCGATGCTCCAGCTGTCGATCCTGCGCAACTTCGACCCCAAGGCGCACTTCGCGGCAGGTCGGGCCCTGGCCCCGCTGCGCGACGAGGGTGTGCTGATCGTCGGCAGCGGCCTCAGCTACCACAACCTGCGCCTGTTCGGGCCGGCGGCCGCCGAGCCCTCGGCGCAGTTCGACCAGTGGCTGTCGACCACGCTGATGGACACCCCGGCGCCCCAACGCACGAGTGCGCTCGAGTCATGGGAGCAGGCACCCAGCGCCCGCATCGCCCAGCCCCGTGAGGATCATCTGATCCCGCTGATGGTCGCCCTCGGTGCAGCCGAGGACCAACAGGCCGTACGTACCTACCACGAGACCGACATGGCCGGCGGCATCACCGCGTCCAGCTTCCGCTTCGGTTGAACTGGCTCACCCACCCGTAGACGGTTCGAGCACGAACAACGGGATCACCCGGTCGGTGCCCGCCTGGTAGGCGTCGTAGTCGGGCCACACCGCACTCGCCCTGGACCACCACTGGTCCTTCTCGTCGCCGGTCACCTCGCGGACGTCGAAGTCGACCACGGCGGCTCCGTCCTGGAGCCGGGCGACCGGGCGGGCTCGCACGTTGTGTACCCACGCCGGGTCGGTCGGCGCTCCACCCATCGAGCCGATCACTGCGTAGCGGCCCTCCCCGTCGGCCACACGCACCAGGGGTGTCTTGCGGACCTTCTCGCTGCGTGCGCCGATCGTCCACAGGATGATCCACTGGTCACCCACGAGCTCGCTCGGCTCGCTGCCACCGGATGATTCGTAGCGCTCGACCTCGGCGGCTACGGGCTCCCAGGGGCTCGGTTCGTACTCGGTGTCGAATGGGCTCATCGCACTCCTCGCATCGTTGTTCGTCGTTGCGCCGGTCTCGTCGTTGCGCAAACCGGCCTCGTCGTTGCGCAAACCGGGTTCATCGTTGCGGAACCGGGTTCGCGGCCCGTTGTGCACACTATTTGCACCCGGGCAGGCACGGGTTGGCAACTCGGCCAGACTGTGACCAGTGACCTCCCAGCAACCAACCACACAGCGGCGTGGACCGCTGGGACCGATCGAGGTGCTTCGCTCCGTGGCGCGCTTCAAGCGCCCGACGATCGACCCGGTCGAACGGCGACTCCAGCGCGCTGCGTCGGTCGCCGACTTCAGGCGCATGGCGCACCGCCGCCTGCCGAGGGGTTGCTTCGACTACATCGACGGCGCAGCCGAAGACGAACGGACCCTGAGGGCCAACACCGCCGCCTACGCTGCCGTCGGGTTCAGACCACGGGTGCTGCGCGGCGTGGGCGATGCCACCGTCAACACCCACCTGCTGGGTGCCCGAGCTTCCCTACCCCTCGTGCTGGCACCCACCGGGTTCACCCGGATCGCCCATCCCCAGGGGGAGCTCGCCGTAGCCCGCGCGGCCGCCCGAGCCGGTGTGCCCTACACGCTCTCCACGCTCAGCACCCGCTCCATCGAGGAGGTGCGCTCGGTGAGCGACGGGCGACTGTGGTTCCAGGTGTACGCGTGGCGCGACCGTGGGCTCGTCACAGAGATGATCGAGCGGGCTGCCGATGCCCGATACGAGGCGCTTGTGTTGACCGTCGACACCGCCGTGTTCGGTCGCCGCGAACGCGACGTGCGTCGCGGGTTCTCCCTTCCGCCCTCGATCGGCCCGGGCACGATCCTCGACGGGACCCTGCACCCCGGATGGACCATCGACCTGTTGCGCTCCGAGCCGATCCGCTTCGCGAACGTCGTGGGCCGTGACGTGGGTGATGGCAGCTCGCCGGTGACGTTGTCGGACTACATCAACTCGCAGTTCGACAAGGGCCTGTCGTGGGACGACGTCGAGTGGCTGCGCTCGGTGTGGTCCGGGCCGATCCTCATCAAGGGCGTGCAGCGAGCCGACGATGCAGCGATGGCGGTGGATCATGGGCTCGAGGGGATCGTGGTGTCGAACCACGGAGGACGCCAGCTCGACGGCGCGCCTGCCACCTTCGGGGTCCTGCCCGAGATCGTCGAGACAGTCGGCGGCCGGTCACTGGTGATCTGCGACGGCGGCGTGCGCCGCGGCAGCGACATCGTCAAGGCAATGTGCATGGGCGCCGACGCGGTGATGGCCGGCCGTGCGTACCTGTACGCCCTCGGCGCCGCCGGGGAGCGAGGTGTCGACCAGCTCCTCGGCTGGTGGGCCGAAGACATGTCGAGGACCATGGCACTGCTCGGAGTCGATTCGCTCCGCGATCTCGACGAGACCCACATCGACAGAGGTCGGCCGACTTCCAGGTCGTAGACACCCGACCAACATCCATAGGAGCCCATCCCGTCCATGGTGAGCGCGGGCAACCGAGCGCGGCCAGTCGCTCCAGCCACTTCTCGGGACGCGGCTGAACTCAGCCGTCAGGTGGCGGTAGCGGGTCTCCCCC
>JBKEAI010000193.1:0-2380 GCA_047972145.1 Microthrixaceae bacterium
CGCGAGGCGGTGTTGCCCGAGGCTGAACCGGTCGGCCTCGATGCATCGGACCTCGACCTGCGCGACGCGTTGGCGCAGTTGAGTGACCGCCAGCGCGAAGCGGTGGTGATGTTCCACCTGCTCGACCTGCCGATCGCCGGATGTGCCGAGGTGATGGGCCTGTCGGAGCCGACGGTCAAGACACACCTCCAACGTGGCCGTGACCGGCTGCGCCAGCTCCTCGCGGAGAGCGAACTCGAGAACGCCGAAACCTGAAGGACCAAGGCCCACCGATTGACCGACGAATGACCCAGACCTACTACCCAGACGAACTGAAGGTGACACGATGAACCACCAATCGACCAACAACCGACCTGGCAACAACCCGCCAGCCGAAACCCGGTCAGTTGACGGCCAGCCGACGACCCACCTCGGGCGACGTATCCACCGCACGGCAGCGGGGTTCACGCATGACCTGGATCTACCCGATCCAACCTTGGAGGCACCATCCGCGGTTGCGGTGTTGCAGCGGGACACATCGGGCGACATGACGACAGACGGCTCGAGCGATTCCCTGACGCCTTTCGAGCTCGTAGGCAACGGCGATGAGACCTTCTCGCGTGGCAGGTGGCGTTGGGTGGCGCCCGCGCTCACCGGAGCTGCCGCGGCTGCCGTGTTGGCAGTGGCGGTGTGGCCGAGTGGAACAGCCGATGTGGATCTCACCACCGGACCAGCGGCTGCGGGCCAGGCACCTGCGCCTGAGGTGAGCCCGGTCGAAGATGTCGCTGCGATGACCCCGCGCGAGGCGTTGGAGTCGATGATCGCGGCCACCTCCGCAGCGACGAGCTATATGACCGACCTCTCCCTGACCGACCTCGCTGGGAACCCCACGACACCGCCGAGCGATCGCGGACCCGACACGCCGTACGTCTATGTCGGTCGCACTGTGTTCAACGCTCCGGGGATCGTTGCCAGCAGCATGGGCCCCACTGGAAGCGACGAGTTCGCCTCCCAGTACTTCGCTGATACCACCACCTCGACCGAATACTGGCGCAAGGCTTCAGGTGGTTGGTGGGCCGCACCACGCTCGTCGACCGCGCCTCAGATCGAAGGTCTCGACCACACCCCGGCAGGTCTGGCCGAGTCGATCGGGTTCACCGACGCGACATGTGTCGCGCGGGTCGACGACACAACGGTGCTGGTGATCAACGCACCCAGTGGGCCGTGCCCCGAGTCGGTGTCGATGGAGGACGACCTCGACGCTCTCGGTGACCAGAAGCGCCTGGTGAGCGCAGACGAGGCCGGCCGGATCTCCACTGTGAGCAGCTTCACCGACGAGTTGGGTGAACCAGGGCTAACCGGCATGCTGACGAGGACCACCTACTCCAACTATGACTCCGCTCCGACGCTCACCGTCCCCGACCCCTCAGAGGTGGAACAGCTCGACTCGCCGGTAGTGGGTGCCACGTCTACGTTCGTCGAAGGGTCAGAGGGTCCCACCGAGCTCATCGGTGGGGGGACTGAGGGCTACGTCGAGCTCACCCTGGAAGACGGCACGGTGGTCACCAGCGACGGTTCGGGGGAGTAGAGCCAGAGCCCCGGGCCGTCGACCGCGACGGTGTCGAGGAAGGTGCGGCTCCGGTCATACGCATCGCTGATCAGGTAGCCGGTCTGGTCGAACTCGAACAGGTCTCTGGAGGTGCGGTGTGTCTGTGAGAGCTTTCTCAATTGCATGCATTGGTTTGTTGCTTGCCACGGGCTGCAATAGGGGCCAGTCCGCGGAGTAAGAGACCCAAGATGAGGCAGCTCGTCTTGTGTCCTTGGAAGGTGCCGAACAACAAGAAGCGCTAGCGAGGCTCAGCGACACAGAGGTGGACGCCGCGCAGGCGGTCGTGGCCTGTGATGACTCTATGTATTTCCCTAGTATCGCCGATTGGGCAGTGCTGTAACAAGAGTGGATGGAAACCCACGCCACCGAAATCGAGGAGCTCCCCGCACAGTTCGAAGTGTTCTGGGGCACGTATATCGATATCTGTAGGATGCAATACGAGCGACAAGAACATGGTGGGCGGCAAACCTGTCCACCACAACACCCCGGCGAGCCGCCGGACGACGAAGGGAAGGACTCCCGTTGAAATCTGAAAAGAAGAGCGGAAATAGCGATTGCTAGTCCGCAAGGCCGGTCAGTGTCTGGTCGTCCAGGCGGCGGTTAGCCTGCTTGTCATTTCATGCACTGGCACTGGAGAAAGCGAAGGGGCGTCCTCCAGTCCCGATACAGGGCATCAGGGGGATGTAATAGAAGAACTCGGGTGGAGTGCCTTGCCGGTCCAAGGACTCGTCTACCGTACTCCAATCGACGTGGTCATCAACGCCGCACAGTCGAGTCTTGACCAGGCGCGGA
>JBKEAI010000293.1:0-3389 GCA_047972145.1 Microthrixaceae bacterium
TTGGCCGATGCCAACTCATCCGCGAGCTCGTCGAGCTTGGCAGTCACCTCGTCGCTGCCTTGTTCTGCAACGAAGCGCGCCACCGCCCGGCTGTACAGCTGCGACCGGCTGATCCCAAGACGTTTTGCCGTTCGGTCGGCGGCCTCGAAGATGTCCTGCGGGATCGACACGGCCGTCTTCATGCCAGCAGTATAAGGGTCCAGTGGGTATAACGGGTATAACGATAATTGGTCTGAACCAGGCCCGAACCGATGGCTCAGGACCAGCGGCGGGCGATGATGCGGTCCCGTTCGGTCTCGTCGTCGATGGCGTCGGTGCCGACGGGATTGCGCCACCAGAACACCTGCTGGTCCCCCTTGGTGTCATAGACCGGGTGATCCGACGCCGCCACGGAGATGCGGGCGATGTCGCGGCGGTCGATGGTGTGGAACTCCCAGTCGACCAGGGTGGCCGCGGACTTGCCGAGGCGGTCGACAAGATTCTTGAGGTGTTGACCCCACAGGTCACGGTCCCCGCGCTCGCCGCGTTTGGAGAACGAGGCGTAGTCGTCTTCGAGTCCGTGGATCTCCCCGTCGTCGGTCACGCCGACCAGCAGTGTTCCTCCATAGGGTGAGTTGGCGAAACCGGCGATCGTCTTGACGACGGCATCTTCGATGTAGCCCGCCTTCTTGGCGAGCTTCACGTCCCAGCGCAGCGTCGACTTGTACTCGAGGAGCCGGTCTTGACGGTCTGGCCCGATCAGCTCAGCGATCGGGCAGGTGCGCTGGCGGGCGACGCGGGCACGCTGGTAGATGTCGGGCCGGTACTCCTCCAACAGCGCGGCGCGAAGTTCGTCGTCGTCGAGGAGTTGGAACCCGAACTTCTCGTTGCTGGCGAGCCTGCCCGTGAGTGCGTTGGTCCAGGTACGGTCGAAACCGACAGCGAACGCGGCCTCGTCGTTCGCTGCTGCCTCCACCTGGATCTGAGGGTCCGCCACGATGTCATCCGCGATCTGGTCGGTGAACAGCCGGTCTGTTTCGGAGATGTTGGTCCCGAAGCGCTCGTTGATCCGGGCGATGATCTCCGACAGCGGCATCTCGTCGGGATCCTGGCGGCGACCGGCACCCCCGTAGATGGTGACGACCTCGCCTCCCTCTGTGTCGAGTGACCCGTCACCCTCGAAGGTCTTGTCCATAGCGAGATGTGTCAGCTCCACCGCGTCGCCGAGGTCCACCCCGGAACCCGGGTCACGTTTGATCAGGCGCGCCAGAGCACGGCAGAACAGGTAGTCGCGTTCGAGTTTCACATCGGTGAACGACACCACCTGGGACAGGAAGCTGTAGATCCGAACGAAGCGCGTGAGCACATCGCGGAAGTCGTCCTGACGCTCGTCATCGAGTGCAGCGAAACGGTCGACCGCGGGTTGCAGGCCTGCGTTGATGCGTTCGTGGTTACGGTCGGGGTCGCTCAGCAACAGCGCCACCACCGATTCGACCTCTTCATGGGTGAGCACCCCGAATGGGCCGAGTTCCGCGTGGGTGTCATAGAGCAGGTGTGGGTCCGTCGGTGGGGCGACGGTGTGGGCATACCACGGCTCGAAGCTCTCCTGGATGTCCTCCACCGTGTTGCGGAAGTCGAGCACGAAGGTGCCGGTCTTGGCATCCATCGTGCGGTTGAGCCGCGACAGCGTCTGCACTGCGGCGAGACCTGTGAGGGTCTTGTCCACATACATCGCATACAGCTTCGGCTGGTCGAACCCGGTCTGGTACTTCTCCGCGACGATCAGGATCTGCCAGTCGTCGGTGTCGAACTCCGCAGTGGTCTGTGAATCGGGGAACCCGTTCACCTTGGCCTCGGTCAGGTCCTCACCGTCGACGTGCAAGGTTCCCGAGAACGCCACGAGACTGCGCACGTCGCCGATGCCCATCTCGTTGCAGTAGCGGTCGAGAGCCTGCTTGTAGCGCAGGGCGTGCAGGCGTGATGCGGTGACCACCATCGCCTTCGCTTGGCCACCGATGCGGTGTGCGACGTGTTGGCGGAAGTGCTCCACGATCACCTCGGAGCGCTGGGCGAGGTTGGACTCGTGTAGCGACACGAAGCGGGCGATCGCGGCACGCGCCCGTGCCGAGTCGAACTCGGGGTCTTCGCTGATCGCCTTGTCGATCTTGAAGTAGGTGTCGTAGGTGACGTAGTTCGCCAACACGTCGAGGATGAAGCCCTCCTCGATCGCCTGGCGCATCGAATACAGGTGGAACGGCTCGTAGCGATTGGTGGCGGGGTTTCGCTGGCCGAACAACTCCAGTGTGCGGCCCTTCGGCGTGGCGGTGAACGCGAAGAACGACAGGTTGGGTTGACGCCCCCTGGCCGCAACCTCCGCTGCGAGGGCATCCTCCATCGGATCGGGGGCCTCGTCGATCGCAGACGCCTCAGCCGCTTCAGCGGCGCGCAGCTCCGCTTCGGGGTCCTGCCTGGATGCACCGAGCACCCGCTTCATCTCCTTGGCAGCATCGCCGGTCTGAGACGAGTGGGCTTCGTCGATGATCACCGCGTAGCTGCGGTCGCGGAGCTCCTCCACATGTCGCATCACGAACGGGAACTTCTGCAAGGTGGTGATGATGATCCGGGCTCGTTCACCGCTGAGCGCCTCGGCGAGCTGCGCTGAGTCCTGGTCGATCTTCTCCACCACGCCATGCGCGTGTTCGAACTGGTAGATCGTCTCCTGTAGCTGGCGGTCCAGCACCAACCGGTCTGTGATCACCACCACCTTGTCGAACACCGGCTCACCGCTGCGATGCTCGCCCGCAGCGTCGCCGCCGGATCTCGAGTGCAGCGTCGACAGGCGATGTGCCAGCCATGCGATCGTGTTGGACTTGCCCGACCCCGCGGAGTGCTGCACCAGGTAGGAATGCCCCGCACCGTTTTCGCGGGCGTGTGCTTCGAGGCGCAGCACAGCGTCCCACTGGTGGTAGCGGGGAAAGATCGTCGTGCCACCCGCCCCGTCGGATGCGTCGGTGTGCACGAACCGGGCGAGCAGGTCCATCCACGCGTCACGTCGCCAGACCTCCTCCCACAAATATCCGGTGCGGTAGCCGTCCCGTGCGGGGTTGCCCGCCCCCTGGTTGTCACCCCGGTTGAACGGCAGGAACACCGTCCGCTCGCCTGCGAGGTGTGTGGTCATGAACGCCTGCTCGGTGTCGAGCGCGAAGTGCACCACAGCCCTGCGCAACAGTGGTGACTTGGGATCGCGATCATGTCTGTACTGTTCGATCGCATCGCGGAAGGTCTGGTTGGTCAGCGGTGTCTTCAGCTCGGCGGTCGCCACTGGGATTCCGTTGACGAACAAGGCCAGGTCGAGCGTCCTGGTCGACCCGGGCTCGTAGGGCACCTGGCGCATCACCGTGAGCCGGTTG
>JBKEAI010000298.1:0-12684 GCA_047972145.1 Microthrixaceae bacterium
GCTTGCGATGGGCCTTCATCACCGCGAGCGTGCCTGAGTCGAGCGTGACGAGCCCTTGGCACTGCTAGGTTCTCGACGTCCGGAGGGATGGCAGAGCGGACGATTGCGACGGTCTTGAAAATGTCGATGTGAGTACCGTCTAGTACCGTCCCATGCCCCACAGTCCAGTGTTCCCAAGGGTTCTGGCGAATCAGCCGTCCGCCTGGTAACGCCTAGATCACTTCCGTTTCGCTGCGTTCGTGACCAATCCGTGACCACGGCGACCTACAAGTAAGTCCGGCTCAACTGTCGATCTCGGTTGTGGGTCGATTTGGATTTGACTGGTTTGGTTCGGCGTACATGTCCCGGACGCGTTCCGGCCCCGGCTGCTCGCATCCATCTGAGTAGGAACCCTCTCTGCTGAGCGGCTGCAGACGGAGCATGCTTTCACGATCACACACAGAGACAGTGCCGCCCCGCGCTGAGGCCTAGGCCGCAGTCACGCAGGACTACACACACCCCACCAGACGTCGATGTCGTTCCTGTCGTCGTGCGGGATCAACCTCGAACCTCAGGCCGTGCTTCCAGTGGGAGGTCCAGCAGGTTGCCCGGAGGGAAACCTGCAAGTGTGTGCGCGCCGGACCTGCCGTTCTGCGACGACGTGGGCAGCCGGCAGACTCTGTGTTCAACGCGAGCCGTTCCGGCGGTTGAGGGTAACCTTCGAGACATCCTGGAGCGCACTGATACGGCCCAAGGGACTGCCTACATCTCCATTCGAACAGAATCCCACTGACTTCACCGTTCCAACGATCTGAATCGGTGCGCGGTCTCGATTCGCCGATAGCTCACTTGTGCTGCAAAGGGAGCGCCCAGAAGCCGGTCAGTAGGCAGCCTCACTGGCGCAAACCGCCGGGCAGAGAGGAATCATCCATGAACCAGCCTCGGCTTGCTCAGAGCTGGCGTGCATTCTGAGCATCGTCGCCACAGGGCTCGTTGACCGCTGCGTGATACGAATCTGGATCGTGGGCCACGCTATGCGAATCGAATCGAACCGGGCAGAGCGGGTCGGCGGTGCGGCTGCTCTCGAATCACCGTGGACTCAGACCGGCATGACCGGAGGCTCATGCTCGACCTCCCGTTGGACCTCCCGTTTGGGAATCGTTGCCACAGGCACATCCCGCGCAACGTCCCGCCAGACGTCGTGTTCAGTAGACTTCTTGATTGGTGCACCACGCAACCGGCCGCCCAGTCGTGCTGGACATTCCGCTCGGTCGATGCCGCGTAGAAGCCAGAACATTCACTAGCCCAAACTGTTCAGTAGTCCGGTGGCGTGGGGTGTTGGTCACGTCTTTGATCGCCGCTCTATCAGCGTCGGGGGTCCGCCACGGCACCGGTGTGTGTTCTTCGGGTGCTCGGGCCCGCGACGGCCGCTGGGCCACCCGCCCTGCGCCGTGACACGGCGGTGATGGAAGCTGCGTTCAGCGATCCCGAAAGCCCTGCACGCTCGGCCAACTCCGACCCGTGGAGCCCACGTCTCGATCAGTGCGGTCACGGTCTGTTGGTGTTCTTCTCGGCGCTCTGGCGGGACATTTCCACCAAGCGCGCCGAGACTTTTCCCTGCGTCTCGATCAACTCGTGCGCCGTATCGAGCTCACCTTCAAGGTCAGCCACTCGGGCCCGCAAGCGGGCCAGCTCAGCTTTGGTGCGGTCCTTCTTCGGTCGGCCCGCCTTACGGTCACGCAACCCTTCAAAAGCGCCTTCGTCGCGTTGTTTGCGCCACTCGCTGATCAGCGACGAATACAAGCCCTCCCGACGGCAGATCTCCGCCACCGTGGCCTCACCGGACTCCTTGGCCTCCTCGATCTCATTGAGAATGTCCAACTTGTACTGCGCCGGCCACGACCGCTTCGCATGCCGCACCTCAGCTTCATCATCCGTCATCATGGTCATCATCTCACCTCCCCACCCTCAATAATTTCGGCTACTCTACCCAGCAATCCCACTGTGACAGATAGGGCCATCCTACGTACCAGAGTGCGTAGCTATTCCCAATCGCCTGAAGCTGATGGCAAACGTCCTCATGAAACTCGGGGCGGCTCAGAGTGCTCCCTCAACCGCGCATGATACAAACCAATCGCGGTCAACGGTGACGTCAATGAACCCACAGTCACGCCCACCCAAGCGAAGGCCTGTGGCATCCAGCGATGCAACCTTCTGCGCACTTTTGACCATTGAGGCCGGAATGGTCGCGACAAGGTAGCGGTCTATACCCTCAGAGGCGGTGTCTCCTAGCGGAAAAGTGAATACTGAAGCAGGTATACGTCCCAGAGTCTCCCATCTAGCAAACTCACCGATACAGTCAGGACGTGGTTCATCACAAACCGGCTCGCCCGCCGCAACAGAAACATCCACTTCAGTACCGCTAGGTGGATCGATGGGTCCAAGGCCAGAAACACCGCAACGCAGCATCACCGGATATGGCCCCGAGTCAAGTAGGGCTCCGGAGCACAACTTCTCTTCTTCAGGAGTTGAGTCTTCGAAAGAGCCTGAAGGTGTCGTAGTCTGCTCAGCGGCTTCTGGTGTTGCATTTGGCTCCTCGGTACGTGGTTGCGATGAACCGCATGCAACTACTACTCCGCAGACGAGAATGCCAAGCGAGGCCATCAGGGTCCGAGACTGGCTATCCATTTTACTACCTCGAGTCTCTCATTTTACTATCCTGAGCGGAGCAACCCACCGGTCACAATGCCATTCGTAGGTCGTCCCGACCTGCCTATATGCCCAGACCTCAATTTCCAGAAGTTCGGGATCCCAGTCACTAAAGGACGAGTACGAGAACTTTAGCGATGTGATACGAGTGGGGTTGTACGTACTAGCTGTGATTCGCCTCCACGGCGACCAGCCTCGCGAAATATTCATGACTTGGGATTTTGGCTTGGAGCCAGGGCCTTGTATAGAAGCAAGAAATTGACCAAATCCGTTGCGATTGCGGGCCCTGTAGGCGAACGCAGTCGCACCATATGATCCCATCGACACCGATGGTCCTGCGGTTCCTTTGTAGGCTGGCTGCCAGCCGTACAAGGCAACCTGCCTAAGAGACCAGTCGTCGCAGACAAGGCACCCTGTCAGATCTGTTTCGTTGATGGGATCGGTTACGTACTCGTAGTCGTTGTTGGTGCCGCCTTCGATGGGGTCGACTTGGAGGAATCGGGCGAGGACTGGGTGGTATTGGCGGGCTCCCATTTCGATGATGGGTTGGAGTCCCGCGGCGTGTTCGAGGGGGCGTTTGTTGGCTCCGAGCCAGGTGTCATCCATGTTGCCTGGGCGGGTGTCTGGTAGGCCGCCTGCTGCTGGTACTCCGTCAGGGGTGTACACGAACGTGCCTGCAGTCTTGGCGCCGGTGTCGTCTGCTTGGGTTCCGCAACAAAGATCAAATCCGCGCCGTCATCAGTCGCCGTGTCCACATCATCATCAGTTTCAAAAGTCACAGTCCACCCGTCACCCTCCAGACGCGACTTGATCGCAGTGTCCAAGCCGGTCAGGTTCGTCTTGTCACCAACCACCACGACGGCGTCACCGGCTGTCGGGGCAGGGGTGCCGGGCGTGTGGTGCAACACCGCGCCACCGGGCAGACCGATCGACGTGTTGATGACCTGGTTGTTCGCATCGAGTGTGACCTGTGGGGAGTCACCATCTCCGGTGTGTCCGTAACGGACCTCGGTCTCACCGGTGGCGGTGCGGGCAACAATCCGATCCGTGGCGTCACGGGTGTAGTTGACCGTCGGCACCGGCGATCCGCCACCGGCACCGACGTTCGCGGCCCAATTGACCGCCGCATCGAAGAACTCCCAACCCGCAGTGTTGATGACATTGTCGGATACCCGGTACATCCACCTCCGCCTATCCGCTCGCCTTCTTAGCATGAGATCCATTCGGAGAACAAAGACGGCACCGGAGCTTCAGAGATGTATTGCGATCAACGGCCGGGCATCCGACAGACTGGGTCAACCTCAGACCTAAGAATCTCAAGTCGCAACTCTTGACAATTGCCTTTCCTCAGTTGCTACACACTATCTTAACTCCGTTCCCATCAGGAGATTTAATGCAGCAGCTTCGATGTCCTCTTCGTACACTGCTCGGTTTACCGGATCGTCCTCCCACTCGCTGGCGAGCCCGACGAAGTTCAGGAACATATGTTCTGTTTCGGGAACGGTGAGCGACAGCTGCCAGATAGCTCGTGCGACGACTGGCGCAGAGTTACGGCCTGACACCAAGTCCCACGCTAGTTCCTTGGCTACCGTCACCGCTGCTTCAGGCTTTGTCGGCATATCCCAGTCAAGTGCAGATACAGCCCTCACGATCAGCTCGTCCGATGCCTCGGATTGCGTACTCGCAGATGCGAGATTAATGATCGCTGGGTGATCAAACCCGGCTTCGATAAGTTCAACTCCAACAGCTTCGATGGCTGCTGGGTCGAGCGATTCAACAACCGAGTGGCACGCCAACCTCCAAAGGCTCGATGCTTCACTCCTTCCAACCTCAGGCGGCCCTGGCGTGAAAGGCATCTACCGCCCTCCCGTGATCTTCGTCTTGTACTCGACTCGGACCCCTGTTCGAAGGTTCTCGTACCAGTGAGATTCACTCCGGAAGCCATCGCTGCCGGAGTAGGACGAGCTTCTCATCTTCGCCCAATCACTTGGAGAACCCCCATACTCAGAAGCGAGCCGGGAAGCGGCTCGCAGCTTCGTGTCGGTTCCAGCGCCTGCGATTGGTGTGCCGCGCTCGCCCGTCTGTTGCTGACTAGCAAGGTCACGGCCAAGGTCACGGCCACTAGAAGCTGAGGACGCTGCAGAGCCCGCTACGTCCTCAGCGTAGTTAGCGAGCCAGGCTTCTACGCCTGCGATGGTGACGGTGACTCCACCTGCAGCGATGATCTCGATTACTCCACCGGAGACGACGACGCCTGTTCCAGCCGCGACGGAGCCGCCACCGGCTAGAGCACCGAGTCCTCCGGTGCCAATCGTGACGTCGGCTAGCCCAGCTCCAAGGATCCCGTGGATCGCTCCTGCGGTCGCGACGGTCAACGCGGCAATTGCGATACCCGTGAATATCTGAGTCAGCCCTACGTGGTGTTCGCAGATGAACGGAGCTCGGGCGGTGCTGCAGTCACTGACCCAGAAGCCGACGTTGCAAGAGCCAGCCCGTACGTCGATGTCCACGTACTCGACGCTGTCCGCCCGGATGTCCGGGCAGATCCCGAGTACGCGGCGGAGGCGGCGCTCCAGAGCGGCTCTGGCCGTGACAGCAGGATCCACGTCAGCGTCTGACGGGGGTCTAAGCCCGCTAGGATCGATTGCGTTCAGTGGGTCGTTGTCGGTGTAGTGGTAGGGGTTGTTGAGGGTGGTTGTTCCGGGGATGCCGGGGAGCGGGTCGGTGGTGGTGAATGTTCTTGTGGTGGGGTCGTATTGGCGGGCTCGTAAGTGGGTGAGTCCTTCGATGCTGGTTTCGCTGCGGTAGCCGAGGGTGGGTTGGTGGCCGGGAGCGGTCGATGGCGCTCCGAAAGCGTCGTAGCTGGCCGCAGTGGCATGGCTGGCTGCAGGGCCGTCAGCGACTGTTGAGCGGTGGATGTCAGCGGCCAGTGGTTGTTTCGTGACTCCTGTGGTGAGTGTTGACCAGGCTTGACCGGGGTCAGCTCGTACAAGGGTGTTGGTGGTTCCGGCGGGGTCGACCATTGCCGCTAGTTGCGGATTGGTTCGGGTGGTGTCCCATTGCAGCCGTGTCGATTCGGCGGGTCCACTGCTTGATGTCGTGACGACGCGTTCGGGGTTGCCGTCGGGGTCGAGCGAGCGGAGTGTGGTTCCTGTTGGGTCGGTGACACCGAGGTGTCGTCCGGCTGGGTCGTAGTGATATGAGGTGAAGTCGGTGCCGGTGGTTTGGGTGAGTCGCCGTCCGGCTCCGTCGCTGGTGTAGGTGGTGTTGTTGGCGCCGGTGGTGGAGGTGAGCTCGGCTGCGTCGTTGTAGTTGTAGGTCGTGGTTCCGGCGGTTGTGGTGTGGGTGTTGCGTTGACCAAGAGGCGTGTAGGTGATCGCTTCGGTTGGGCCGCCGGTCGGGGTGATCGACGTCAGTTGTCCGGCCGCGTCGTATCCGTAGTCGATGGTGTTACCGTTGACGGTTTCGGTGTTGACGCGCCCGGAGCTGTCATAGCCAACACTGGCGGTGGAGTCGATCCCGGCTCCGGTTTGGGTCATCGTATCGACGCGGCCGTCTTCGTAGCCCCAGGTGCGAACTGCTCCCATTGGCAGTGTTTCGCTAGTTGTCTGGTGGTCGTCGTTGTAGTCGTAGGCGACGAGGTCGAATTCGGCTCCGTTGAGCCGGGCGATCGACACGTCATCAACAGTGACTGTGTTCGCGGTTCCGGATGCTGAACCTGTGACCTGCCATTCGGGTTTACCCCACCACGACGGTGCACCGTTCTGAACTCCAAGGTCCCAGGTCTCTGGTTCGGGATCTCCGTCTGGCCACACTTTCAGGTGCAACCATTGCTGTCCCGAGTGCATCCGCACCTGAACTTTGCCGCTGGTGGGCACGTCGGTGGTTCCCAGTGGGATCGTCCAGCCGAACACCTTGCGTTTGAGCACCGCGGTGCCGGAGTTCGATGTGAACTCGAGTGCGTCCCAGCTGTCCCCGGTCACGTACCGGTTGTAGCCACGCGTCTTCGTCGACTTGGTTCGATCACCGAGATCCAAGGTGTAGGTCGTGTCATAGCCACCATCGAGGGTGCCCTGTGAGCGCATCCAACCCGACGACCCGGGCGTGTCGGTGACGGTGAACGACGCTGCCTGGCCTTGGATGGTCGGCTTCTCACTACCGGAACGAACCCACTTCGCAGGGTCAAGTTCGGCTCCGTCGTCGCCGACGAACCGGTCAGCCATGTACTGGCGGGTCCGGATCTTCTCGATGTCGCCTGCTGTGTCGTACACGTAGCGTTGGGTGAGTCCGTCCATGCCGGTGACGGTTTCGCTGCGACCTGCCGCATCCCACGTGTAGCCGATCTCGGCGCCGTCGGGATCGACAACTGAATCGAGATCACCCACCGAGTTGTACTCATAGGTCCACGTGTCCGCGTCCACGGTGGCTGTCTTGCGGCGACCGGCCGCATCGTAGGTGTAGCCGCCCGTGAGCGTGTTGGTGCCATCGGTCGCGGACCATGAATCCATCAGCCCGTCGGTGCGCCACACATTCGTCGTCGTCCGACCTGATGGATCCACAGTCGACTCGAGACGCCCTGCGTCGTCGTAGCCGTAGAGGGTGCTGCGCAACAGCGGATCGGTCTCTGAGACCAGTTCCCCGGCCGGGTTGTAGTCGGTCTTCCACTGTTTCAGGTTGGGGTCGGTGCGGGTGTCGAGGCGGCCCCGGCTGTCGTAGGTGAACGAGGTGCGGTTGTCGAGCGCGTCCTCGACCCATTCGACGTTGCCATCGGGGTAGTAGTGGTATTCGGCAGGGTCTTCACCGGTACGGCCAACGGTCTTGGTCTCACCGCGTTTGGTGTAGGTGGTCGTGGTCACCACCCCAGCCGGATCGGTGATCGTCGCGACCCGGCCGACCGGGTCGTAGGTGTACGACGTTTCCAGACCACCCGGGGACGTGGTCTTCGCAACCCAGCTGTTCTGATCGTACTCAGTGACCGTTGCAAGCCCCCCGGGAGCTTCAACGATCTGCAGGCGACCCGCGTTGTCGTAGTCGTAGTCGGTCACCCCGACCGGGGTCGTGACAGTGTCAACCCGACCAGCGTCGGTGTATTCGGTGGTTGTCGTAGCACCGCGTGGGTCAGTCACCGTTTCTGGTCGACCCAACGAGTCGTAGGTGTAGGCGGTCACTCCATCGGGAGAAGTGACCGACGCGAGTTGACCGGTCACCTGGTCATACGCGTATGTGGTTTCGCGCAGAGCTGGATCGGTCACCTTGGTGACGCGCCCCGCGGTGTCGTACAGCGCCTTGACCTCCCCGCCTTGGGGATCGCGAACCAACGTGACGTTGCCGTCCGCGTCGTACTCGAAGTCGGTTTGCCGGCCGAGTTCATCGCGGGTCGCGTCGACCCGTCCGAGCAGCCCGTAGTCCGACTCGGAAAAGGAGCTGTCAGCGTACGTGGTCTTGGTGAGCTGACCGACGTCGTCGTAGTCATAGTTGGTGACCCGCAACATCGGATCTGTCATGAAATCCAACAGACCTGTCACCGGGTCGTAGTCGTAGCTGGTCACACCACCCTCAGGATCGGTGACCGTCTTCACCCGACCAGCCGCGTCATACACAGTCGATGTTTCACCGGTGTCAGCACCGGTGACCTTCTCAACTCGTCCTGCGTCGTCGTAGAGCGTCTCGGTTCGATCACCTGATGGCAACTCGATCGCCGCCGGGCGACCCGCAGCGTCGTACTCGAACTCGGTGACGTTGCCATACGCGTCTTCGGACTCGATCAGTTGCCGCAACGAGTTGTACCGGTACAACACCGTCACCCCATCAGGATCAGTCACCGAAGCGAGCAACCCGTTGGTCACCACCTGTTGGGTGACCTTGCCGTCAGCGTCGGTGACCGTCGATGGAATCCGTTCGGATCCGTTGTACGTGTAGGTGGTGGTTCCCGTGCTCGGCGTGGTCACGGCAGCTACGCGATTCGATCCATCGGGTAGGTAGGTGACAGTCGTCGCCGTTTCACCAGGCGAGGTGACTGATTCCGGGAGCCCGGAACCATTGCGAGTGATCGCTGTCGAGCCGCCTCCGCGGGTTTGAGCTCCCGTGAGCAGGTCGTGTTCGTCGTAGCTTCTCGATGCAACCTCGCCGAGCGGATCTTCGATTGAGACCAGCCGGCCGTTCTCGTCATACACGTAGGTGACAGATGTGCTTGTAGCGAGGTTGGTCACAACTACCGATCGAGTCGCAGGTTCGTAATCGAAATGGGTCTCAGCGGAAGTGGAGGACTCCTGCGTCTCGACTCGACCAACATCGTCATAAGTGTTCGTCGCGACCGCAATGCCAGCCGGATCAAGCTTCTCCAATATCCGCCCCGCCCCATCGTTCACGTAGTTCCACACCGTTGGACCAGGCTGCGTTGCGGTGTCCAGGTACCCGAACGAATCGAAGCCATAGGTCACCGCTCTGCCGTCGGAAGCCGTCACCGACGCCGGTACCGTACCCGAGGCGCCGGTCCAGTTGATGACCACAGACGCGCCACCGACTGAAGACACCACACTCACGAGCCGGTCATTGGAGTCGTAGCTGAGAGTGATCGACTGGCCATCCCAAAACGTTCGCGAGACGAGGACTCCGTCGGAGTCGAAATGGTCAACGCGCCCGTCGGTGAACGTCAGCTCCCACCCGGATCCAGCCGTGGTGAGCACACCATCGAACTCCTTCGCCCGTTCGAACCCGCCAGAACCATCGCCTTCGAACACGACGATTCGTCCCTCAGGGATCCACAACTCCATGTCGTCGCCTGCGACCTCAAGATGATCGCCGTAGCTGAACCTCCACTGCGCAGCTCCAGCCACGCCACCCGAATCGTAGAAGCGGCTCCACTCCAATCCGGCGAGGTTTGCGGGAAACTCCAAGTCAACTGCGGTGTCCGTGAAGGAACCGGTGAATGTGTTGACCGGGTCGTCCGCATAGCCGACCGACAACAGGCCAGATCCCGCCTTCTCACGTGGATCCACCGTGGGTGGAGGCGCTCCCTTGCCGACGTTGTAATGCTCCAGCCGTTGCGCACTCGACAACGGCTCGTCGTAGAACGCAACCTCATCGAGAGTGGTCGTACCCCCACCACCACCGAGTTCGAGGTCCGGTGAACCCACGTAGCTGATCGGATCGGCGACCAGAGTGGTTGAGTCGAGATCATCCACGGTCAACCGGATCCGATCCGCCTCAACAGAGAAAGCCAGATAGTGAGGTTGATCGTCGTCCGGCAGTTCTCCGTACACGCAGCGTCTGCCAGCGAAGAACGGCGCCACCTGGATGCAGGCGTCAATCTCATTATCCGCATCCTGTCGAAAATCGATCCGCCAACCACCGAATCCACCATCGAGCGAAGCGATATGGGAGGTCGAAGCCACAGGATCCTGCACCCACATCTCGACCGTGAACGCATCCGGACGCAACGTTCCGGGACCGGTACCGGATACGGGCACCGATGACGGAACCGAGTTGCCCATCGGAGCGAACCAGCGAGTGGCGGTATCACCTTCGGCGAGGTTCACCAACGAAGGCTGCTCCAGCAACGCGGCGACAGACACAGACCCCGGAAACGATCCCACCTCATCGACCATCGCGCACGGCGTAGGCGAACAGGATTCACCAAGTCGCCAGTACCCGACCGGACCGTCGTCAACCACCATGTCACGATACGACGTCACCGGATCCGCTGCGACGCTGGGGGCAATGACCAGGGAAGTGGCCAGCATCGCTGCCACGACCACGGTGCTGCACGCTTACTTCAGACCGCTCATCAATACTCCCCAGCTCGGTTGTCTTCACAACCATCGGCCAGTCATTGCCAAGACTTGACCCCAACACAGGGAAACTCGGCCCGGTACGTCAGAACACTGACAACACGTTGGCCGCGCCCTGCCGGGACCAAGGAAGGGCATCGACGGCTCCGATCACCGAGCCTCGCTTGCTGCGAGCGCCACGCTGAACGTCCGGAGCATGTTCGATCGATCCCTGCACGAGACCTTCGTGCAGGGTTCTTGCCAGCAGCAGATCTATGCGGCAACCGCGTCTTGCCCGCCCGAACAAGTCGACCACGCGTGGCGGACGCCAGCTACCAGAGTTCGGCGCTGCCAACACCTCTTACAGCTGTCCATCGTGCGTGTCTCTCGGCAATAGCGCAGCGCGCCAATCGCTCTCGTAGGCCTTTGCTTCGGCAAGTTCGCCCACGTAGCGGCCGACGGTCAGCCCGAGATCGAGCGCCGCGGCTCGCAGGGCAATCCAGTGGTCGTCGTCGACATCGATACGCAGGAACCGCTGACGAGGCTGCGGATCGCCCTCACCAGGAGATCGGCGACGGCGAGAAGATGGCCGACCTGTCACCAGGCCGGCCCCGAGTGCGCCGACTTCGACGCGTACGAGATCGCCGATCCACCAGACCAGCCATAGCTGCCGGCGCACTGCTTCACCTTTGAGCATCGCCCACGCTTCGTCATCGACCTCGATGCGTGTCGGCCGCCCTCGACGGGAGCCGTCCGCACTTGATACCAAATGCTCCGATCGGCGCTGCTCCCGCTCGATCCGCTGCTCGAGCGAGCGGGCCTTCCGCTCCACCTGGATCCGCTCACGGCGCAGCTGGTTCAGCTCTTCTTGCAACTCGTGGCGCCGCTCGAACAGCTCATTGAACCGGGCAAGCCTGGCACGCTCCTCGTCGACTCGTTCTTGTACGCCGACCGCGAGCCGTTCCTCGATGACAATGGACTCCTCGACATCCTCAACACTCGGCTCGCTCCGCCGTCCGGACAGCCGGGACAGTGCTGAGTCTGGCTCCTGTCGCGGTTGCGGCCAGCTCACGCCACGCCCCCATCCCGATGCGGCACGCGCTTCCATCCGATGCTTCCGCGTGTTGCGCTCGCGCAACACGCCAGTCTGTGCCACTCCATGAACACGAGACGAAGCACCGAGCCGATGTCAGTGAACGCTCGACAAGCCTCGCGGCAGGCGCCTCGGTCGACGACCAACTTACTGGGTCGCATCAGTTCAAGACACAGCATCACAGCGGCAGCTCGCTGTCGGAACTACTGGGTGACGGGCAAGGCTCGGAGCCAAGAATCTCTGCCACCACGGATCGGGGCACAACGAGGCGCCGTCCCAGCCGTATTGCCCGCAGTTCACCCCGGTGAACGCACTCATACGCCGTCGAGCGGGCGATCCCCAGGATCACCGCAGCCTCCTCCACTGTCACCGTTGATCGGTCCATTGCGAATACCTCCCGGTCGTGCCGCCGAACGAACATCGCCCGACACCCACCTATGCGCGCGCGGGTCGCATTCCCGGGAAAGAAATCCCTCAGATTCCCGAAACTCTGTAGCACCCACCTGGTTGGCCATCGTTCGTTGAGATGGTCAGGGTCTGCCGCCAACAACCAAAGTGATGGTCAGGTGCCTTGTCGCTGCGTGGTCAGCCTCGCGTACGGTGAGAGCACAGCCTGAGAACCAGACAGCAACGCGACGCGGTCAGCCAAACCGTTGTTGGGCAGCCTGCTTTGACACCCCGCCGAGCACCGCACCGATCTCAGTCCATGAGTGCCCCTCCGCACGCGCGGCCCTGACCGCTGAACGCAGTTCGTCCTCGGCCAGCACAGCCTTCTTGCGAGCGCCAGCGATGTCACGCAGCACGGCACCATCGAAGACCTCGACGCTCGGATCGTCCTCGATGCAATCGAGCCACGCCTCGACGTCCTCCACACGGTTGCGCTGCGGCCTGTCGTTGGTCCCGCTGGTTTCGAGACCGGATCATCGGGCGTCCGTCACGGGTCCGAGACCGCTGCGCCACGGAACAGGTCCGCAGCCACGACTGCAGCCGCTTCGGCGTCCATGGCGGGGCGGACCTTGCTGTAGATGTCGAGGGTGACCGAGATGTTGGCGTGTCCGAGGCGCTCGGATACGACCTTGGTGTGAATCCCCTTCTCCATGGCGAGCGTTGCCCAGGTATGGCGAAGCCCATGGA